>JBFYTF010000363.1:0-8008 GCA_041300865.1 Anaerolineae bacterium
TCGTAGCTGCCCAGCGCCCCGTTATAGTCCTTCATCGCCAGGGCGGCATCGCCGCTGCCCAGGCAACGCGCGCCATCGCCTGGCGATCCTTGGCCTTGGCATACCCGCGGCGGCTCTTCTCGAAGGCATCCCGGGCGATCTGCGCATGTCCCATGTGCAGCTCGACTGCGGCCAGCGCCTCAAAGCTCTCCGCCATCCCCCGCTCGTCACCGGCTTCCGAGAAATGGCTGCTGGCATTGGCGTAGGCCTGGCTCGCGGCCTCCAGATCCCCCCGCGCCCCGGCGTCGCTCGCCAACTGCAATTGCTCGCGGGCCAGGTTCAGTGGATCCGGGGTGGCCGGCGGCTCCTCCTCGGGCTCGATCGACCCCACATCGGCAAGGAGGGACGCGTCGCTCCGTGCCACGACGACGTCCGCGCCAGGCGGGTCGGGCTGGAGAGATGGGAGCCCCGCCTCGGCCGGCGTTTCCGGCCGGCCAGTCTCAATGCTCTGCTCTGAGGCGGACCCTGGCCGGCTGCGCTGTTCCCGCGCCGGCTCGCCATTGAGGTCCATTTCAGCCCGCAGCCGCGGCTCAAAGCGCGCGTATTGGCTTGGATTGTCTTCAGCGACCGCCCCCAGCAGCTCAGCCACGAGCATCTGTCGCTCGCAGTAACCGATGATCTCGTCCACCATGTCTTCCAGGCCAAAGGTCGGGCCGATGCGGTTGAGGATGGGACGCAGGTCGGGACGATCCTGCAGAAAGCGGGAAAGGTCTTTTGCCGTGAAGGCGGCAAGCAACAGCTCGCGGATGGCAGCCGTGTTGTAGAGAGGCGCCGGCACAATGGCACTCATCGGACCGCGCAAGCCCGGCTCAAAACGAGCGTACTGGCGTGGATTGTAGCGCTTCACTTCACCCAGTAGCTGTTCCATCAGCGCTTGTGGCTGGCAGTAGGTGATCAGCGCCTCGACCATGTCCTCGAGTCCGTCGCGCGGGCCGATTTGCTCCAGGACGGGACGCAGGCGGGGACGATCCTGTAGAAAGCGGGAAAGGTCTTTGGCCGTGAAGGCGGCAAGCAACAGCTCGCGGATGGCGGCACGGTTGTAATCGGACGTCTGTTCGGCCATATACGACCTCCTCAGGCCATGAAAGGCAGCGCCACAAAGCCATTATACCATCCTTTGGCGGGTTAGGCAACAAGGATCAAGTTCGGATTATGGAAACCCCGCGGTGCAGAGCGGGGTTCATCAGTCCCCGATGCCGTCGTGGCCCGCATTCGGAAGTGACAGCAACCAGGGCCATGCCGGCTGCTCGATGTAGGTTGCCTTCCTTACAGACCGCACCGGACAAGAATGCTAGGATAAGCGTGATTTTTATTGGCAAAAGATACCGGCACGTGGAAAGGAGAACCGCAAAAGGAGAACCCATGACCGCCATCCGTCTTCAGCACCTCGTTCCGGCTCTCCTTGTCCTGCTGGCCGGCTGCGCCACGACGCCTGTGCAGGAAGCAAGCGCCACGGCGACCGCTCCTGCCCCCACCGCCGCCGCTCCGACCGCCACGGCCCCCGAGCCGGTGCCGAATACTCCCGCAAATCCCTTCACTTCGCTGCTGGGCCCGGTGAGCGCCCCGCCGGGCTGGACGGTCGAGCCGTGCGAGGGCCAGGCGCCGTTCCTGTGCGTCTCCACGGGTGACGGGTTCCCGGGCACCGTCGAGCTGCTCCAGTACTCCATCGATGAGCGCCAGGACGCCCGCGGCTGGATGCTCGACGCCGGCCTGGAGCCGGGGGTGCCCCTCGATGCCGGCGACCCGGAGCAGGCCCGCGGCGCCCGGAACGTGCTCCACGCCCTGCGCGCGGATCACATGGGCGTCGTGGAAGAGGACCGGGGGATCACCTACCCCGCAGGCCGCGCCTTTGTCCGCCTCGAGCCCGAGGAGGTCCAGGTCGGCCGGCTGCCGGGGCTGTTCTACGGCTTTGCCGGCGTAGAAGAGGACGGCCAGGTTTACGAGCGCTGGCTGAGCTATGCGGCCATCGACGGCCAGAACCTCTACATCTTGACCGCTTTCTACGACCCCAGCGACACGCCGGGGTCCATGCCTAGCGACGAGGCCTTGGCGACCTTTGAGCCGTACCTGCGCGACATAGTCGCCGGGCTGCGGCTGCCGCCGGAATGAACGACAAGCAAACCAGGAGGCACGATGGATCACCTTATTTCTCCCGCTGAGCTGAAGAGCGCGCTGTCCGGTCCAAATCCGCCCGCCTTGATCGACGTGCGCAGTCAAGAGGCCTACCGCGCCGGCCACATCGAAGGTGCGCGGCACATCCCGAGCGACGAGATCGAGCAGGCCCTGGACCAGATCCAAAGGGACCGGCCCGTCGTAACGTACTGAAGCATGAGGCATCGCGGCCAGTCTGGCAGCGAGCGTACTGCAAGCCTGCTCCGGGACAAAGGGTATGATGCCCGGGCATTGGACGGCGGGTTCCCGGCGTGGCAAGCAGCCGGCTATCCTGTCGTCGTAGACGAACACGAGGGATGAGGGGGCACCTCCTGTCCTGCGTCTAGACTGGGCAGCGCATGAGACGAATAGAGCCTGATCAGGCCGGATCTGACACGGCAGCAGATCCACGGCGAGGGCGCCTGCAGCGCATAACCGAAAGAGCGCGGCGAGCGGCGCCCTTTGCTTTAGGCGTTCTGGCCACACTGGGAGCGCTCTTGCTGTACAACGCTCTCGCACCTCGCGCGCCGCAGCTGACCATCGGCGACGTGAACGAGTCCATCGCCCAGGCGCTGGCGTCGGCGACGCCGCCCCCTGCCTTTTCGTCGCGCGTCTACCAGGTCATCCAACCATCCCTCGTCCTGATCCAGACCGAGGCCCTGGACGAGGATGGGGAGCCAGGACGCGGCGTCGGCAGCGGCGTGGTGATCAACGAGAACGGCGATATCCTGACCAGCCTCCACGTCGTCGCGGGCGCTACCGAAATCCAGGTCGCCTTTGCCGATGGCACGGTGTCACCGGCGCAGGTGATCGCCGAAGAGCCCGACGACGACATCGCCGTCCTGCAGGCCAGCCGGCCGCCGGGACTCGTCGTGCCCGCCACGCTGGGGAATCCCAACGCCATGCGCGTCGGCGACGAAGTGTACCCCGTCGGCAACCCCTTCGGCCTGTATAGCTCCATGACCGCCGGGGTCATCTCGGGTTTCGAGCGGTCCTTCCGGCCGCCCGACAGCGACCGGCGGCTTGAAGGCCTGATCCAGATCGACGCCGCCGTGAACCCCGGCAACTCGGGCGGGCCGCTGCTGAACCGCAGCGGGCAGGTAGTGGGCATTGTGGTCGGAATCGCCAATCCCACCGAGCAGGAGGTCTTTATCGGCATCGGCTTTGCCGTGCCCATCAACGTGGCTGCCGCTGCGGCGGGACTGCCGCCACATTAGAGGAAGGGTTGAGGAGAACATCTATGCAAGAACCAGTGCATGCGGGGGATGGGCGGCCGATGGAGCGCGTCCTCTACGAAGTGAAGAAGGTCATCGTCGGGCAGGATCACCTCTTGGAACGCCTGATCGTGGCCCTGCTGGCAGGCGGGCACGTCCTCGTCGAGGGTGTGCCCGGCCTGGCCAAGACCATGGCCATCAAGACCCTGGCCGAGGCCATCGGCGGCGACTTCAAGCGCATCCAGTTCACTCCAGACCTGGTCCCCGCCGACCTGGTCGGCACGCGCATCTACAACCAGAAGACCGGCGAGTTCAACACCGTCCTCGGTCCCGTCCTGACCAACTTGCTCCTCGCCGACGAGATCAACCGCGCCCCGGCCAAGGTGCAGAGCGCGCTCCTGGAGGTGATGCAGGAGCGCCAGGTGACCATCGCCGGCGAAACGTTTCGCGTCCCGGACCCCTTTCTGGTCCTCGCCACCCAGAACCCCATCGAGAGCGAAGGGACCTATCCGCTGCCCGAGGCGCAGGTGGACCGCTTTATGCTCAAGGTCCTCGTCGGCTACCCGGACACGACGGAAGAGTTTGTCATCGTCGAGCGCATGACGGGCACGCTGCAGCCGGTGCAAAAGGTGCTGACCACGCAGCAGCTCAAGGCCTGGCAGCACGAGGCCGGACGGGTGTACGTCGATCCCGTCCTCATCGAGTACGCGGTCCGCATGGTGACGGCCACCCGCCAACCGGCGGATTATGGCCTGCAGCGGCTGGAGCGCTATATCCTCTTCGGCGCCAGCCCGCGCGCCTCCATCAACCTGATCCTCACCGCGCGCGCCCTCGCCTTTCTCCGCGGCCGCGGCTACGCCCTACCCCAGGACGTCCTGGACATGGCCCACGACGTGATGCGCCATCGCCTCGTGCTGTCGTACGAGGCGCTCTCTGACAACGTGGCCGGCGACGATCTGCTAGACGAGATCCTTGACCGCATTCCCATCCCGGAGGTGCCCTTACGTGAGCATGCCCACGTCCGGGTCCCGGCCTGACGGGCCCCTGCCGGACAGCATCCTGCAGCGCCTCGACTGGACCGTCGTCCGCCGCCTGGACGGCCTGCTGCAGGGTGACTATCGCAGCCTCTTCTACGGCTACGGCGTCGACTTTGCCGATCTGCGGGAGTACGAGCCCGGCGATGACGTGCGCACCATCGACTGGAACGTCACCGCGCGGATGAACACGCCCTACGTCCGCCAGTACGTCCCGGAACGCGAAATCGCCGCCTGGTTCCTTCTGGACCTGACACCGTCGATGGACTTTGGCACCGTCGAGACGCAGCGCCTGAAGCGGACCGTCCTCGTCGATTTCGTCGCCACCCTGGCGCGGTTGTTAACGCGCGGCGGCAACCGCGTGGGTGCCGTCCTGTTTGGGACCCGCGTCGAGCGGCTGATCCCCGCCCGCGGCGGGCGAATCCAGGTGCTGCGCCTGGTCAACGATCTCCTGAACCAGTCGCCCCTCCCGCGCGCGCCAATGACCGACCTGGCGCCCCTGCTCAACGGGGCGTTGCACGCCCTGAAGAGGCGCTCCCTGGTGTTTATCGTGTCGGATTTCATCAGCGCTCCGGGTTGGGAGCGGCCCCTCCAGCTGCTGGGTCGCCGCCACGAAGTTCTGGCCATCCGACTCTGGGATCCGCGCGAGGTGGACCTGCCCGACGTTGGTCCCATCATCATGGAGGATGCCGAGACGGGCGAGCAGCTGTACGTGAACACCCACGATGGCAGGTTCCGCCGGCGCTTTGAGGAACTGGTGCGCCGGCGCGAGTCGGCCCTCGAGGATGCGTTCAGGCGCGCCGGCGTGGACGAGATGTCGCTCTCCACCGAGGATGATCTGGTGCGCGCCATCGTCCGTTTCGCGGCCCAGCGGCGCGCGCGTCGCCGGGGGAGGTGAGGGAACTTCCCATGTCGTTCATCTGGCCCTCGATGCTTCTATCGCTGCTGGCTTTGCCGCTGTTCGTGATGTTCTACCTGGGCATGCAGCGGCGGCGGGAGCAACGCGTGGCGAGCTATTCCGGCTTCGGGCCGGCGCGGCAGCGCGACGCGCGCCGCTACGTGCCGGCGGCGATCCTGCTCGCGGGCCTGACGCTGCTGCTGGTCGCGCTCGCGCGCCCGCAGGCCATAGTCCACCTGCCCCGCGTTGAGGGCACCGTCCTCCTCGTCTTTGACGTTTCGGGGAGCATGGCTGCGGCCGACCTGGAGACCGTTGACCCGACCGACACGCCAAGCACGCGCCTGGAAGCGGCCAAAGCCGCGGCCCTGCGCTTCCTGGAACACCAGCCAGACGGCATCCTGGTCGGCGTCGTGGCCTTCAGCGACAACGGTTTCACGGTGCAGGCCCCGACGGACGATCGCGACGCCGTCGTCAGTACCATCAGCCGCCTGGCACCCGAGCGTGGGACTTCGCTGGCCAACGGCATCCTGGCCTCCCTGAACCTGATCGCTACCCTCAACAGCGAACCGACCCCACACCTCTACACCGACCTGACACCGGAGCCGGGCTTCGCGGCGGCCACGCCCACGCCGCTGCCCCCCGGGACACTGACCCCGGCCGTCATCGTGCTTCTGAGCGACGGCGAGAACAACGAGGACCCCGACCCTCTCGAAGCCGCCCAGGCTGCCGCCGACCGCGGGGTGCGCATCTACACGGTCGGCATCGGCAGCGCGGCCGGTACGGCACTCGAGATCAACGGCTTTGTCGTCCACACCCAGCTCGACGAGGAGACGCTGCGCCAGGTCGCCACGCTCTCCGGAGGCGCGTATTACAGCGCCGCCAGTGAAGAGGATCTGGGCTCGATCTTGGACGGCGTCGACCCGCAGTTGGCCATCAAGCCGGAGGAACTGGAGGTTACGGCGCTGTTCGCCGGCGGGAGCCTGCTCGCCCTCCTCGCCGGAGCTGCCCTGTCGCTCATCTGGCTGAGCCATGTGCCGTGACGTTTGGGATGAGATAGAATGGGCAGGATCGGAGGTTATTGATGTCTTGGCTGTGGCCGGGTTTCATTCTCTTGCTGGGGGTCATCCCCCTGCTCGTGGCGGCTTATGTCTGGATGCTGCGCCGCAGGCGGCGCTTTGCCGTGCGTTATTCCAGCCTGTCGCTGATCCGCGAGGCAATTCCGCGCCAATCGCGCTGGCGGCGTCACGTGCCCTTTCTCCTCTTTCTCCTCGCGCTGGCCAGCCTGGTGCTGGCCTTCGCGCGCCCCGTGACGGTCGTGGCCGTGCCTGCCGGACAGGCCAACATCATCCTCGCCATCGACGTCTCAAGGAGCATGTGCTCGACCGACATCGCCCCCAACCGCCTGGAGACGGCCAAGGCAGCAGCAATGTCGTTTATCGAACGCCAGGAGCGCAACACCCAGATCGGCGTCGTGGCCTTTGCCGGCTACGCGGAGCTGATCCAGGCGCCCACCACCGACCAGGAGGTCCTGGAAGACGTCGTCCAGAGCCTCATCACCGGCCGACGGACGGCCATCGGCAGCGCCATCCAACGAGCGCTGCGGACCGTTGCCGAGATCGATCCGTCCGTCGCACCCCTCGCCACCGGCGAAGCGTCGCCCAGCCGGCCCATGCCGGTCCCCAGAGGGGTGTACGCCCCGTCCATCATCGTCCTGCTGACAGATGGCGCGAGCAACCAGGGCCCGCCGCCCCTGACGGCTGCCCAGGAGGCAGCGGACCGGGGCGTGCGGATCTACACCATCGGCTATGGCACCGAGAGCGGTGGCGTGATGGACTGCGGCGGTGCCTTTTCACGCTACGACGGGTTCGGCCGCGAGCCGTGGAGTGGCAGCTGGGGGAGCGGTGGCTTTCGCCGCGGGATCGACGAGGTAACGCTGCAAGAGATTGCCGACCTGACCGACGGCACCTACTACGCGGCCGAGAGTGCGGGCGAGCTGCAGGAAGTCTTTAGCAACCTGCCCACGCACCTCATCGCCCGCCACGAAACCACCGAGGTCAGCGTTGCCTTTGTGGCCGCCGGTGCATTCCTGGCCGCGCTGGCCTTGGTCCTGGCGGCGCTCTGGCATCCGCTGCCGTAGGCCAGGCACAGCCCCCCTCTCGCCTCGCCCCAACCGGATGTGTTGCTGATGGACCTCAATATTTCCGGAGCTGACGCCCCGCGAGCTGGAAATCCTAGGCCTCATCTCGCCCAAGATTGTGAAGTGCACCCGCCATTAGCCAGAACCAGGCCTGGAATTGCCTTATCCGTCATGATGGGGTACACTTGTTTTTTGTGCTGGCCGTTGGCCGGCACAGAAACGGGCAGGGAAGCCTGCCTCAAAATCGACGGGCCGAGAGTGCGACTTGGCTCAACAAAGCCAAGGAGTACTTGTGAGTTTTCAACAGTTTTCTCTCGACCCGCGCATTGTCGCGGGCATCAGGGCTGTGGGCTATACCACGCCCACCGCCATCCAGAAACAGGCCATCCCCATCGCGCTTCAGGGACGCGATCTACTGGGCCTGGCCCAGACCGGCACCGGCAAGACGGCAGCCTTTGTCTTGCCGATCCTGAACAGGCTGGTCAAGAGCCGGGCGCGCCACGTGCGCGCTCTCATCGTCGCGCCCACCCGCGAG
>JBFYTF010000364.1:0-4717 GCA_041300865.1 Anaerolineae bacterium
AAGGTCCTCATCCCCATGGCCGGCCTTATCGACAAGGACGCCGAACTCAAGCGCCTGGCCAAGGAGATCGCCCGCCTCCAGAGCGACCTTGATCGCACTCAGGCCAAGCTCGCCAATCCCAACTTCGTCGACAAGGCCCCCGCCGCCGTGGTACGGAAGGAGCGCGACAAGATCGCCGAGCAGGAGACGGCCCTGGCTAAGATGCGGGAACAAGAGGACAAGATCCGCGCCCTGTAATACGAAAACCAGTATGCATATCTACGTAAGCGTTTATCCGTCGTGCGCGAACCGCTGACCCCGCTGTCGCCGCGGACCTCGACGCGCACGACGGATATACGTCTGTTGAACTAATCCGCTCCCGGCGCGATGCCCGGGGCGGGTGACCCGCTCGATGCGCTCAAGGGCGAAGGGTGGGCGGGCGCCGTAGCGCAGCCGCCGCTCCAGTCCGGCCCGGTCGTCCCCGGCGATGCACACGCAAGCGTCGAGGGAGAAACCGCTATTGGTCCAGGCGAGCCTGTCGCGGGCATCGTCGGGATCGAGCAGGCCGTGGCGGGAGAACCAGCGCAGCACGCGGCGGCGCACCTGCTCTGCGATCACGGCAACCGCTTCTGGTGCCCGTTCCGAGGCCTGTCGGAACTGGACCCCACCGGCTTGCAGCGGCTCGAACACCCCGTCGAGGATGCAGCAGTGGTAGTGCAGGTGGCGATTGAGCGAAGCTCCGAAGCGGTGGACGAAGCTCAGGGCCCCGAAGCGGGCCTGCGCCGAGGCCCCGGGACAGCTTCTGCGCAGATGGGCCTCGACCACCCGCAGGAAGATATGCAGTACAGCAGTGATCGCCTTTGGCTCCCGTTCCAGATACCAGCGCAGCCGCTTGGGCACCGAGAGCACCCACTGGCGCACCGGCAGGGGCGGGAAGACGTGATCGACCAGGTGGGCGGCGGTCTGCGCCATGCGCCGGGCGTTGCACGAGGGGCAGACGCCGCGCCCCTGGCAGGAGAAGGCCACCAGGAAATCGTGGCCGCCCCCGTGTGAACAATTACGGACAGCGGGCGCGGGCGAAGCCGTAGGCCAGGATGCCGCACTCCAGGTAGCGTCGAAGTTCGCGCTCCACGTAGCCGGGTACCGCGTGCCCAATGGCCTCGCCTTCGCACGCCAGCGTGAGGTAGGTCTCCAGGTGCTGCTGGACGAGGCGGTAGAGGACGGTTTGTTCGGGACGACGACGGGCGTAGACAGCGGGTCGGCATCCCTGTGGGTTGGCGGCCATGTCGGTGGCGCGACGGGATCATGCGGATAAGGACGGGCCCGTACCCAGAGAAATGGGGCGGCTGCTGAAGCAGGCGGAAGAAATCAGGTTGATCTCCGATTACCAGGGCGACTCGGTAGAGATGGCAGATGCCCAGGCCTTGGTGGATCAAGCGGCGGCGTTTCTAGCTGTGATTCGCGGGCTGTTCCAACTTCCACGGAATTGACGGCGAGGGCGGCTCAGCCAGGCTGTCCTTTAGACAAATAAACCAGGAGGCAGGTAATGCAGCCTTTTCGACTATTTCTTTCCTCCCCCGGTGACTGCGGCGAAGAACGCCAAGCGGTCCATGACATTGCAGGGCGACTGAATGCTGATCCATTGGTCAGCCATTTCACCCGTATCGAAGTCGTCGCCTGGGACCAAGGCAAAGGCATCCCCCTGGAGTTGCTCACCTCGCCCCAGGCATCGGTAGATAGACACCTTCCCGCGCCGGAGGCGTGTGACGTCTTCATCGGCATTTTCAAATGTCGTCTGGGTACGCCTTTGCCGGTGGAAGACTTTCGCAAGTTCGACGGCAACCCCTTCCTGTCAGGCAGCGAATATGAATTTCACCGCGCATGGGAACAACGGCGACGCGGCGCTTCGGTGCCCGAGATGCTGGTCTACCGACAGGAAACCCCGGCCTGCGACGACCAGGAGCAACTCAAGCGACTGGAAAACTTCTTCGGCCGACTGCCATTCAAGGAGGGCGGCGCGTGGGTCGGCTCGGTCACTTCCTACCAAAGCGCATTGGAATTCGCGGACAAACTGGAAGCTGACCTGCGCAAGCTATTGAGCCAGCGGCAGCCCGGCGCCAGCCCGCCATTCAACGACTGGCTGCGGCATCAGGCCGACCTCATCAAGCACAACGCAGGGCCGCGTTACACCGCCAGCGCCCATGTGGAAAGCGATGTCGGCCAGGTGTTCGATTGGCTGCTGGCACGACAAACCGCCATCGCCGAGTTGGACAAGGCGCTGTCCGAGGTCTGGCAAATTCTGGATCGGGACGAGGGGTTTTCCGGATTGCGCGATGAAATCGGCGTGATTGCCCGGACACTCCGAGACGATCCGCTATGGCATGGCACGCCTGACTTCGATTTCTTCAGCAATGTCCTGGAACGGGTACGCGAGCGGGCCTGGGAACAGCACCGGTTGCATGAGCAAAACAAGCCCGAGACCTCTGAAAGGAACGATGACTGGCGGCACCGGGAATACCAATTGCGCCAATGCGCCTACAAATCGAGCGAAGTCATTCATCTTCTGGACCATCATTCCGGCCTGACACGACAGCGCGTGCTGCTGCTCATTGGTCCGGCTGGCCAAGGCAAGACCCACACGCTGGTGCATGAAATTCTGCAAACGGTCACGTCGGGCGGCATTGCGGTAGGCGTGTTGGGGCAAACCTTGAGCGCGACGGGCGGCCTCTGGGAGGCCATCTGCAAGCGTCTGGCCTGGACCGGCAGCCATGAACAACTGCTGGACAAGTTGGAAAGCGAGGCGGCCCTGCGCCATCAACGCGCGCTTCTGGTCATCGACGCGCTCAACGAAACCCCGGATCGCAAACGTTGGCGGAATGAATTGCCGGGCATGATCCTGGAGGTATTGCGCCGCCCCCATCTGGCTTTGGCTCTTTCCGTCCGTAGCGATTACCTGCCGGTCACATTGCCCGTATTGCCCGAGGGAGACGAACTGCCCTGGGTCGAGCGAGATCACCCAGGCTTTTCCGGCATCGAGCCCGATGCGCTGCTGCGCTACTTCGAGCATTACGCGGTCAAGGCACCGGTGGCGCCGCCCTTGGGCGAGTTCTCCAACCCGCTGTATGTGCAATTGTTGGCCAAGAGCATGCAGGGCCGTCCCTTGCGTCACTGGCTGCCCTCCTGGCTGGAGGTCTGGCAAGCCTGGATGGACAGGCTGGAAGAAGAGGCCCGCGACAAGTTGGGGTTGGACGACGCCTCCCGCCCTCGATCCATGCGCCGAACCATGTACAAGCTGGCGGCCGCCATGTTGGAGGAAGGCGGTTTTTCCTTGCCCCGTTCTCAGGCGGATGCCATCGCAAAAGCCGTCACTCGCATGGAGCGGGTGATCGACTTCCTGTGTTCCGCCGGTGTGCTGATCGACCGCATGGAGGAGGAAGAGGACATCATCGAATTCGGCTTCGAGCGGCTGTCGGATACTTTTCTCGCCGACCGCCTGCTCAAGCAACTGTGGGAAGGTCTGGATAGCCGGGAAGCCCGGCGCGAGGCGCTTCGAGCCGCGCTCGCGCCAGACGGGCTGTTGCACTCGTTGGCGACGGGACAATGGATGGATCACCCGTTGCATTTCCGTCGCGCCGGCCTGCTGGAAGCCTTGTGTCTGGCCACACCGCCCAAGACAGGCGTGGAACTTCCGGGCTTGATGCCTCGGCGTGATGCGGAATCTTGGGATAGGACGCTCGACAACGCTTTCAGCGACAGCCTGCGTTGGCGCGCCAATCCGGAAGACTTCGGCGCCGACCGCACGGAGCTCATCGAGCTGTGGCGGGACAGTCAACACCATGCAGGTCTCGATGGCAAACTGGACGAACTCATCCGGTTCGCCATGATTCCCGGACACCCCTTCGCGATGGAGAGCCTCATCCATCCCCGCTTGCTGGCACAGGACAGCCCCGGCACCCGCGACGCCCTGTGGTCCATCCATCTCGTCCCCCTCTGGTTTTCCGAGCATACCAACCTCCGACAACTGGTGACCTGGGCGCGGGATGCCAACCTGCATGGCGTCCAGGCGGATGTGGCCTTGCCCGCCGCACGTCTGCTGGCCTGGGTCACGGCAACCTCTCAGAACGAGTTACGCCAGGCGGCCATGAAGGGGCTGACTCGAATATTGGTCGCCTGCCCGCGTGTATTGGAGGCATTCCTACCTGACTTTCTGGAGGTGAATGACCCCTACATCCTGGAAGGCGTGCTGGTCGCCGTGTGGGGCGTGACCTTGGACGGCGCAGATCAGGAGATGGCCGCCCAGGCAGCGAAACGCGTGTATGAAAGCCAGTTTCCAGAGGGCCAGGCGCGCTGGCCTCATCTGACCTTGCGCCACTATGCCCGTCTTGTCGTCGAAACCGCCCATGAGCGGGGCTGGTTGTCGGGCCTGGATCTGACGGTGGTCAGGCCGCCGTATCGCAGCACGTTGCCATTGATTGATGTGCCCGACATTACGCAGCTCAAGGCCCTGGACGATTCGAGCGGCTTTCTCAGCCTTTACTACTCAGCCACGTCTGGAGATTTTCACCTATATGTAATGGGCGGAAATTCCCCCTCACTGCCATTTTCGTCGAAGCCGCTGGCTGATTCCTCGGAGCCGGAACGGCCTTATCTGAAGGCGGAAGGACTTACAACCTGGCATAGCAATCCTGAAATGTTTGATCTGGCGCTTGCCTCCCGCTATGTGGCCTGGAATTGCCTT
>JBFYTF010000352.1:0-18431 GCA_041300865.1 Anaerolineae bacterium
GTCGACACAGCGGGGCCCGAGGTACGAACGCTAGACATGAAGACGCTGCCGAGCACAAGGGCTGCGGCGACTGCCAGGCACAAACAAAGGAGTGCGGCGAGGGCCACGACGACGACAATCACGTTCCTGTTTCTCGGTTCCATGTCCCTGTCCTTTCACGCGTTTTCGACCCTGGCACCGCACTCAGGGCAGAACCGGACACCGCTGCGCAAGGCGTTGCCGCAGTTCGGACAGGCGCGGCTTTTGGTCACGGGCGCGGCCGGCGTTTGGCTCGCTCGCGGCTCGTCTTCGGCTTCGCCGGGCGGCGCCGATGGGTCAGGCGCCTTTTCCAGCCGGACACGCTCCACCCCGGCCTCCAGGCTCGCCACCTGCTGCCGCAGGCTGTCGATTCTCTGGCACGTGGCCAGCAGCTCAGGTTGGGACAGGGCGCCGGCATCGTACAGGGCCAAGGCGTCCCGGCCCAAGGCCGCGGTTGCTGCTTCCAGGTCACGTTCCGCCGACCGGACAGCAGCCTGTGCCTGATTCAGACTCATCAGCCGGTCGGCCTCGAAGGCTGCCTTGTCCGCTCCACTCTTGAGCTTGTCGAGAAAACCTGGCATGGCGCTCTCCTCTCAAACATCAGTGCGATCTACTCGCCGGTTTCGATTATAGCAGCGTTGCCGGGGAACTGCAAGGCGTGTTCGCGCCATCGGTTCTATGGTTCGACAACTCTACCCTCCAGTTGGTCGCACAGCCCGGCTGTGGTATAATGCCTCCACCTCCTGGAGATCTACTCGCCTCGGAGGGGAGGGAGAAGGCGGGCCATGGCGGACGATCGCCCACAAGGCGCGGACCGAGAGTACAGGTTCTCGGCGGTGCAGATCATGGAGCCCCGCCTGCGCGAAGCGGTGGCCCGGCTCGGCCTGCTGGCACCGGGCGCTGCCCTCACGCCGGCTGCCGCCGCGACGTTCTGCGGCCTGGAGGATGAGGCGGAAGCCGGCGCCCTGCTGCGCGTCCTCCACGCCCGGGGGCTCCTCGACGTCGCACCCATGCGCAGCGCCTGCGGTGAGGACCTGCTCGCCTACCGCTTACGGCCGGACTTGCAAGCCGCGGCTCCCACCGCCGCGCACGAGACAGTCCTCAACCGGTACCATTCTTGCACCCGGGGCGGCGCGTGGCACACGCTGCCCGATGACGGCACCATCCACCGCACCCTGACCTGGCACATGGAGCAGGCCGGTTGGCACGAGGAGCTGCGAGCCCTGCTGGCCGAGGAAACGGACGAAGGGCACAATGCCTGGCACCAGGTCCAGGAGCGGATTGGACAGGTGCCGGCCTACCGCCACGATCTCTATCGCGCCTGGGCGCGTGCCGGCCAGGAGTTTGCTGCCGGCGGGCCTGCAGCTGGCCTCGCCCTGGCCTTCCAGTGTCGTTACACGCTTGTGGCCAGCTCCCTCCACAGCCTGAGGCGCGAGGTCCCACCCGCCCTTCTTTGCGCCCTCGTCCGCGATGGGCTGTGGACTCCGGCCCAGGGGCTGGCCACCGCCGCCCAGGTGCCCGATCCAGCGCTGCGGGCAGAGGCACTCGTCGGGCTGGCGGCTTTGCCTCAGATGCCGGCGAGCATGGCCGCCGATCTGATCGATGCGGCCACGACCATCGACGACGAACAGATCCGTACCCGGGCCCTCCTGGCTTTCGCTCACGATCTTCCCGCAGAACACGTGGGCCGGGTGCTGGACGGCATCCTGCATCTCGAGGGCGGCGGTCAGCGCGCCCGGGCGCTGGTCGAGCTGGCCCCGTACCTGCCACCGCCGGCCGTGGAGCGAGCATTGGCTGCCGCTCTGGCCCTTCAGGACTCCACGTGCCGTGTCGAGGCCGTGAGCGGCGTGCTGCCTGTCGCAGCGCAAGCCCAAGTGGCCGCCCACTTGCCGGCCGAGCTCCTGTCCCAGGCCCTGTCGACGATCATCGAGATCGATGACGAGCCCGGCCGCGCAGCCGCTCTGGCGCGCCTGCTAGCACCTGCAGCGCCCAGCCCTCCAAGGAACACGTGCCCCGAGTGGCAGGGCCCGAGTGGGGACGGGCAAAGACAACCGGCACCTGGCCTGCCTGAGACCCTGTGTCGCCAGGCGCTGGCCTGCACCTGGCGAATGCAAGATCCCGCGGCACGCAGCGAGGCCCAGGCTGCCCTGGCACCGCACCTGTCGGCCTATTGGCGCGAGAAGGCTCTGGCTGCTGCCCTGGACGGCCTTGCCCAGGTACATCACGCCCGTGTGACCTTACTCCTGGCGAGCATGGCGCCGCACCTGCCGCCCAGCTTGCAGGAGCGGGCCATCACCTTGGCCGAGGCGCAGCCGGACAGCCACTCGCGGGCGAGTGCACTCTCTGCACTGCTACCCCACCTTGCGCCCGAGTACCGCGGCCCGGCGGCCGACCTTGCCCTGCGATCCACTCTGTTGTTCCGCAGCGAGGCGGCCCGCGGCGAAGCGATTGGCCGCCTGGCACCCCACCTGCCGGCGAACCTCCTGGAGAAGGCCCTGGCTATCACCCAGAGCCTGGCCGACGGCCCCGCCCGAGCAGCTGCTCTCGTCGCCCTGGCGCCCTTCCTGGACCGCCGCCTGGCCGGTACGGCATTGGGCGCAGCGGAGAACATCCAAGATGAGCGCTCCTGTGCCATGTCCCTGGCCGGCCTCGGGCCGCTGCTCGACGCCGCACAGCAACGACAGGCCCTCTTACGGGTGAGATCCCTGAGAGACGACAAGGCGCGCGCGGTCGCCCTGGTGGGCCTTGCACCGGTCCTGGCCGCCGACCTGCTGCCCGGCGCACTCGACGAAGTGAGGCAGATCGCCGACGAAAGAGCGCTGGCGGTAACCGTGGCCGGCATAGCACCTGTCTTTGACGAGGACGGCCGGGCGGCGATCCTGGCAATTGCGGCCCGCATCACCGACCCGGCGATGCGCCTCGACGCGCTGCTGGGCGTGCTGCCGTGCCTCTCTTCGCCCCAACGCAGCGCCGGCATCGAGGCGAGCCGGCAGGCCATCCAGGGCCTACGCCACGAGGAGACACGGATAGATGCCCTCGCCCGCCTTCTAGGGGCTGTACCGGCCTGGTGTTCAGCCCGCGACGGGCATGCACCGCCGGCAGACTGCCGGCCGGTCAGCCGGGGCGATGTGGGGGATGCGGCGGAGACGCTCAACGACCAGATCCTTGAGGAGGCCCTGACGGCCGTGGCATCCTGCCGGGATCCTGAGCGCCGGTGCCAGGTGCTTCTGGCGCTGGCACCCCACCTGCCGGCGGCGTTATGGGCACATACGCTGGCGGCGCTGCCCCTCGACGGCCAGGCGCCGGCGGCAGGCCTGCTGGCCCTGCTGCCATACCTGCCCGGCACGCTGCAAGCCCGGGTCGCCGACCGGTGCCTGACCGCCGCGCGAGAACTGCCGCTACCGGCACGCGGCCGCGTGATCAGCGGCCTGGTACCCTACTTGGACCGGAGACAGCTAGCCGCAGCTTTAAGGGCCATGCGGCAAATCGGCGATTTCGAGGAGCACGTACAGGCCCTGTGCGCCCTCACCCCTGCCCTGGAGGAAGTTGAGCGGCGCGAGGTGCTTGACGACATGAGCCAGGTCATCGAGCGGTGGAAGCGTTCACGGCGCTCAGCCACCGTGACGCCTCAACCGCTGAAAGTCCTACCGGGCGGGGACTTACATGCACCGCCCGACGGGTTAGCGGCCAATGGCGTGGCCTGCCGGCCTGGGTTCGTGCCCGAGATGCTGCCGGCCGGCTGGAGAGAGGACCTGGCCCTGAGCCTGAGACGAGCCACAGGCGACGAGGAGTGTCTGGCAATCCTGAGGAAAGCCTCCGCGGCTGCCCGGGCGATCGATGACTCTTGCCTGCGGGCCCTGACCCTGGCAGACCTGACTGCACTGGCTGCGCAGACGCCACTGGCGCCCCAGCTCTCCCTGGAGGCGCAGCAGGAACTGGCCGGGCAGGTGCTGCAGGCTGTGCGCGGCTGTCCGACTGGGCCGGGGGCGTGTCTGCTGGGCCAAGCGCTGGCCGCAATTGCGCCCTATTTGCCTGCCGGGCAACTACCGGCAGCCCTGGTCGAGGCGCGCCGCCTGCTGGCAGTCAGCCCCCGGCCGGCACGCGGCCGGAATGGGCTGGCGGCTCTCGTCCGGCGCCTTCCCGAGGAGGTAGTGCGCTCGGAGTTGCCCGCAGTAGGCAGCATCGAGGACCCGGTGCTGCGGTCCTCGATGCTGGCGGCCCTGGCCATGCGGCTCGGCGAGCTTGGGAACGGCCAGGAAGCGCTTTCGGCGACACGCCCTATTGAGCCGTTGACCTGTCAGGTGGCTGCCCTGATGGACCTGGCACCCTACCTTTCCCTGCCCTGGCTCCGCGAGGCCTTGGGCATGGCCCGCGAGCTGGGGCGCCACGGTGCCCCCGCCGCAGTGTGCATCGTGGAGCGTTTGGCTGAACTAGGTGAGGCCGAAGAAGCCTGGGGTCGGGCAGGCGAGATCCCCGATCATGGCCGGCGGGCCGAGGCGCTGGCGCGCCTGGCACCACACCTACGGGACGGTCGCCGCGCCGCGGCCTATGCCTGCGCTCTGCAGGCCGCGCTCAAGGCGCGCGATGGGGGAGAGCGTCTCTGGGTACTGGCCTGCCTCGCTCCTCGTCTCCCCCACGACCTCCAGGTGGCGGCGCTGCGCGAAGCACTCGGCGCAGCCGTTGCCCTGAAAGAGGCGGCAGCGGCTGGCCCACGGCGCGCCGGGCAGCACCGCGGTGCCACGCCCCTGGCAGCCCTGGCGTCACCCATCGCCTCCCTCGCCGCCGCTACCATCGACACAGACGCCGGCACACTGCGCGAGATCTGGCTTGCCGGCGGGCAGGGCGAGCGGCTGTTGCACCTCATGGGCCGGCAGCCCCGCTCCACCACCCTCCTCGAGCTGGCCATCCTGGCGCCGCTGCTAGCCCGCCTCGGTGGCCCGCCCGCTGTCCGCGAGATCCTTTGCGCCATGCAGCAGGTCAGCCGCTGGTGGCCCTGAGAGATGAGAGCTGCCAAAGACGAAGGCAGCCCGCTGCCGGGACAAGAGCAAGGCTAAACCCGCCTGTCAGTTATGTCATTTCTGCCTCTGCCGCAGAATTGTGTACGTTGTTATGTTCTCCATCGGCCCGCGCTGAAACATCTCGCTGTCTTATGTCATGTTGAGCGAGGCCAAGAATCTTGAGCGTTCAGATCCTTCGCTGGGGATTGACACCTGCGTCCAGGGCAAGGGGCAGGCGCAAGGATAACGCTCGCACTTGTTATGACAGCCGCGTTCAGGGCAGCAGACAGGCCAGAGAAGAACAGGTGGGCTCAGGACGAAGGAGCGCGGGCTGAGAGGCACAACGGGCAGACGATCGGCGACGCGCTGGGGCTGGCCGCAATCCTGTACGAGCCTAGCCCTCTCGCCTGACCGCGACAACCGTGATGTCGTCAAACTGCGGTTGCGTACCGGCAAACCGTTGCAGCTCGCCCAACAACCTCTCCTCGACCTCCTCCGCTGCCCGCTCTGTCAGCTCGCGGAGCAGGTCCAACATGGCTGCCACACCAAAACGCTCCCCTTCGGGGCTGAGGGCATCGATGACACCGTCGGTATAGAGGAGCAGGAGGCCGCCGCGCGGTACAGCGAGGACAGTATGCCCCCAGCCGGGGTCGGGAACCACTCCGAGGGCAATCCCCCGCCCCCGCAGAGGCTCCACCCGGGGCTCTCCCTCCGTAGCCTCGACCAGGTAGGGTGGCGGGTGTCCGGCGTTGCAGTATGCCAGCGTGCCTCTCTCCGGGTCGAGGATGCCGTAGAAGACCGTAACGAACAGTCCTGAGTCGGTGTCGGCCAACAGGCGCTCGTTGACGGCCCAGAGGGCGAGGTCGGGGCGGCCGGGATAGTTGGCGGCATAGGTGCGGAGCAGGGTGCGAGTCAAGGTCATGTATAGTGCGGCGGCCAGCCCCTTGTCCGTCACATCGGCGACTACCACGCCAAGCTGGTCGCCGGGCAAGGGGATCAGGTCGTAAAAGTCACCCGACGTTTCGCGCGCCGGGCGAAGCCGGGCGGCAATCTCCCAGCCGGGCACCTCCGGCACGGAGGCCGGCAGAAGGCTGGCCTGCATGCTGCCCGCCAAGGCCAGCTCCTGGCGGCGCACTCCCACAGCCTGCAGGGCGCGCGATGCTTGGGTGAGATAGCCGGCCAGTTGCAGCTCACGCTCGCGCAGATGGCCGGCGCGGCCGTCAAGCAGATCGTTGCACAGCATGACAACGCCCACCGGGCGGCTGCCGGCCACCAGGAGGGGCATCGCCCGCCAGACGTATCGCCCACCCTCAGGGCCGCGCAGGGCCCGCGCCTGGCGGTAGGCGCGCGCCTCCAGACGGTCGGCCTGGACCGGCATTTCGGCGCTGAGCGACGACTGGTCGTCAGGGCGGCGTCCTACCTGCGCCACGAGCCGCAGCCGGTTTTCCTGCGACTGCGCAAACCAGACCCGCGCTTCTACCACGCCAAAGGCCGCCGTCAACCCGCGGGTCAGGAAGTGGGCCGCCCGGGGCACATCCTCTGCCGCGTACATGGAATTGATGGTTGCCGGCAGTATGTCCTCTCGTGCGTGCTCGTTGCCCTGGCGGATGCCGACCTCCAGGTAGTCGAGGGCCAAGTCCCACCGGCCCGACATGGCCAAGAGGTGGCCAACGCGGCCGGGATCAAAATGGCTTTCGAGGAAGCGCCCGTAGACCAGGTTCTTGATCCGATAGC
The DNA here is from genome assembly GCA_041300865.1 of Anaerolineae bacterium. Lineage (GTDB taxonomy): Bacteria > Chloroflexota > Anaerolineae > JAAYZQ01 > JAAYZQ01 > JAAYZQ01. The sequence continues at coordinate 6,750 of JBFYTF010000352.1, forward strand.
TGTGCCCACCCACCGGCTCGACCACGCCGGTCAGATGAAGCGGATCGACATCGGGCGACAGAGGTAGAGGCAGATCGGAGCGCAGGACAGTGCCGTGAGCCAGCAGCAGCAGGATACAGCGCAGCAGGTCTGGATCGTCCTCGATAAGGTGCACTGCTTCTTGCAGAGGCGCGTAGCGGTAGACGTCGTCGCGCAGGAACTCGGCCACCACCTGTTGTACCTGCCCGGTGCGCAGCCGGGACGGTGAGAGGCTAAGGCTGCGCTCGATGCAGCTCTGGCACAGGCGGCGGATGAGGTACGGGTCGCCGTTTGCAGCCAGCAGCAAGCGCCGCTTGGCCTTGCGTGAAACCAGGATGCGGGCTGGCGCCAGCTCTTCGGTGATAATCGCGGCGCTCCGCGCGCCGGTCAGGTCGGCCAGAAAGATGCGCCTCGCGATGCCGCGAAACGGCGACGACTCCCCGACCGTAAGTGCCGCCAGGCTGAGGGCACCCGACACGACGGCAACTACGCGCTGGTCCTGGTTCTGTTGGTCCATGAATGCCGCACGCAGCGAAGTCAACAACGCCTCCACCAGGTCGGTGGGCAGCGCCTCCAGGTGCTCGAGGATCAGCACCAAGTCGCGCTCCATGCCCTGCACTACCTCGTCCAGGAAGGCGCGAAAGATCGCGCTGCTCGCCGTGCCCGCCGCCGGTAGCTCCAGCCCGAGGTCCGCTATCGGCTCAACGCGCCCGGCAATGAGGCGCATAAGCGCCCCAAAGAAACCACTTAGCGTCGAGGTCTCGACGGCATACAGGTCGACGTAAGCACAGGTCCACCGGAACCGCCCCGATAGGATCTCCTCGACGTAGCGCAGCAGCACTGTCTTGCCGGAAAGGCGCGTACCCAGGAGTGCGCAGAAGCTACCCTCCTGGACCGAGCGTATAATCTCGTTGACGGCGTCCAGGTTGTGCCGGACAACGGCAGGGGCCTCCGGCGGAACCTCGAGCCAGGTCATAGACCTTCCTCTTTGACCTTTCGGAACAAATAGTCGAGGTCATAGGACTGGTGGAGAACCTTGGTAAAGACCGGCGAAGTGAAAAAATACTCCCGGCCCTTGTGGTGCAGGACACCGGCCAGGCCAAGCACGCTTGCCGCTTCGTCGATCTCATCCTGGGGCAGGACGATGCCCCGCTTGCGCAGCGCGGCGTCGAGAAAGGCAGGCGAAAAGCCCTTAGAGCGCGGCTCTTCGGAGGCCATCAACACGGCATAGACGAGCGCCTTCTCCCGGTTCTCGGTGTTCTGCATGAACGACGTCAACAGATGGCTCTTGAAGCCCTCGTCGGCGTAGACATCGATGAGGCTTTCCGGGCCTATGTCTCTCTTGCCGAGAAGGTCCAGCTGGCGGAGCAGAATGGTGCAATAGTACTGGATGAGGTTCGGTTGGCCGGCCGTCTCTTCGTAGATACGACCCACCACCTCTTCCTTGTTCCGAATACGGACCCGCAGATTCTCCATAGGCGTCAGAATCAAGTCCTGGGCCTGACGGCGGGTGAACTCGCTGAGGCGAATCTCCTGGGCAAAATTGTAGAAAGGCGAGTCGAGCAAGTACTGCTCGCGCATCGCCTCGCGAAAGCCGGCCATGATATACTGGCAGGCCCCCTTGTTGGCCGAGGAGCGCAGCATGCGGAACAGCTCCCAACTGCCCCGCTGCATGATGACCAGGTTGTCTATTTCGTCCAGGAGAAAGATGATCTTGCCCTTGGACGCCCGGGCCATCCGTTCCAGGAAGTCGGGAAAGAAAAAGACGTATTTTTGCATATGCAGGCGGGGCAGTTCGCGCGGATTCAGCTTGCGAACCACCTCGCGCACGTAATCCTCAGTGCTCAGCAGGTCGCTACACTCGAGGTAGACTACCTGGGCCGGATCCTGGGTCTGGCGCAGGAGGCGTTCCACCTCGCGCAGCAGGGAGGTCTTGCCAATACGCCGGATACCGAGGATGGCGTGATTCGTGTCAGGGTTGCTCACCACCCTGGAGATCTCGTACTCCCGCCCGAAGAAGCGGCTGCCGGTGACCGGTGCCCGAGTCTCGTAAGGAGCCAGGTTCGAGATGGGCACCTGGGCGGAGATCAGGTCCAACAGCTCACCGCTGGGCCTGCGAGAGCCCACAATACGGTCCTGATCCTCCTTGCCGCACACCACCATGTTCAGGAGGGGGTTCTCCAGGTAGCGACGCAATGGCTCCCCGTCACCTTCCAGGAGCACCAGGACGATCTGGCGGCTCAGGTTGCGCTCGCGCATGACGTCGCCCAAGCTCTGCACCAGGTGCTGCGGCGTCGTATTCTCCAGATCGGCACGCTTGACCCACACCACGGGCGTGTTGTCCGTCAAGCGCAGCTTCCACGACGAGAGGTCGACGCTGAACAGCTCGTAGCCCAGCGCGGGCTTGGCGGCGCGCACGGCATACCCCAGCTCCTCGCTCAGCAGGCGCAGCAGGGAAGGCCAATCTTTCATCTTTCTTCCTATCGGGCTATGACGAGGTCGTAATCGGCCATGATGTGCAGCACACGGCGCGCCACTCCGGCCGAGATCCCTGCCCTCGAGGCCAGGCGATCGATGGCCGCCCAGTCGCCGCTCACCGGCAGCAGCTCGTAGAGGCTTTGGGCCAGGAGAGCGGTCTTTTGCTCGCCGACAAAACAGGCGGACACCCGGCCCGGCTGGGAACGAAGCAAGCGCTGCAGTCTGCCGTCGGCCGAGGAGGTGGCCTGAATGCCGGTGCGGGCCACCTGTCCGGCTTCGAACCAAGGGCTGGTCGTGGTCGACACCTGCTTGTAGTGCTCGTGCCAGTCACCCTCCGAGTACGCCAGCCTGCCCCCCTCCACGACGGTTTTGCCGTCGACCAAGAGCCCCGCCCCGCGCGTCACAAGGTCGCAGTGGATGCTGGCCTGGACGGTGCCGCCCAGGAATAGGTTGGAGCCAAGGGCGACGTGGGCTGTGCCCGCTGCCTTTTCGTCCAGGAGCATGTTGCCGGTCAAGCGCTGGACGGCCGGGTTCAGCCCGACTCCGATCTCGGCCAAGTTGGCCCAATCCAGGTCACCCACGGCCTTGGCATGGCGGATCTGCGTCTCGGCCAGATGGCGTGCCGCCGGGCTGTCTTCGGGCTCGATGCGCGCCAGGCGGCCACGCTGAAAGTGGAGGACGATCTCCTGCCCGGGGCCGAGAACGAGGCCTGGAATCGAGCCGTTTACGACAACACTTCCGGTGCCGGTCCCCTCGAGAGGTGCAATAAAGGTTTCGCCCGAAGGTACGTTGCCCCAGGCACCGTCGGTGATGATGCCGTCGCTGGCCACCGGCAGCCGCTGCCAGCCCCCAATGTCTGCCTGCAGGCGATGGGTCCGCCCGCCGGCGGCCTGGGTAACGAGCTCCGCGGCCCGGCCGCGGGCCAGGGCCACCTCCACGTCGTGGCAGTCGCTGACCAACTTCTCGCAGTCAACTTCGGCCAGCTTAAGCACGTCGAGGCTCGCCCCGGGCATGTGGCCAATACGCGTCCTCGCCGTCCAATGGGTCTCGAGGAACCACTCGCGGAACGGCAGGCAGTCGGGCGCGCTGTTCGAACAAACCAGGATGGCCCGGGCCTCGCGCACCGCGCCTTGGGCCAGCAAGCTGAGATCGCTCTGCGCCGGAATACGCCGCTGCACTGACACGGGCACCAGGATGGCTGTGTGGGGGACGCGCAGGCTGTCGGCCGCCTCGGCGATGGCCACCGCCAGCTCGACCGTCGTTTCGTCTGCCAGAATTACGAGCTGCTGTCCGGGCTCGAGGCCCAGGCAGCGACCCACAACCTGGCGCGCACCGGCGTGGCTGTTAGGATCGCTAGACACAGGTCTCCTTTCGAGCAGGCTCCGGTACCTTCCCCGGCGCCTCAACCTGAGGGGCTCCGGCGAACGGCGCCGGGCCCGATGCGCATCATGTGGCCTGTATTATAGCACCATGTTCGCCCTTTTGACAACTGCAACGCCGTTGACAGTCTCGCCAGGCTGTGTTATGATTTGTCATGCCAGCGGCAGACAAGGAGAGTGCCATGAGTTCTATCGCCTTCGAGTTGACGGTCATCGCCGTGCTGATCCTGGCCAATGGGCTCTTTGCCATGTCCGAGATCGCCGTGGTGTCTGCGCGCAAGACGCGTCTGCAGCAGCAGGCCGAAGAGGGCAACAAGCGGGCCCAGGCCGCGCTGGAGTTGGCCAACGCGCCCAACCAATTTCTGGCCACTATTCAGATCGGCATCAGCCTGGTCGGCGTCCTGGCCGGTGCCTTCGGCGGGGCGACGATCGCCGGGACGCTGAGCGATGCCCTGGAAGGCGTGGCCCTCCTGGCCCCCTACAGCGATGCCATCGGCGTGGCTGTCGTCGTCTTGGCCATCACGTACCTATCGCTGGTCATTGGCGAGCTGGTACCCAAGCGCCTGGGTCTCAACAACGCCGAACGGGTCGCGGCTACCGTGGCACCCAGCATGCGCAGCCTCTCGCGCCTTGCGTCACCCATCGTCCGCCTGCTCGACGGGTCCACCAACCTGGTGCTGCGCGTGCTGCGCATCCGCAAGGAGGAAGCAGAGCCCGTGAGCGAAGAAGAGATCAAGCTCATGATGCGGCATGGCACTCAGGTCGGGGTGTTTGAGCCCGAAGAGCACGAAATGGTAATGCAGGTCTTTCGCCTGGCCGACCAGACGATCAATGCGGTCATGACCCCCCGGCCCGAGGTCGTATGGCTGGACCTGGACGATCCCATCGACGAATCCCGGCAGTTGATAGCCAGCAGTGGTTACTCTCGCTTTCCCGTGGCTCGCAGCGACCTGGACCACGTGATCGGCCTTCTGTATGTCCAGGACCTGCTGGCTACCGCCATCGCCGGCACCCCCTTGGAGCTGGAGGGCATGGTGCGTCCGGCCCTCTTCTTGCCCGAGAGCGTCACTGCGCTGGAAGCGGTGGAGCGCCTGAAAGAAAGCCGCAACGATGCTGCCCTGGTTATCGACGAGTACGGAGGCTTTCAAGGCTTGCTCACCACGTACGATATCCTGGAGGCCATCGTCGGAGATCTCCCCGCGGCAGGCGAGGCGCCCGACTCGGAGGCTGTGCAGCGCGAAGACGGATCTTGGCTGCTCGACGGCATGTTGGTCGTCGACGAGCTCCGCGATCTTTTGCACCTCTCGGAACTGCCGTACGGCGGCAAGGCACACTACCAGACACTGGGGGGCCTGGTCATGGTCGCCCTGGGGCGCATCCCCAGCCCCGGCGACCACTTTCACTGCTGCGGCTGGCGTTTCGAAGTCCTGGACATGGACGGCCACCGCGTCGACAAGATCCTCGCCAGCGCCCTGGAAAATGGCTCCGAGGAGCTCTGATCTCCCTGTGCTGTTAGAAGAGGACCCAACAGGCCGGATCGGCCAGGCGCGGGGTCCCTTTCACAGCCCTCGCAGGAAGTCGACCGCCGCCGGGACGGCCTGCTCCGGCAGATTGTGCAGCAAAAGCGGCCCGCGGAAGCCGGCGGCGCGCAGCGCCCCAAGGTAGTGAGCATAGTCGAGACGCCAGCCCACCCCACCCGGGTAGAGCTCCTTGGCGTGGGCCGCGATCAGGTCAGGCCCGACCAGGTCCAGGGCCTCCTCCAGCAAGCTCCGCACGGCGCCCGCATCGTCCCCGGCCATCAGGTTTACAGGGTCGAGAATGACCTTCAGCCGCGGGGAGCGCATCTCGTCCAGAAGGCGCCGCGCGTCCGCGGGGGAGGTCACGACGTTTGCCTGCTCCGGCTCGATGCCGAGCCACAGATCGTGCTCCTCGGCGATGCTCAGAGCGCGCTCCATCGCCACCTGCAGATCGTGCCAGGCGTCTGGCAGAACGTTGCCCGGGTGCCCCCGCCATTTGTCGTCCGGGTCGCGGGTGCCCGTGCACAGGGTGATCGTCGTGGTGCCCATGGGATGGCAGGCGGCGGCCAGGACCTCCAAGCGCCGCAGCCCCTCCTGCCTGTGCCCCAGATCGGGGTGGATCATGTTAAATGTGCCCGAAACGGCGGCCATCTCCAGGCCGCGACTGGCCAGGGCAGTCCGGATGCGGTCCGGCAGGCCCTGCTCGATTTCGGCAGGCAGGGAGGGCAGGCCGGCACTGGCCATGTTGAATTGCACATCCCGCAGGCCCTGGGCTCGCACTGCATCCAGCACCCCCGCCAGTGACTCTCGCTCGAAAGTGCGCGTGAAGATACCGAGGATCATCGCCGGCCGTCCTCTGCAACGCGGCCAGCAGGGAGACCGAGGAGTGCCGGCAGGTCCGCAATGGAATCCAGGACATGGTCGGGCCGCACACCGTTGAGCTCCGCCTCGTCAAACTCGCCCGTGCGTACCACGGCCGAAGGCAGGCCAAAGTCGTTCGCCCCAAGAATGTCCGTCGACAGTTTGTCGCCGACCATGAGCACCTGGCGGCGCCCGAGGCCTGTGGTCTTGAGCACCAGGTCAAAGGCATAGGCTTCTGGCTTGCCGATGTACGTCGCCTTCACTCCCGACGCCTGTTCCAGCATCATGGTCCACGCGCCGACGTTCAGCTGCTCACCCTCGGTCCCGCTGCGATCCAGAAACTCGGACTGCATGCCTACGAGCCGCGCTCCACGCAGCAGCAGCCGCAGGGCGCGATTCATGTTGGCCCAATTCAGCCCCTCTCGATAGTCACCGACAACCACATACTCGGGGTCTTTCTCGTCGTGGGGGAGCCCGGTGAACTCACGGCGCCCTTCCCCGGCCAGGAGCACCCAGCAGCTTTTCACCTGCTGCTCGCGCAGGTAGGTCGCAGTGGCGTAAGATGCGGTCACGACCTCCGTCGCCTGCACGTCAAAGCCCCTCCGTCGCAGCCTCTCGGCAGCGGAGGCGCGGCTCTTGAGCGAGCTATTGGTCAGGAACCGGACCGCCAGTTGCGCCTCGCGCAGGGCGGCCACCGTCTCCACGGCTCCGGGGAACACCTCACCCTGGAACTCGAGCACGCCGTCGATGTCAAAGATGACGCCGGCATACGGCGCTGCTCCCGCTCTGCCCTCAACCTCATGGCCCATGATTGCTTGCTCAACTCCTCACGTGATGGTGTCGCAGGCCCCCGACACTTGGGGACCCGTGCCCGACCTCTGGACGGGTCGAGGGTCAAGCCCGCTGACCCGGGCAGAATTATAGTCGACAACTGCCCGCCGGTCAACATCGTGGCGCCGGGTCAGCGCTTACCGCTCGAGGCCTGCCTTGGCAGGCGCAGGCAACTATGCTACAATGGCCGCAGCACCGCGAGGGAAAGGAGTCTAGGGCGATGGACATCAGCGTCTACGACTGGCAGGGCAACGGCCGAGACACGGCCTATTTGCGGGCCAGGTATGGCGACTTTGTCGTGCACCCGGCGCCGGCGGGCGAAGGTCCAGTCTACAAACTGTCGGCGCTCCGCGAAAAGATCGACACCGCAGCAACGCTTGTTGTGCGCGTGATGAACCAGGATGGGACTCCCCTGGAAGGAGTGCAGGTAGCCTGGTATTGGCCCGACGCGCCCCTCGATGCCAACTGCGGGCCGCAGGGAGGCATTCCGCCGCAGATGCGCCCGGATCGCGCCGTGGCTGGGTTCACCAACCTCAATGGCGACACCGGGTTTGGCATGGGGCGAGGAGCATACTACTTTCCGAGCCAGGCCCAGACCGGCCCCCACGCCACGTGGGTCTATGGCCGGGCGACCCGCTCGGATGTGATCACTGGCTTGGGCATGTTGGGCCAGACAAACCACGACCATTTTGACGTGGAATTTGTCCGGGTTCCCCGCGAGGATTCGCTGCCTCCCCGGCCCGACTATCCTCGAGAGGAGATTGGGGTGGAGCTGGCGCGCATCGAGGCCGCGATCCAGGCAATCCGAGACCTGATTAGCTGACCGGCAACGGTCCCATCAGGGCTTGTACGCGTTCTCCAATCGAAAGCCGTGGCCGCGCACGGTCACGACGTACTGCGAACCAGGATCGAACTCGGCCAGCCGTTCTCGTAGACGGCGGGCCAGGGCGTCGATGGCTTGCTCCGATATTCCGTGGCGGTCATCTTCGGGCCAGACGGCCTCGACGATCTCGTCGCGGCTATAGACGCGGCCGGGCTCGTCGTAGAGGAGCACCAGAAGACGGTACTGGGCCAGCGATAGCGGCGGCTCGAGCTCCTGACCGGCGACCCATACCCGCTTACTTTCAGGGTCGAGGCGCAGCCCCTGTTCTGGCGTCTCCAGTAGCACCGGCGCGGTGGAGTCGGCGGCCACAAAGGCCATCTTGCAGCAGTAGGCGATCTGGATCTCGTCGCCATCTTTGAGGGTGTAGGCACCCTGCACTTCCTGGCCATTGACAAAGGTGCCGTTTTTCGAATCAAGGTCACGCAGCACGTATTGGTCGCTCTCGCGCGTGATAGATGCGTGCCGCCGCGACACCTGCCGGTCCACGATCACCAGGTCGCACTCCTCGTCACGGCCCACCAACAGCACAGGATGATCCATGTAAAATCGCTTGCCCGGGTTTGGCCCTTCCAGGACCAACAGCATGGCCGTCTCTGCGGACACGGCTGCACCTCCCTGTCGACAACCTTGACAACTTGCCCATTATACGCTAATCTAAAACTGGCGGGAAGGGGACCGGGCCGGTCCCTTTCGCCGATGCCTGAATGCTGGGAGCCTTGCGTTGACACGAAGTCTGTCTCCGGGAACCGTTCTCCGTGAACGCTACCAGATCGTCGAGCTGGTCGGGCGCGGGGGCATGGGTGCGACCTACCGCGCCGATGACCTGCGCCTCAAGGGGCGTGTCTGCGCCGTGAAGGAGGCGCTGCCCGATCCGGATGCCAGCCCCGAGGAGCTGCGCCAGTCGCGGGAGCAGTTCTACCAGGAGGCGAGCACGCTGGCCCGCCTGGATCACCCCAACTTGCCCAAGGTCTCGGACTATTTCACCTTCCAGGACCGGGATTACCTGGTGATGGACTTTGTGCCCGGGCAAGACCTCAAGGAGATGCTTGCCGCCGCGCTGCGCGAGGGCCACGCTCTGTCCGAGAGACAGGTGCTTACCTGGGCCGCGCAATTGTGCGACGCCCTCGACTACATGCACAGCCAGGATCCCCCCGTGTTGCACCGGGACATCAAGCCCAGCAACATTAAGGTCACCCCCGCAGGCAATGTCAAGCTCGTAGACTTTGGCCTGGTGAAGGTAGTATTGCCCGACGAACAACGGACCATCACTGTCGTGCAGGGCCGGGGCACGGTGCAGTACATCCCCCTGGAGCAGTACGGAGGTGACACCGGCCACACTGACGCCCGTTCGGACATCTACTCCCTGGGCGCCACTCTCTACCATCTCCTGACCGGGCAAGCACCCCTTGACGCCAAGCGTCGATTCCTGCGGCCCAACTCGCTACCCACGCCCCGTAGCCTGGTGCCCGATATCTCGCCCCAGACGGAGCACGCCGTGCTGTGGTGCCTGGCCATGCACCCCGACGAGCGCCCGGCCACGGTTGCCGAGCTGCGCCGGACCTTGCTGGCACCGAGCCTGGTCAGCCGCGCCGCTGCCCGCGTCCTCGAGCGAGACTGGCCTGTGGCGCAGTTCGTGCGCGCCAACCGGCGGGTGCTGGCCATCCTGGCGGCTCTGCTGCTGGCCGCCATCCTGGTGACCGCCAACCCGGGAGAACTGCCGGCCGCCTCTTCTCCCACACCCAGCGTGAGCGCCACGCCCGCAAGCCTTCGGCTGACCACCCCGCCGGCGGAAGGGGACTTGGCCCCCCGTGACGTCAATCGTTAGCTTGGCGCTCCCGCCACGATATCAGCGCAACATATGCAAGGGGCAGCAGGCCCCAGGCAAAGCCAAGGATCAAGCCCCTCAGCCCGGGTTCGACCTGCTCTAGCAGACTGCTTCCCGGCAGCCCCAGTCCGTAGAACAGATAACCGACCAGGCCGGTGACGCCGCTCCACAACGCCAGCCGGACGAGCGAGTGCATGCCGAGGGCCTGGGTAACGGCCATCACCGCGCCCCCGGCCAGGGCCATGCCCGCCAGGGCAAAGATGAGGTCAGCCCAGCGCACTCGGGGTTCCGGGGGCACCGAGGCCGCAGTTGCGGCCGGCGCCGTCGGCGATGGGGTCGCACTGGGCCTCGCCGTCGGCGACGCGGTGGCGGTCGGTGTGGGGGACGGCGTCAAGGTCGCAGTCGGCGTCGGAGTCTGGGTGGGTGTCGGCGTCAAGAAGACGGTCGTCTCGCCCATGATCACGAACAGCGGCCGGGAGCTCGTCGCGGGGTCACTGGTGGCCCGGATCTCGATCTCGCCAGCCATTTCCAACGTCATCGTCACCTCAGCGATGCCGTTGACCGTCGTCGTATCGTAGCGCAGCTCAAGCAGCTCGGGCAAATAGCGAGCCTGAAAGGTGACCGGGGTGCCATCGGGCACAGGATTGCCGTTCTGGTCGACGATGATGCCCGTCTTGACGTGGAGCGAGTCCCCTTCCTCCAGCTTGATCGGCCCTGGCGTGCCTCCCCCTTGCACCGGCACGTCAGCACGATCGACCGAGATCTCCTGGCGGGGATCGGGCGCCAGGACGGAAGCCAGGTCATAGCCGACTCCCTTGACCGTCACCGGCGGGCGGCCGGCGGGGGCGTACTCGAAGAAGAGGGCCCGGACCGCGGCCTCCACGAAGGGCTCGGTCTTGTCGTAGACTCCGTAATAGGCGGCCAGCTTGCTGACCTCCGTGGTGTCCAGGTAATAGGGTGCGCCGAATGCCATGACGACCACGTTCTGTGTCTCCCTGGTAGCCGTCCACTCGCGGAGGAACTGCTTCAGGGCGGCGGAGCTGGGATAGCGGTCGGGGTCATAGTCCAGCATGGCAAAGAGTATCCAGTCCGCTTCGCGGACAAGGGCCTCCATGTCCGAATCGCCGTACGTCAGAAGGTTTTGCAGGTCGTCGAAGGTGCGAGACACCACGCGGTCCGGGTTGATCTGCCCGCTGCCTTCGGGCCCATACATGCGCAGAATCACGTCACGTACCAGTTCCGGATCCAGCAAGTAAAAGGGGGCGCACAACTCGCACTCACGCGCCTCCCGTACGTCCGTAAAGATCAGAAGGCGCTCATCGCGCCGCGGCGGGCGGCTGAGCCCCGTGGGCAGCTCCTCGACGGGGGGATAGAGGAGCGTCACCGCCTGCTGTGCGACCTGGGCCACAGTGCCTCCACCGCTGCCCACACGCCCCGGCAACGGCTCGCCGGCGATACAGCTTTCCAGGCTGAACCCCGGGGCCGCCTCGACTGCACCTTCTCCCTCGCCCTCGGCTTCGGCCTGACAGAGGTTGCGCTTCATACTCAGAATGCGCCGCACCGACTGGTCCACCCGAGCGCGAAAGTTGTTGTCCAGCTCGTAGCGGGACTGGAAGAAGAGGATCGTGTCCTCGATGTTGCGCATCTCTTCTTCCCAGTCATCGTTCAGCGAGAAACGCGAGAGGGTCAGGACGTCGTTGCCCGCCTGGAAAGCGTCAAGTGCGATCTGCCGGTGAGGAAAGGAATCGAGCTCCGGGCTGTAGTGCCGCCGGACAGCGGGCACGCCCAGGGAGTCGCTGACCAACACGCCGCCCTGATCGCGCCAGGCGGCCAGCTCCGGCTGGGAGAGGATCTGTTGCAGCGCCTGAGGATTGAGGCTGATGGGCTTCG
>JBFYTF010000376.1:0-6241 GCA_041300865.1 Anaerolineae bacterium
GGTCGCCCTGTCTGACCAGGACCCGTGCACCCTCCAACTGCACCTGGGCCTCATCCTTGCCCTCGTTGCCGCTACGAAACCGGTACAACCCCTCACTCTGCCCGGACATCCTGCCTGCCAATACCTCCGTGGGCCCATTATAGCATCTTTCCCTCAGGTCCGCAATGGCATTCCGGCAGCTGGCACTCGCCCAAACCCTCTAGTCGCCCGCGCATTCGCCTTTGCGATAGGGTTGAAAGTAGGGTATAATGCTTCCCGATCGCAGGGCCGAGCCGGCTCACCTGGAACCGTCCGAGACGCAACGGGGCTGGTTATCGGACGAGCGCCTACTGGAGGTCGCCTTGAAAGCACTCATCACCGGCATCTCTGGCTTTGTCGGCAGCCACCTGGCCGAGTACCTGCTGGAAAACACAGATTGGGAGGTGGCCGGCACAGTCTTCGGACCATACGGCAACATCGCTCCTCTCTGTGGCACCCTCGAGCTGTACCCGGCCGAGTTGTCGCGCGCCGACGTTGTGCGCTTTGTCCTCGAGCAGTCCAAGCCGGATGTGATCTTTCACCTGGCCGCCCAGCCCCTCGTGTCTGTCTCGCGGCAGGATCCGTGGGGCACGCTCGAAACCAACATCCGCATGCAGCTCAACATCCTGGAGGTGGTGGCTCAGGATAGGCCCGATTGCCGCGTGTTGGTCGTAGGCTCGTCAGAAGAGTATGGCATGACCCGACCCGAGGAGCTGCCCATCGACGAGGAGACGCCGCTGCGACCCCTGAGCCCCTACGCCGTCAGCAAGGTAGCTCAGGACCTGTTGGGGCTTCAATACCACTTGACGCACCGCCTGCACGTGGTGCGGGCGCGGCCGTTCAACCACATCGGGCCCCGGCAAGGGTTGGGCTTTGTGGCGCCCGACTTTGCCAGCCAGATCGCGGCCATCGAGCTGGGGCTGCAAGAGCCGGTGATGCGCGTCGGCAATCTCGATGCCCGGCGTGATTTCTGCGACGTCCGGGATGTGGTGCGCGCCTACGTGTTGCTCATCACATCCGGCCGAGCAGGCGAGGTGTACAATATCGGATCGGGCCGGTCGCATGCCATCCAGGAGATCCTGGACACACTGCTGTCGCTGAGCCAGGTGTCGGTCACCGTCGACCAAGTTCCGGAGCGAATGCGCCCGTCGGAAGTGCCAGAGATAGTCTGTGACGCCTCTCGTCTGCACAGAGAAACGGGCTGGCAAACTGCCATCCCTTTCCGGCAGAGCATCGAGGACATCATGGAGTACTGGCGCCGGCAAATGGAAAACGCCCGTGAAAAATTGAGTGACGGGGGTAAAGGTCGATGACCAAGACAGCATTGGTGACGGGGATCACCGGCCAGGACGGATCCTACCTGGCCGAGTTTCTCCTGGAGCAGGGCTACGAGGTGATTGGCATGGTGCGGCGGACGAGCACCGTGAGTTTTGAGCGCATCGACAAGATCCAAGATCGCGTCACCCTGGTTCCGGGCGACCTGCTGGATCAAACGTCCATGATTGACATCATGCAAGAGTACCAGCCGGACGAGATTTATAACCTCGCCGCCCAGAGCTTTGTGCCCACCTCCTGGAAACAGCCGGTGTTCACCGGCGACTGCACAGCCATGGGTGTCACGCGCGTCCTCGAGGCCATGCGTAACGCGGTGCCCCGCGCACGCTTCTACCAGGCCTCAAGCAGCGAGATGTTTGGCAAAGTGCAGGAAGTGCCCCAGCGGGAGACGACGCCGTTCTACCCCCGTAGTCCCTACGGCGTGGCCAAGGTCTATGGTCACTGGATTACGGTGAACTATCGCGAGAGCTATGACATCTTTGCCTGCTCGGGCATCCTTTTTAACCACGAGAGCCCCCGCCGTGGACTGGAGTTTGTCACGCGCAAGGTGAGCCACGGCGTGGCCCTGATCAAGCTCGGCCTTGCGCGCGACCTGCACCTCGGGAACCTGGAGGCCCGGCGCGACTGGGGATTTGCGGGAGACTATGTCAAAGCCATGTGGCTCATGCTCCAGCAGGACAACCCGGAGGATTACGTCGTGGGCACCGGCGAGACGCACTCGGTGCGCGAGCTGTGCGAGGTAGCCTTTGACCATGTGGGCTTGGACTGGGAACGCTACGTCGTCGCCGACCGCCAGTTCTACCGGCCTGCCGAAGTAGATCTGTTGGTCAGCGACCCGAGCAAGGCGCGCCAGAACTTGGGCTGGCAGCCGACGGTAACCTTTGAAGGGCTTGTCCGCATGATGGTAGATGCCGACATGAAACAACTCCAGGCCACGGCTGCTTGAACAGGAGCGAGACGATGACTGATATCGAGTTTGGTACCGACGGCTGGAGAGGTCGCATCGCCGAGGACTATACCTTTGACAACGTCCGGCGGGCCACGCAGGGCTTTGCCTTCTACCTGCAGCAGCAGGGCAAGGGCGGCGGGACGATCGTCGTCGGACACGACCGCAGGTTTAGCGGTGAGCACTTTGCGGCGGCCACGGCCGAGGTCCTGGCGGCCAACGGCTTCCAGGTGCTGCTGACCGACGGTCCAAGCCCGACGCCTGTCATCTCGTACGCAGCGGTCGCCAACGGGGCCGCGGCGGCCGTCAACATCACGGCCAGCCACAACCCACCGGCCGACAACGGCTACAAGGTACGCGACGAGCATGGCGGCGCCATCGCCCCTGAGGGCCTGCAACAGATCGAGCAGCGCATCCCGGCAGTGACAGGCGTGAAGCGCGTGGCCCTGCAAGAGGCCCTCGACCGTGGGAGTGTTCGCTACTTCGATCCGGCGCCGGCCTACTTGGAACAGCTTCAGAAGATGATTGACGTGCGGCCCATTCAAGATGCGGGCCTGACTGTGGTGGTTGATGCCATGTGGGGCAACGGTGCCGGCTGGTTTCCTCGCATCCTGGGCGGCGGCAAAACCCGGATTGTGGAAATCCACTCCGCGCGTAACCCCCTCTTCCCGGGCATGGCGCGGCCCGAGCCGATCCCGCCCAACATCGACTCCGGGCTGGCCAAGGTCGTGGAGATCGGTGCCGACGTAGCGATCATCAACGACGGCGACGCGGACCGGCTCGGCGTCGGTGACGAGTACGGCCGGTTCGTCAACCAGCTCCAGGTGTACGCCCTCCTGGCCATGTACTTCCTGGAAGTCCGCGGCGAGCGCGGCCCCATCGTCAAGACCCTGTCCACCACGTCGATGCTCGAGAAACTGGGCAGGATCTATGATGTGCCCGTATACGAGACGGGCGTAGGCTTCAAATACGTGGCGCCCAAGATGCTGGAGACCGATGCCCTCATCGGCGGCGAGGAGAGTGGCGGTTATGCCTTCCGCAAGCACGTGCCCGAGAGGGACGGCATTCTGGCGGGCCTCTATTTTCTGGACCTGATGGTCCGCATGAACAAGACCCCATCGCAGCTCATCGAGCACCTCTACGCGCAGGTCGGCCCACACCACTACGACCGCATCGATCGTCGCTTTCCTGAAGAGCGGCGCGAGGCCACCCGGGAGCGCATCGAATCCGCCAACCCGGCGACTATCGGCGGCCTGCCGGTCACGGGCCTGCAGACCACGGACGGCTTCAAGTTTTCGCTGGGCGACAACGGCTGGCTGCTCATTCGCTTCTCGGGCACGGAGCCGGTGATCCGCGTCTACACCGAAACGACCCGCAAGGACCGCGTGCAGGACATCCTGGCGGATGGCCTGCGTATTGCCGGGCTGGAGCCCTAGCGCGGAGCAGAATCGTGCTAATCGACACGCACGCCCACCTGGACCTGGCGCAGTTCAACGCGGACCGCGCTGCAGTCGTGGCCCGAGCCAAGGCTGCAGGGGTGGCTATCATCGTTACCGTAGGCATCGATCTCGCTTCCAGCCGCCGGGCCGTGGCGCTGGCCGCTGAGGACGAGAGCATCCTCGCCTCTGTTGGGGTGCACCCCCACGACGCCTCGACCCTCACCGGCGAGACGTTGGGCGAGCTGCGCAGGCTGAGCGAGCAGCCCCGGGTGGTGGCCGTGGGCGAGACCGGATTGGACTATTACCGCGACCGCTCACCCCGGGATGTCCAGCGTCGGGCTTTTCAAGCGCAGCTGGCCTGGGCCGCCAGGCTCGGCAAACCGGTCATCATCCACGACCGCGACGCCCACGACGACGTGCTGGGCATATTGTCCGAGTGGGCAGGCGCCCTGAGTGGTGGCGTGTTGTCCGGCCGCCTCGGCGTGCTCCACACCTTTTCGGGCGATCTGGCAATGGCCGAGCGGGCCCTGTCACTGGGCTTTTATGTCGGCATCTCGGGACCGGTGACCTACGAGAACGCACGGCAGTTGCCGCGCATTGTTCAAGCCCTGCCCCTGGAGCGGATTGTGGTCGAGACCGACTGCCCCTTCCTGCCGCCCCATCCGCACCGTGGAAAGCGGAACGAACCAAGCTACGTCCGGCTCGTGGCTGAGCGCGTCACCGAGATCAAGGGCATCTCCTTCGACGAGTTGTCCGCGGCAACGACGGCCAACGCCAGGTGGCTTTTTCAGCTCGACGATCGAGCCCCGAATGGCAAGACTGAAGTGGAGAGTAGGTAGATTGAAGACGATCCCTCTCTTGGAGCCGCTGGCAAACGACATGGAACGGGTAGAGAGCAAGCTGCGTGAACCAGTGCACCTCTACCCGCAGTTGACCCCGATCCTGCAAAGCCTGCTGGACAGCGGGGGCAAGCGGCTGCGACCCGCCCTGGCGCTGCTGACGGGCAGCATCTTTGGCGCGGCACACGACAAGCTGGTATCCTTGGCCGCCGCCGTCGAGATGCTGCACACGGCGACCCTCGTCCACGATGACCTGGTGGACGGCGCCCTCATGCGACGCGGCAGCGAAACCCTTAACGCCCGCTGGAGCACCGGTGCCACCGTCCTGGCCGGCGACTATCTCTTTGCCCGGGCTGCGGCCCTGGCCGCCGAGACGCAGGACGTGCGCGTCATCGGCATCTTTGCCCAGACGCTCATGGTGATCTGCAGTGGAGAGCTGCGGCAGATCTTTGACCGGCACTACCTGCCGCCCCTCGACAGCCAGGAAGCGTGGGAACAGGCACTGGAGCGCTACGACGAGCGGATCTATGCCAAGACCGCTTCGCTTTTCTCGGCCGCCACCGAGGCAGCCGCCGTCCTGGGCTCCGCAACCGAGGAACAGATCACTGCCCTCAGGGATTACGGCCAGCTGCTGGGCACCGGCTTTCAGATCATCGACGACCTCCTCGACTTTCAGGGCGACGAGGCGACCATGGGCAAACCGGTCGGCAGCGACCTCCGGGAGGGGATCGTGACGCTGCCCGTGCTCTACTATTTGCGCGAGCATCCCGAGGACCAGCGCATCGCTACCGTGGTCGGCCGGGGCGGAGACAGTGCCCTGGTGGCCGAAGTAGTGGCTGCCATCCGCAGCTCGGGAGCCCTGGCCCTTGCCAGGGACAGGGCCGATGCTTTTGTGCGGCGCAGCCAGGAGGCTCTGGCAGCCCTGCCCGAGGGCGAGGCCCGCAGCCGCATGGAGGCCCTGGCCGACTATACCATTTCACGCCGCAAGTAAGCAGCTGGGGATCCGTGGTGGATCTGAGCGTTATCGTCGTCAGTTGGAACGTCCGCGACCTTTTGCGCCGCTGCCTCCAGTCTGTAACGGCCGCGGCGACCCCGGGCTCCGGTCAGGGCCAGGCCCTGGAGATCGAGATCCTGGTCGTCGACAATGCCAGCTCCGACGGAAGCGCGACCATGGTCCGCACCGAGTTTCCCACGGCCCACCTCATCGCCAACGACCAAAATCGGGGGTTTACGGCGGCCAACAACCAGGGGCTCGCGGCCAGCCAGGGCCGCTACTTGCTGCTGCTCAACCCCGACGCCGAGCTCGTCGACAACGCCCTGGCCGAGATGCTCGCCTGCCTGGAAAGCCACCCGCGAGCCGGGGTGGTCGGCCCCGAGTTGCTCTATCCCGACGGCAGCATCCAATCGTCGCGCCGCCGCTTCCCCACCCTGGCCACTGCCCTGCTCGAAAGCACCGTCATCCAGGAGTGGTGGCGCGACAACCGCGTGCTGCGCCGCTACTACATGCTCGACACACCCCCCTTGCCCGGCGAGCCGCAGGCGGTGGACTGGGTGGTGGGCGCCTGCCTTCTTGTGCGCCGCGCCGCCTACGAACAGGTGGGCGGGCTCGACGAAGGCTTTTTCATGTACTCGGAGGAGCTGGATTGGTGCCGCCGCATCAAGAG
>JBFYTF010000384.1:0-5767 GCA_041300865.1 Anaerolineae bacterium
CGGCCAGTTCCGCGCGATTCTCCTCGGTCAGATCCTGCTCCACGAGCTCCATCAGGCCCAACAGCTCCTCGTTGACCAGGGTGCGCCTTTCCTCAAGGAGCGCCAGCGTACCGGAGGGATAGTCGGCCGACAGCAACTCATTGATAAAGCGGATCTGAACCGGCTGGCTTTCCTCGATGAGCCGCATCAGCGTGTCGGCCACCTGCTGCAGCGCTTCGATCCGCTGCCTGTCTCCGGCCCTCTCCGCGGCGCGCATGTTCTCCGATAGGAGCTCCATGAAAAACTGATCGAGGTCAGGCAGGTTTTCGCGCACTGCTTGTTCGACGTCAT
Source organism: Anaerolineae bacterium (assembly GCA_041300865.1). Classification (GTDB taxonomy): domain Bacteria; phylum Chloroflexota; class Anaerolineae; order JAAYZQ01; family JAAYZQ01; genus JAAYZQ01. The sequence continues at coordinate 331 of JBFYTF010000384.1, forward strand.
CGCTGCTCAAGATCCGCTCCAGGAGGTCGCTGCTCTCCTTGGCGATCTGCTGCATCTCGGCGTCGATCTCGGCCGTTAGATCGAGGATCTGCTGGCGCAACTCTTTGAGTCTGTGGACCTGGTCTCGCTGGCCCGCTGTCTCGGCTGCCTCAATACGCTCGGACAACTGCTGGTAGAAGGCATAATCTACCAGGGGCCGGGCGACGGCCACCATTGTCTCGATCCTGGTCTCATCGCCCGCCTCGGCGGCAGCGACCAGCTTCTCCAGGAGCTCTTCGCGGCTCACCTGAGGCCCCAGCTCGCGGATGGCCTCCTGGCGGGCTGTCACTTCCTTGCCCACTTGTGTCCAGGCGAGCAGCTGCTGGCGCAGTGTGGCCAATTGCTGTGCTGCCCCTTCCTGGCCCTGGGCCTGGGCGAGTTGCAGGTTGAGGCTCAGAAGCTGTAAAAACTCGTAGTCGATCTGGTCATCGTTCTCCTGAGCAATGATCTGCCGGGCCTCCGCGCCCGGGGTCCGCAGCAGGCGCTCCAGGAGGGCACCCTTGGCTCGCTGCGCCTCGAGCATCTCGCGCGTAACCCCCTCAGCCTCGAGTATCGCCTCGATCATGGCGTCCAGGCGCATGAAACTCCGTGGCCGCAGGAGGTACCCCTTGCGTTTTTCCGCCGGCAGCGACGACATAACGCGGTTTGTCAGGTCGCCGACGACGCGCTGTTGCTCAAGCTCCGCCATACCCAGCTCGGGCGGCACGTGAGTGAAGAGGATCTCCTTGTCCGGGTCGTGGTAAACGAGGGGAATGCTCAGGATACCGCCGTGCCCGCAGTTAGGGCAGACTGCAACGTTGAGCTGGCCCGAGAGAAGCATGGCCTTGGCCTCCGGGTCCTGAGCGGCGTCTACGATGGTCACAACCGGGGCGGCGAATCGTGTCTTGCAGTTCGGGCAGGTGATGGGAGCGGATCGATAACCGGCAGCGCTCACTGTACGAGTCCTTTCCTGTAAGTTGTGCATCTCGAGCACGATGAAATAGTGTAGGATAGAAGGGCCGATCTGTCAAATCTATGGCGCGTCAGGGGGTAGAGCGGATGGCGGTGCCCGCCCGGCAGGGTAGCTGCTATCGGCGGCGAGCGTCGAGCGAGAGCTCGGGCCACGCGGCCAGGTCAAAAAGCGAATTGGTGGCAGCGTCCAGGAGGGTGGCGCGCTGTTGGAGCTGGAGGTACAAGCCGGGGCGGTGCTCCGCCGGGAGGGAGAGGGCCACGCCCCACAGGCCGATGAGGACGCTGATCTCGGCTGCGACGGCGGCCCAGGCCTCCATGACCGGGTTGTCGGGTAGGGCGCCGGCGGCTCGCACCTGGCCGACCAGGCCGGCGACGGCAGGGCCCAACGTCGCCAGGCCCCGCGCGTCCCCGCGGCGAGCCAGATCCCGGGCTCCGTCCAGGACGGCCCGCAGCGTCGCCTCGGCTGGAGCAGGCCCCAGCTGGAGCGCCAGGCCCAGGGCCTGGACGTACGCGTCGAAGGCAGGATCCAGGTCGGCTGCCAGGAGCGCCAGGTCGGCGGCCTGCAGCCTTTCGTGGATAAGCGCCGCGGCCTGAGCGGCGGTGAGCTCGAGGGGCTGTGGATCGCTCACCGGACCGGCCTCGCGACAAAGGCCACGCTAGACGCGAGGCGGACCACGGCCAGGCTGCAGAGGGCCAGCCCCCAACCCAGGCTCCCGGTAAACAGCATGACGGGCACCGCGTACACAGCGGCGAAAAAGACGTACAGGGCGTTGAGCCCCAGCACGGCGGGGCGGTTACCCTGGCCGTCACCGTTCACTCCGGGCCGCCGCTCGATCTCCAGGCGTCGGATCGTATAGACCATCAGTGGGATCTCGGCCAGCGAAAAGGCGCCGAGCAGCACGGCAAACAGCAGGGCGATCGGCGGATAGGGGAGGGGCGGCTTGAACGTGCCGCTCGTCACCAGCCACGCAGCGCCGGCAGCCAGCAGGGCCGCCAGCAGCAGCCCGCCCACGCCGGTGAGCAACAGATCGCGGCGCAGCCTCTCCATGAGCCCATGATAGCACAGCGAACAGGCGGCGTCAAGAAGGAGGATCGGCCGCGGGACTTGACAATAGCGGCAATCCCTACTATCATCAGCGACAACCATGGTGTGCTGCCCGCCTGGTCGGGGAGGGATAAGGATCGTGGAGGACCACCGGGAGTACCGGGACCGCCGCCCCGTATTGCTGGCCTTGGGACTTTTGCAGCTCCTGGTAGGCCTGGCATGCGCCTTCCTGGGACCCGTTGAGCTGTACGTCTTCTATCTCTTCTCCGAGGGTGGGCGCTTTTATTTCGAGGGCTTTCGCTTCGGCTCCTTCATGTTTGGGAACATCGCCCTCCAGGTGGCTGGCTATTACCTCGCTGCCGCGGTGCTCCTGCCCCTCGGTTACGGCCATCTACGCCTGCGCCGTTGGGCGCGCTCCCTGGCCCTGGCCCTTCTCTGGACCTGGCTGCTGCTTGGGGTGCCACTGCTGATCGTCCTGTTCTTCATGACCGTCTCGGTCAAGAGCTTTTCGACCGCCGGCGGGTTGGCGTTCGTCGCCCTGCTGGCCGCCTCCTATCTGGTGCTGCCCTGGCTGGGCCTCCGCTTCTACCACGGACGAAACGTACGCCTCACCTTCGAGGCAAACGACCCGGAGCCCGGCGCCTTCGCCTCCCGGCCTCTGCCCATCGTGGTGATCTGCCTCCTGGACCTGTTCTTCCTGGCCGCGCTGCACGTGCCGCTGCTGTTCGGCGGACTCTTTCCGGTGTTCGGCACCCTGCTGGGCGGCCTGCAGGGCATCTACCTCATCGACGCGACGGTCCTGCTCTTGACCGTTCTGCTGTGGGGCACCTGGCAGCAGCACGCCTGGGCGTGGTGGGCCTCAGTCATCTACTATGCCTTCCTGGCGGCGACCTGGTTTGTGACCTTTGCCCAGACATCCTATACCGAGCTGCTGGTCTGGCTGCGGCTGCCAGCCACGGAGATGGACGTACTGGCGGGGATTCCGCTTCGGGGCTATGAGCTCGGGCTGTTTGCCGGGCTGCCGCTGCTCGCCTGCTTGGGCGTGATCCTGGCCTCCCGGCGACACTTCGATCGGCGAATGGGTCACGGCCGGATAGAACGAACGGCGTAGGCAGGCCGGATCCCCTTGGCCGTCTCTCCATTCGTCGGCGAAACCGCTGAACCGAGAACCTCCGTCATTCGCCCGCCGTCTGTCATATAGGGACGACAACCAAGAGGATTTCGCTACGGCTGGTGGGGTGGGGGCACCTGGTACGAGCACCAGAACATGCGTGACGAGCGGGCAGAGGCCTTTGCCTCGTTGTTGTGGGAAGGGGCCTATGGGTATGAGTATGTCGGCCGGGCTACCACGCCGCGGCGGCCCGCTCTATCATCTTGCCGAGGTCGCCAAACATGGCTTCGATGCTCGCCTGTGACAGGGAATTCGCGAGCAAGGGGCGAACGGCGGCGCTAAAGTCGGCCGGATGCGCGCCGACGGTTGCTTCGTCCGTGAAACGGTTGCTGAGGGGCTCCCACAGATCGTGAAAGGCCTCCGCGCTGGCCGTGAGCCGGAAATCCAGGGGCTTGAGGTATTCGCGGTGCATCTCTTGCTCGCGCTCCAGCCCCTCGATTGCCTGGGCGATAGCACCCAGCCCGCTTCTAATGCCGCCCAAGAGCCCAATTAGACCCCCTGCGGACGCCAGGCCTTCGTGGTAGGCATCGGTCTGCACGTTAAGAGCCGCCATGTCCTGGAGTGCGGCGGAGAGCTCCGGGTCCTGCACAGGAACCGGCTCCTTGAGGTCGTCAAGGACCTGGCGGATGGTGCGCCGCAGGGCCAGGTCCTCCCTCGCCTGCGCATCGTCGAGTTGGTCCAGCTCGGCATGCAGGCGGGCGACGGCGATGCTCTCCAACTGCCACTTTTCCTGGAGCTCGGTCTGGTGCTTTTGCACCGCCTGGCGCTGCTCGTCCCACTCCTTGCGCACCTTCTGCAATGAGCTGGCGAGGGCCTCGAGTTGGCCGATTGCTCGCTGCCGCTCTTGGTCGGCACGAGAGATGGACCGGAAGTGGCGCATTACCCCCAAGCCCCGGGACTTGTGGCCGATCTCGTCGTTGAGGGCAGCCAGGCGAGCCTCAAGCCTTGACTTCTCTTCCTTGAGCTCTTCTTCCTGGCGGTCAAGGCGCGGGTTCAAGCTGCGCAGCTCGGCCATCTCTGCCTGGGCTTGCTGTAGGATCCTGTCGGCGGCCTGCCGGCGCTGGGGAAGGTACTCGTCGCGCACCTTCTGCCGACGCTCTTCGAGGCGAGAACGCTCGGCCGGAGCAAGCTCGAGAATGGATTCTCGGAACTTAAGGTCGAGGCCGCCGGCGCGCAGCGTGGCCAACACTTGCTCCGTCAGCTCGTCCAGACGAGCGTCATGGCGTGCTTTGAACGCGTCGAATTGGGCATTGAAGGCAACTTGCACTTCATCCAGTTGCTTGACAAGGTCGTCGATGGCCTGCTGCTGGTCTCCCAGGTACCGAAGGATTTGCTCACCTCTCATATTGCTGCTCCTCACGCCAGGATCTCGAGCGTACCAGTTGGACGCCGCGTGCAGGCGGGGCCAAGGGCACGATCAGCTGCCGCAGGCTACGATTCACGGCCGTCTCACAGCGGCAGCCAGACGGTGAACGTTGTGCCCTTGCCTGCCTGGGTCTCGACATCGATGGAACCGCCGTTTTGCTGGACAATGTTCTGACTGATAAAGAGACCCAACCCAGAACCCTGGGCCTTGGTCGTGTTGAACGGCTCGAACATGACATCGAGCACGTCGGGAGGGATGCCCGGGCCATCGTCGGCAAAGGTGACACCGACGAGCACCGGTTGGCGCGCATGCCGGAGTCGCACCTCGAGATGTCCCTGGCCTTCCATGGCTTCGATGGCGTTCAGGACGAGGTTCAGAAACACCTGCTGCATGCTGTCAACCATCAGCGAGGGATGAGGGAAGTTGTGTGCCGGTTCCCAGGAAATCTCGACACCGGCGGCATCAGCCCTCTTGCGTGCTAGGAGCAACACATTCTCAACAAGCAAGTTCAAATCGGCCGGTCGTTTCTCCTCTGACCGTGGCTCGCCGTGGATCTCGCGAAGCTGGGCCACAACGCGCGAGGCGCGTCCAAGCGCGTCGCCCAGGACGTGCAGATGCTGGCTCGGGTCCTGACCGGCCTCAAAGGCCTCAATTGCCAACTCGGCGCAGCCCACGGCGGCGCTCAGCGGGTTGTTGATTTCGTGGGCAAGAGAGGCGGCCAGACGCCCCACGATGGACAACTTGCCGGCATGGACCAAGGCCGCCTGCATCTGTTTCTCCCTTGTGACGTCACGCAGCAGCCATCGCAGTCCTTCCACTTGGCCGCTGGTCGAGTGCGATGCGGTGGCGGCCACGGCCGTGTGGA
>JBFYTF010000391.1:0-10180 GCA_041300865.1 Anaerolineae bacterium
GACGTGCGCCGCGCTGCCGGCCAGCCCAAGGCACAGGACGACGGCCGGCCGCAGCTCGTCGATGGCCGGCAACAGGATGTCCGCGTCCCGGGCCCAATCGACGGGCAGGATCCGGCTGACGACCTCAAAGCCGCCGACCCGGCAGCCGTCGAGCTGTTGGTCTATCTCTTGCGAGGGGTTGGCCTGGTAATCCTTGAACGGCTCAAATCCGGTGACAATGGCGATAGGCATAGGGTCCTCACACTCTCGCGCTGTCGCGGCGCGGCTCGGGCTCGAGCGGTTTGCCTGCACGACCGCCGGGCAGGCGTTGACCGTCTCGGTCGGCAACTGCAAGCCGGCAGCTATCAGCTAGCTGTGGCCCGGCCCGGCCCATCCCCTTCAGGCGCAGGCCCGCCGCTGAGGCCGTGGCCGCACTCGATGAGCTCCGCCAACCGGTTGGCAAATCGTGCCGCGGGCGCTCCGTCCACGATGTCGTGGTCGACGCTGACCGTCAAACACAGGAACTCTCCGCTGTTCGGTCCGCTCTCAGCCCACAGCGTCCTCTTGGAGATGCCACCGAGAACCACGTTGGTGGTCAGAAACGGGATGGTCATCCCCCAACCTGCCCTTCGGCTGAACATGCCGACCGCCGTCAAGCCCACCGTCCCGGCGAAACTCCTGACCGCATGGGGGTTGCGCACCATAACGCGCCAGACCAACATCCGGACAAAGGTGGGCAAGCTGGCAAACAGGGGTGCCCACTTGAACCACTCCATGCCCCTGGCCTGCTCGACCTTGCCCGCTTGGGCGGCCCTGATCTCATCGTGAATCTGTCGAAACGTCTTCTTGTCTGCCGCCCGAATGATGTTGGGCGTTCCCATCCTCTGCCCCTTAACCTCGCGCTCGACCATGGTGTTCACGTCGACGTCCTGGAAAAGCACGAGGCGTTTTCTGCCGAGGCGGTAGGCGTTCAGGCTCTTGTTCTCGGCCACGGCTGTAGCCAGGCAGGTGGCAATGAACGCCGTGAAGGAAAGGCGTTCTCCGGTCCTCGCCTTGTGCTCTCGGATGAATTGGCGGGCCCTGGTCACATCGACCTCGAAAAAGCCATGGATCATGTGCTTGTCGTGCGACACCCGTAACAGGTCAATCGCTGCTTCACGGATGGTGGGGAATGGCACGACCTCAAAGGCCGGGCGGGTTTCGTCCATTGGCTGCACCTCCTTTCCTCCGGCATCCATCCTGCCTGCACAGACAGCAGCCAGGATGCTATGGTTCGCCTGCCGACCGTTGTTGGGGATGATACCACAGATCCGGCCACAGGCCCAGCGGCCCATTGCCAACAGCTGTGCGCTAAACCCGCCGCTTGTCCTCTGGCCCAAGTTCGGGTATAATACGACGAGCGCCGTTTGCGAGCGAAAGCATTCTCCTGTGGGGGAGCTATGAAACGGATCGGCATCCTGGGTGGGATCAGCCCCGAATCGACGAGGCTCTATTATGAGCACATTGTCAAGGCGTACCACGCTCGCCGCGGCGACTACTACTTCCCCGAGATCGTCATCTTCAGTCTCAACTTTCAGCACTTCACCGACCTGGAAAACCGGGGCGACACGGAAGGCTACGTGGCCGAGATCATGGCCGGCGTCGAGGCCCTGCAGCGGGCCGGCGTCGACTTTGTGCTCATGGCCGCCAATTCGCCCCACGCTGCCTTTGACATCATCTCCCGACGAGCCGCGGTCCCGCTGCTGAGCATCGTCGACGTGACCCTGGATGAGGCGCAGCGCCTGGGGTTGAGGCGGCTGCTGCTCCTGGGGATCAAGTTCACCATGCAGTCCTCCTTTTACCCCGACGCCTGCCACCGGCGCGGCATCGAGCTCCTGGTGCCGTCCGGGGAGGAGCAGGACGAGATCGACGGCATCATCTTTCGCGAGCTGGCCGCGGGCCTGGTGCTGCCCGCCAGCCGTGACAGGTTGCGGCGCATCATTGGGAGCTATGACATCGACGGCGTGATCCTCGGCTGCACCGAGCTGCCCATGATCCTCCAGCGCGAGGATACACAGATCCCGCTGCTCAACACGCTGGCGTTGCATGCCGAGGCCGCCCTCGAGTATGCGCTGGATGACATGGCCTGAAGGACCTTTCCGTGTGAAAACGACTACCACCTGGTGCAGTTGTTCCAGGGGTAAGGGCTGTTTCAGGGAGGAGGGACGATGCCTGACATGATGGGTGCGGAGCTCCTGGTTCAATGCCTGATCCAGGAGGAGGTGCGGTTTGTCTTTGGCGTGCCGGGCGGGCAGATTTGCCCGATCCTGGATTCCATCCGGCGCCTGGGCGTCGAGGCAGGCATGCAGTTTGTCATGGCCCGCCACGAGCAGGCTGCTGCCCACATGGCCGATGCCTACGCCCGGGTAACCGGCAAGCCGGGTGTGTGCATCGGCACCGTGGGCCCGGGCGCCGCCGACCTGGTGCCCGGGGTGTATGCCGCCTGGGCCGACTCGATCCCGATGGTGGTCCTGACCGCCCAGAACCAGACGTGGAAGAGCTACCCGGAACGGGGCTCCATGCAGTCGCTCGATCAACTGGGCCTCTTTGCGCCGATCACCAAGTGGGGGGCCCGGGTGACCAACCGGCAGCGCATCCCCGAGCTTGTCCAGCACGCCTTCCGTACGACGGTTTCGGGCCGCCCACGGCCGGTGCACCTGGACCTGCACGTCGACGTCCTGATGGACACGGGCGATGGCCAGGAGCTGGCGTTCGCCCCGGCGCCGCCGGCGCGCTACCGGGCCGGCGGCGGGCCTGCCGCCCGGCCAGAGCTGGTGGAGGAGGCGGCGCGGATGCTGGTTGCGGCCGAGCGACCCCTCATCCATCCGGGCGGCGGCGTTCTGCGCTCGGGCGCCTGGGATGAGGTGCGCGAGCTGGCCGAGTACCTCTCGGCACCGGTGACGACCAGCATGGGCGCCTGCGGCGCCATCCCCGAGGATCACCCGTTGTGCCTGATCGCCGCCGGCTACGGGGCGTTGGGTGCCCAGGCCATGGCCGACGTGGTGCTTCTCGTTGGCGGGCGCATGGGTGACGTCGATTTCTGGGGCCGGCCCCCCTTCTGGGGCGAGCCCGGCGACCAGAAGCTCATCCAGGTCGACATCGAGCCGGAGAACATCGGCCTTAACCGGCCTGTTGACCTGGCGCTGTTGGGCGACGCCCGGGAAGTGCTCAAGGCGCTGCTCGAGGCGGTCAAGCGCCTCTCGCCGCCGATCCCGGAGCGGCCCGATATGGCCGAGTACCGGGTCACGCAGCAGGCCTGGCTGGCCGGGTTTGAGAAGCTGGGCGCGTCGGATAAGAAGCCCATCCATCCCCTTCGCCTGGTGCGAGATGTGCGCGCCTTTTTCCCCCGCGAGGCCATTAGCATCCTCGACGGCGGCAACACGACGGTATGGGCCCACTACCTGAACCGTATTTACGAGCCGCGCTCCTTCCTGTGGGCGGCCGACTCCGGTCACCTGGGCACGGCCCTGCCCTATGCCATTGGCGCCAAGCTGGCCTGGCCCGGTCGCCCCGTCTTTGCCCTGTGCGGTGACGGCGCCTTTGCCCTAAACATGCAAGAGCTCGAGACCGCCGCGCGGCTGAAGCTACCCGTGGTCATCATCGTCGCCGACGACCGGCAGTGGGGCATGATCAAGGCCGTGCAGATGGCAGCCTACGACGCGCGTTACGTCGGCGTCGATTTCGACGACGTCTGCTACGACCAGGTGGCCCGCGCCTGTGGCTGCTACGGCGAGCGAGTCGAGGATCCCGGCCAGATCGGGCCCGCCCTGGAGCGCGCCGTCGCCTCGGGCAAGCCGGCCGTCCTGGACGTCGTGGTCGATCCCTGGGTCAACCTCACCCCGCCCGACCTCGAGAACCTGGACGCGGTGTGGATGGAGGGCTGCGAGCTGCCCTGGTGACGGGCCGGTGCCAGGTGCCGGCCTGGCATGATGGGCAGCGGGAGGGAGACGATGAAAGCGGCAGTCTACCGTGGGGTTGGGCAGATCGAAGTGACAGATGTGCCCCGGCCGGAGCCGGGTCCGGGCGAGGTTCTCATCCGCGTTGGCTACTGCGGCATCTGCGGCTCTGACCTCGAGTCGTACCACGTCGGCATGTACGAGCCGGGGCTCATTCCCGGCCACGAGTTTGCCGGCACTCTGGCCGGGCTGGGCCACGAGGTTGCCGGCTGGAACCTGGGCGACCGGGTCGTGATCGACAATGTCGTCGCCTGCGGTGAGTGCCTGCCCTGCCGGGAGGGACGCCCGGACGCGTGCGAGAGCCTGGCGACGATCGGCGTGACCCACGACGGTGCCCTGGCCGAATACTGCGTCGCGCCTGCGCGGGCTCTCCACCGGCTGCCCGACGGGATGGCGCTGCGCCAGGGAGCGCTCGTGGAGCCGCTGGCAGTAGTCCTCCACGGCGTGCGCCGCTCGCGGCTGAAGGTGGGTGACAGGGCCCTGGTCATGGGCGCCGGCCCCATCGGTCTGCTGGCGCTGCAGTGTGCGTTCGCGGCGGGGGCGCGCATGGTCGCCGTCACAGAGGTGGACCCGGCGCGCGGGAGCCTGGCCTGCCGGCTTGGGGCCAGCGCCGTCCTGGATCCAGCGCGCGACAACGTCGGCCTGGCGCTGGCCGGTCTGACGGGCGGACAGGGTCCAGACGTCATCTTTGTGTGCACCGGCGCCCCCCAGCCCTTTGCCGACGCCGTTTCCCTGGCGAGAAAGGGAGGGCAGATCTTTGTCCTGGGGCTGTGCACCGAACCGGTGGTGGCCGATTTCATGAGCCTGGTGATGAACGACCTGTGCATCGAGGGCAGCTTCCTGGGGCGATCTGAAGTGCCGGCCGCGGTCGACCTCATCGCCCAGCGCCGGGTGGAGGTAGACAGCCTCGTCACGCACGAGATCGAGCTCGACCAGGTGGTCACGCATGGGCTCGAGCCCCTGAGCAGCCCAGGCTCAGGGGCGGTCAAGATCCTGGTCAGAATAGGAGGAGAAGGATGAAACTCGCGACACTCGAATACCTGCAGGAGGCCATTCGGCGCTCGAATGCCGACCCCCAGTACTTGGAGCTGTCCAAGGGGAACAACGAATCCTACACGCTGGTCCTGGAGCCCGACCCGGGCCAGGGCGTGACCGAGCCTACCGTCATCGGCTTTGACAACGTAGAGGGCCTGATGAATGAGGCGTGGACCGGCCAGCGCCCGACCGATTTTACCCTGTCGGCCCCGTATGGGGTGTGGGTGGATATCCTGCGGGGCAAGATGGGGCCCACCAAGGCCATTACCATGCGGCGGCTCAAGACGCAGGGACCGTTCCTGCAGCTCCTGGCCGGCGGCAACCGCATTATCCGCTGGGTAGAGATCCTGCGCACGATCCCCACCGAGTTCGAGGGGACGTATGCTCAGTACAACCTGCCCGGGGAGCCGCCGGGCTAGGGCAGGCCGGCAGGGATGCCGGCGGTCCCGGGTGTGCCGGCAGTCGCAGGTGTGCGGCGGTCCCAGGTGTGCCGGGAGGGATGCCGGCGGTCCCGGGTGGGCTGCCTCGCGGGCGCTACAAAGGAGGAGGGGAGACCATGGAGTTTGACCTCGTCATTGCCAACGGCACTGTGATCGACGGCACCGGCCGGCGGCGGTTCGCGGCCGACCTCGGCGTGGACGGCGGCCGCATCGCGGCCGTGGCCGCGCGCAACGGCCCGGGGCCGGCGCTCGCCGGGCGAGAGACGCTGGACGCGACCGGGCTGGTGGTGGCCCCGGGATTCGTCGACTTTCACTCCCACTCCGACTGGCTCTTGCCCCTGCCGGACCACGAGAGCGTTCTGGCCCCCTTCCTCCTGCAGGGGGTGACGACCCTGGTGACCGGCCAGTGCGGCTTTTCGCCTGCCCCTGTCACCGACGCCTCCATCCCGGCGGTCGATGCCTTTGCCGAGGAAATGCGCGACCTCACCTTTCCCTATCGCTGGCGCTCCATGGCCGAGTTCCTGGATGTCCTGGACGCCGGTGGCCTGCTGTTCAACGCCGCCTTCCTGGTGGGCCACGGCACCCTGCGCCTCGCCGTCCTGGGCCCCGAGCCGCGGGCACCGACCGCCGCCGAGCTGGAGGCCCTCTGCCGCCTGGCCCGCCAGTCGATCGGCGAAGGCGCCTTTGGCCTGTCGGCCGGCCTGGCCTATGCTCCGGGGATCTTCTCAGACAATGACGAGTTGCTGCCCCTCTTCCGCGCCACGGCCGAGGCCGGCGGAATTGCCACGGTCCACGGCCGCGCCTACACCTGGGTGTCGCCCTTTTACCGGCCCATGATCGGCGGCACGGCACACAACCTCCGCTCTGTGCGCGAGCTGCTGGATCTGGCCGGCCGCTCGGGAGTGCGCCTGCAGCTCTCGCACCAGATCATCGTCGGGCGCCGCACGTGGCGCACCTATCGCCGAGTCCTGCGCGACATCGACGAGGCGGCCGCTGCCGGCCTGGACGTGGCCTTCGATGCCTTTCCCTACACTGTGGGCAACACGACCATCAAGGTGATCTTTCCGGCGTGGTTCTTGAAGGACTTTGAGGGCAACATCGCCGACCCCCGCGCTCGCCGCAAGCTCAAGGGCGAGATCAACCTGCAGCGCCTGGCCCTCGGTCTCGATTATGCGGACATCCGCCTGCTGTGGGGGCGCGTACCCGAGCTGGCCGAGCTGGAGGGGCTGGACTTTCGCACCATCGCCGGCAGGCTGGGCTTGCCGCCGTTCGAGGCCTATCTTCACGTCGCCCGTGCCAGCGGGGGCCGGGCCCGTGTTCTCCTCGACACCTACTCGGGCGATGCAGAGCACGAGGCGCCCCTGCGCGCTGTGCTGTCCCATCCCCGGTGTGCGTTCATGACCGACGCGATCATCACCAGGTGGGGCCGGCACAACCCTGCTGCCTTTGGCACCTTCCCCCGCGTGCTGGGCCACTATAGCCGCGACCTGGGCCTGTTCTCTCTGGAGGAGGCGGTGCGGCGCATGACCGGCTTTCCTGCCGAGCGCCTGGGCCTCGAAGGTGTGGGACGCGTGGCCGAGGGGCAGCGGGCCGACCTGGTCCTGTTCGACCCCGCCACGGTCAACGCCCAGGCCACTCCGGCCGTGCCCGACGCGCCGCCGACGGGCATCAACGCTGTGATGCTGGCCGGGCACCTTGTGGCCCGCGACGGCCGGCTCCTGCCCGGCGCGCGCCGTGGCCGGGTGCTGCGCAAGTAGCCAGACAGGAGAATCGCTATGCAGACTGCCCGTTTCGAGGTATTGAGCCCCAGCGAGGTCGAGCGGATCGACGCCGCTTCCATAGAGATCTTGCAGACGGCTGGCCTCCAGGTCGACTGGCCCAAGGCCCGGGACATCTTTCGGGAGGCGGGCGCCCACGTCGACGACGAGTGCCGCGTGCACCTCCCCGAGACGTTGGTGCGCCGCGCCGTCGAGCAAGCGCCGCGCGAGTTCACCCTCTACGGCTCTGACCCTGGCTTCAAGCTCGAGATCGGCGCCGGCGAGACCCATTTTGCCGGCCTGGGCACGCCCACCCACGTCCTCGACCTCGAGGGCGGGGGCTATCGCCCCTGCACCATGGCCGACGTCGTGGAGCACATCCGGCTTATCGACGGCTGCGACAATATTCACAACTCGCAGATGGACGTCTGGCCCGAAGACATTCCCATGACGACCATCCACGCTGAGGCCATCCGCGCGTGGGCGCGCCACAGCCGCAAGCCCTTTGGCATGGGCTGCTACGGCTACGTGCCCACCCTGGACATGATGCGCATGATGGCCATCGTCGCCGGTGGCAAGGATGCGCTGCGCCGGCGCCCCACGTTCTTTGCCATCTGCTCTGTGGGCAGCCCGCTGCAGATGATCCAGATGCAGCTGGAGGGCATGCTCATCTGCGCCGACTACGGGCAGCCCCTGGCCATGTCGCCCGAGGCCATCGCCGGCGCCACGGCTCCGGCCACGCTGGCCGGCCTGCTGGCCCAGCAAAACGCCGAGGTACTGGCCCACATCACCCTGGCCCAGATCTACCGGCCGGGTACCCCGGTTCTATACGGCACCGTCTCGACCATTGCCAACATGCGCCTGGGCACGGTCGCCCTGGGCGCCGTGGAGACGGGGCTCATCACCGCCGGCGCGGCGCAGATGGCGCGGCACTACGGCCTGCCCTGCCGCAGCGTGGGGGGCGCCACCGAGGCCAAGCTGGAGGACATCCAGGCCGGCATGGAGCGCACGGCCAACCTGCTGCCCGCCGTCCTGGCCGGCGTCGATTTCATCACCTGCGGCGGCACCCTCGACGGCACTATGCTCGAGAGTCACGCGCTCCTGGTCCTCGACGACGAGCTGTGCGGCATGGCACGCCGCGTAGCCCGGGGGGTCCAGGTTGACGACGAGACCCTGGCCCTGGAGGTCATCAAGGACGTAGGCCCCGGCGGCAACTACCTGACCCAGGCCCATACGGCGCGCAACTTTCGCCGCGAGCACTATATCCCGCGGCTCATGGTCCGCGAAGGCTACCAGGCCTGGGAGAAGGACGGCAGCCGAGCCGCCCTGGACCGAGCGCGCGAGCGGGCCCGCGACATCCTGGCCAAGCACCGGCCCCGCGAGCTCGATCCCGCCCTGGAGCGGGATCTGGACGCGTATCTGGCCCTCGTCGCTGCCCGCAGCCTGGACGAGTTCTACCTGGGTGAGCTGCCCGAGAACCAGGCCTGGGACGCTCTCTAATGGCCAAGAAGCACGACGCCGCCGGCTATCAGTCGCCCTACACCCTGGCCGTTCACGCCGGCGAGGAGCCAGACCCCGAGACGGGTGCCCTGCGGCTGCCGCTGCACATGGCGACCACCTACAAGCTGCCGGGCTTTGGCCGGCGCCTGTTCGACGCCCTGCTCATGACGTCGGAGCGTCCACCGCACGCGTACACCCGCTGGAGCAACCCTACGGTGCGTGCTCTGGAGGACCGGCTGGTGGCCCTGGAGGCCGGGGAGCGGGGAGTGGGCTGCGTTGCCCTGGCCAGCGGCATGGCGGCTGTGTCGGCGCTGCTCCTGACCCTGCTGGGCCAGGGGGACCACGTCGTGGCCAGCGAGGTGTGCTATGCGGGCTCTGTCGAGCTGTTCGGCCTGCACCTGCCCCGTTGGGGCATCGAGGTCAGCCTGGTGGACACCAGCGACCTGGAGCAGGTGCGGGCGGCTCTGCGGCCCAACACCCGCCTCGTGTACGTCGAGACGCCGGCCAACCCCATTGTTCGCATCGCAGACGTGGCGGCCCTGGCAACTCTGGCCCACGGAGCCGGCGCCCTCCTGGCCGTCGATTCCACCTGGGCCGGTCCCACCCTGCAAAAGCCCCTGGCCCTGGGTGCCGATTACGTGCTCCACAGCGCGACCAAGGTTCTGAACGGCCACGGCGACGCGCTGGGCGGTGCTGTTCTGGGGCCGGCCAAGGCCGTCCAGCGCGTCCGGAAAGAGATGCTCGTCCACCTGGGGGGAGCTTTAAGCCCCTTTAACGCCTGGCTCATCCAGCGCGGCCTGGTCACCCTGCCGCTGCGCATGGAACGCCACTGCCAGAGCGCCCTGGAGGTTGCTCGTTTCCTCGAAAACCACCCGCGCGTGTCGCGCGTCGTGTATCCCGGGCTGGAGAGCCATCCACATCACGCCCTCGCCTCGCGGCAGATGGCAGGCTACGGCGGGATGCTTACCTTCCAACTCAGGGGCGGGCTGGGCGCGGCCATCACCCTGGCCGAGCGGATCCGGCTCTTTCGCTACGCCACGTCCCTGGGTCATGCCCACAGCCTGTTGTTCTATTACCCGACAGACCTGTACGTCGACGCCGTGCCTTACCTGGACGCCGGGCAGAAGGCGCGCATCCGCGAGTGGACCGGCGACGGTATCGTGCGGGCCAGCATCGGGCTGGAAGAGCCCGCCGACCTCATCGCCGACCTCGACCAGGCACTGCGCGGCCGGACCTTCAAGGGGCTGGTGGGGCCGCTCGCCTACCGCCTGCTGGGCTAGCTTGCCGGCGTCGGCGCGGCGCCGGCCGGCTGCACCCCCGGGGCTTTGTGCCCTCGCCGCATGAAAGCCGCGCCTAGCGTCTCCGGAAGAGCTTGATCAGAAGCCAGCCGATGCCCACGGCGGCCAGCACGGCACCGGCCAGCATAAGCAGGTAGCGCAGGCCGTAAACCGGGCCGCGGATGGGCTCGGGGGGC
>JBFYTF010000409.1:0-15000 GCA_041300865.1 Anaerolineae bacterium
AGCTGGCTGGAGGGCTCGGACCGCCTGAGCTACCACGACGACGATGCCCCGCTGGACGTGCTGGCAAGGCCCGTGGAGGGCTTCGAGGACCTGCGCGAGGGGGTAGACAGCCCCGAGGCCCCGGGCCCCGTGCAGCGGCTCGGTGCCGACGAGCTGTGGTAGGGTAAACCCCTAGCTTGCTATGGTTTCAGGAGGGGGCATCCTGTGGATAAGTGGCTGGCTATAGTATTGATAGCAGCAGATGTAGCAGATACGCCATACATGCGGCAGGGCTTATCTAATGCGATGTATCATATGTTAAGTTGACGCTCCTAAAAGCATAGCATTCCCTATGTGTGCGTAGTTTCCCGAGCCCTCGTGCTCGCGCGCCACGCACGCGGTGGCCGGCCCCCTGCGCCAGAAAAAGAGGCGGGCGGGGGGCCGAAAAAGTGAACGCGACCCCGGGGCAGACGAAGTCTATTTTCCAAAAACAATTTTTCGTTGTATCTCAAAACAACGGAAACTTGTTGCCTTTGCGCTGGTTTTCGGTCGCGGGCAGGCACTGCAGGTTCTCGGCAACGTGGAGGCCGGACACCAACTTGCCCCGCAGGGGGATGATGTGGTCCACGTGCTCGCCCAGAAGCTGCGCCCGGGTGTAGATGGCCTCGATGGCCTTCAGATCGGCCCACGGTGGGGTGCGTTGGAGCTTGGTTGACCGACGTTTCGCCCCGATAGCGGCCCGGCCGTCCGGGTTCTCCCGGCTCCATTTGGCCACGTTGGCTCTTTTCCGCAGGGTGCGGCCGAGCTGCTGCGCCTGATTGGCGGTGTCCAGCGAGGCGAGGAGGGGCGCGAGCGCCGAAAGGTCGGGAAGTCGGGGGTTCATGGCATGCTCACTCAAAGTTGAAGGTTGTCGGTGAGCCGAGTGAGTGAGCACCCGGCAAGCCTTGCAAAGCCTGTCCCGACCGCGCGATTTTATCCTAGAATGCCGCCCCATGAACCTTGAACTAAATTACAAGCCGCGCCCCCAGTTCATCGAGTTTCACAAACGCCGCCAGCGCTGGGCGGCGATTTTGACTCACCGACGCGCCGGCAAGACGGTGGCCCTGATCAACGATCTGGTGCTGGGTGCCCTGCAGTGCAAACGGAAGAATCCGCAGTTCGCCTACATCGGCCCGACGTACTCGCAGAGCAAGCGGGTGGCGTGGGCGTACCTGAAGGACGCCGCGGGGCCGTTCCTTGCGAAGCCGCCGCAGGAGAGCGAACTGAAGGTGACCCTGATCAACGGTGCGGTGATTTACGTTCTGGGCGCGGACAACGCGGACTCGCTGCGCGGGATGTACCTCGACGGTGCGGTGATGGACGAGTACGCCCTCTTCAAGCCCACGGTCTTCTCGACCGTCATCCGGCCGGCACTCTCGGACCGCATGGGCTGGGGGGTGTTCGCCTCGACCCCGCGGGGCAAGAACCTCTTCCACGACGTGTTCAAGCAGGCCGAGAAGGACCCCAAGGGCTGGTTCGAGCTGACCCTGAAGGCGAGCGAGAGTGGGATCATCCCCGAGGTCGAGCTGGAGCGCCTGCGGGGCGACATGGACCCGGAGGAGTACGCGCAGGAGTACGAGTGCAGCTTCGACGCGGCCCTGAAGGGCGCGATCTACGCGGATCAGGTGAACGAGATGTTTGCCGACGGGCGGGTGGTGCAGGTCGACCTGTACGACCCGAAGCTGCCCCTGCACTGGGCCTTTGACATCGGGATGACGGACGCCACGGTGGCGGGTGCGTTCCAGATCGCGCTCGACCGCTCGGTGCGGCTGGTGTACGTGAAGGCCACCACCGGGACCACGATCTTCGACCACATCGCCGACATCACCAGATTCCCCGGCCGGCTCGGGGTGGTGTGGCTACCGCACGATGCGAAGGCGGCCAACAACCAGACCGGCAAGTCGGTCGTGGAGCAGTTCGTGCAGCAGTTCAAGGCCATGCCCGAGAAGACCCGGCCCCGGGTGCGCGCGGTGCCCTTGCACTACATCAAGGACGGGATCGCGGCCACGCGGGCGGTCTTCCCGCGCCTGAGCATCAACGAGGCCATGACCGGGGACACGGTGGAGGCCCTGAAGGCCTACAGGCGGCAGTGGGACGACAATTTGCTGATGTTCAAGGACGCCCCCTTGCACGACTGGGCCAGCGACTACGCCGACATGGTGCGGTATATGTCGGTCGCGGTGGGGATCATGGACAAGGAAGAGGGCGGGGAGGTGATCTCGCCCCGGGCGGCGGTGCGGGTGGAGGAATTGGGCCCGCGCGGGGTGCCGGACCTCGCCGCGCCCCACATGAAGGACGTCTACTTGGAGAAAATGTTCGAAGAAAACGAGAAAATGGGCAAAATCCTGCGGATAATGTAGTATTGGCGCTGGAAAACGTCGAAAATAGCCCGAAAAACGGAGAAAGCATGCACAGAGTCGCCGCCGGGACCAAAACAGCCCGCCAGATGATGGCCCGGACCTCGGGTCAGGCCCAGATCAAGAGCCCGTATGACCTCTGGGCCGACGGGGCCCGGGAAAAGACCGAGCGGCACCTCTGGAACGCCGCGGTGGAGGCCCGAAAGGCCGAAAAATTGGCCATCAGGGCCGCAAGGAAACAAAATGGCCAATGACATCGTCGACACCAAGGCCGAAAAGCCTTACGACCGCTGGAACGCGGAAATCACGGCCGCGGAGAAGGAGCTGAAGAAGTTCCACGAGCGCGGGCGGCTGGTGGTGAAGAAGTTGCTCGACGAGCGCGCGGCCGAGAACAGCGCCGCGAAGTGGTTCAACGTCTACAAGGCCAACGTCGACATCTTGGAGGCCGCGCTCTACGCCCAGCCCCCGAAGCCGGCCGTGACGCGCTCCTTCAAGGACTACGAGGACGAGCCCGCCCGGGTGGCGGCCCTGATCCTGCAGAGGGCCATCACGCCCGACGCGGACGACCCCATGGACAGCTTCGACAGCACCATGCGCCACTGTGTGCAGGACCGTCTGGTGGCGGGCCTGTCGATGGCGTGGCTCCGGCTGGAGACCGACACCGAGGAGATCGAGGGGGTGGAGCTGGACGACATCCTGCCCTCGCCCCAGCCCGGCATGGAGACCGAGGAGCTCGGCCCCGAGGACGCACCGCAGCGCATCATCGACCAGCGCGTGGTGGTGGACTACATCTACTGGGAGGACTTCCTGTGGTCACCCTGCCGGGTGTACGAGGAGCGTCGCTGGGTCGGACGCCGGGTCTACATGACCCGCGACGAGCTGGTGGAGCGCTTTGGGGCAAAAGGCCGTCTAGCGTCGCTCGACTACAACCCCAAGCGCTATGAAACCAATAGCGTCACGCCAAAATGGGACGAGCAGAAGAAGGGCGTCGTCTACGAAATCTGGGACCGCAGCGAGCGCAAGGTGATCTGGCTCAACAAGGGCATGACCGATCTCCTCGACGAGCGCGACGACCCTCTGGGGCTGGAGGGCTTCGAGCCCTGCCCGCGGCCCATGCTGGCCAACATCAGCACGAGCAACACCACCCCGCGCCCCGACTACTACATGATTCAGGACCAGTATCAGGAGCTGGACACGATCAACAACCGCATCAGCATGCTGGTGCAGGCCTGCAAGGTGGTCGGCGTCTACGACCGCTCGGCCATCGGCGTGCAGCGCATGCTGCAGGAGGGCAGCGACAATACCCTGATTCCGGTAGACAACTGGGCCGTTTTTGCCGAAAAGAACGGCCTGCGGGGCCAGATCGACTGGATGCCGCTGGAGGCGGTGGTGCAGACGCTGGAGCAGCTCAACCGGGCGCGCGAGATCATCAAGGCCCAGATTTACGAGCTCACGGGCATCAGCGACATCGTCCGCGGGGCCAGCAAGGCCAGCGAGACCCTCGGTGCGCAGGAGATCAAGGCCCAGTTCGCCGGGGTGCGCATCAAGAAGCTGCAGGACGAGGTCGCGCGCTTCGTGAGCGACGTCAGCCGCCTCAAGGCCGAGATCATGGTGAAGCACTTCTCGCCCGAGATGCTGGTGGAAAAATCCAACATCGCGCTGACCGGCAACGACGAGTGGGTGCCGCAGGCACTGTCCCTGCTGGCCTCTGACGTCGGTTTCAACTGGCGCATCAAGGTCACGGCCGAGAGCCTCGCACAGGCCGACTACGCCTTCGAGAAGGCCGACCGGAACGAGTTCCTGCTGGCGGTGTCCAACTTCATGGAGAAGGCCCTGCCCATGGTGGCCCAGTTCCCGGACTCGATGGTGCTGATGACCTCGATGCTCAAGTGGGGCATCGCGGGCTACCGCAACAGCGCCGAGATCGAGGGCATGATCGACAAGGAGCTCGACGCCATGGTCAAGGCGGCCAAGCAACCCAAGGAACCGCCGCCCCCGAGCCCCGAGGAGGTCAAGGCCAAGGCCGAGGCCGAGAAGATGCAGCAGCAGGCCCAAATCGACCAGCAGAAGGCCCAGCAGGACTTCCAGATCAAGCAGGCCGAGGCCCAGATGGCCCAGCAGCGCGCCATGGCGGCCCAGCAGGCCGACGAGCAGCGTCTGATGCTGGAGCTGCAGGCCGAGAAGCAGCGACTCGCGCTGGAGCAGCAGCAGCAGCAGATGGACCTGCGATTCGAGCAGCTGATGCAGATGCTCAAGCTGCAGGGCGCGCGGGACATGCAGGAGCTGAAGCTGGACGCCGCGCAGGAGCAGGCCCGTATCAAGGCAAACGCCGCACAGGAGACCACGAATGGCTCGGAATAGGTGGATTTACATCGACGGCGTCGGCATCCCCGCCGACGACTACGAAGCCCTCGCCCGGGCCCGCGGCCATGCCGAGGAGAGCCGCAGGACCACCATCGCCCCGGACCTGCCGGACTTCCGCTCCCCCATCGACGGCAAGTGGTACTCTGGCCGCGCCGGCATGCGTGAGCACTGCGCCAAGCACAACGTGGTGCCCACGGCCGACTTGGCTGGGCTGCCGCCGAAACCGTCGTACCACGTCCCCGAGCGCAGCAAGCGTGAAATCGCGGCATCGAAAGAGCAGATTGCACGCATCATCAATTCCCACCACTAGAGGCATCTATGACCGTAGAGAACAGCACCCCTGAGAACGACCAGCCAGTCGAGCGCCGCGACGAGATCGAGGCCGCCTTCGAGCAGCACGAGGCCGCCGCCGTGAAAGAAACGGCCCCGAACCTTTCAGCAGAAAGCCCCGAGAAGGCCCCGGTGAAAGAGGCCGCCAAGGCCGAGGTCAAGCCCGAGGTCAAGCCCGAGGGCGAAAAGCCCGCCGAGAAGGCCGAGGTCAAGCCCGAGGGTGAAAAGCCCGCGGAGCCTGAGGTCAAGCCCGACGTCAACGTCGAGAAGGCCCCGCAGTCGTGGAAGCCCGGCACCCGGGCCCTGTGGGACAAGGTCGACCCGACGGTGCGGGCCGAGATCGTGCGGCGCGAGAAGCAGACCGTGCAGGTCCTCAACGAGTCCGCGCAGGCGCGCCAGTTTGCCGACGAGTTCGGCAAGGTGACCCAGCCCTACGCCGCCCGGCTGCAGGCCCTGAACGCGCACCCGTTGGCCGTCTACAACGAGCTGCTGAAGGCCGACTTCATCCTGTCCTCGGCCCCCAAGGGCGAGCGCGCGGCCTTCGTGGCCAAACTGATCAAGGACTACGACGTGGACGTCGAGGCCCTCGACAACGCCCTCGCCGGCCGCATCCAGCAGGACATGGACCCGAAAGCGCTGGCACAGGCCGAGGTGGACCGCCTTCTGGCCGAGCGGCTGGCCCCGTACCAGCAGCTCCTGCAGCGCGAGCAGCAGCGCGAGCAGCAGGACAACCAGCAGGTCAGCACAACCATCCAGCAGATGGCCGCCGACACTGAAAAATTCCCGTACTTCGAGGACGTTCGGCACGATATGGCCGACTTACTTGACATGGCGGTGAAAAAAGGGCGTACACTTACGCTTGAACAGGCCTATACTCAGGCCGTTATGTTGGACCCGGAGATCAGCACATTGGTGAGCGCCCAGACGCAGGCGGCCAAGGCAGCGGAAGCAGCAGCGAAGGCAAATGCCCAAGCACAGCGAGCCCGCCGAGCCTCGGTCAGCGTCGGTGGATCGCCATCGGGACTGGTATCAGGATCACCGGCAGCAGGCGACAGGAGAGCAACCATTGAGGCGGCTTTTGACTCGGTAGGAGGTAGATGATGGTGATGACCAAATTGGCCCGCCAGATTCTCGGACTGCCTGAGAAGCGAAAGCACCCGACTGGCCCAGCCCCGACGCCGTTACGTGGTGCAGAGGCACCGTACAAGCTGGAGCCCCCTCCCCCGGTGGCTCAACCGTTGAAACCTGTGAAATAGGAGACTTCCATGTCCTTCCCGAATGCTGCGATCAGTGATGTCATTGCGACCACGATCCAATCCCGTACCGGCCAGATCGCCGACAACGTCACCTCGAACAACGCCCTGTTGGCCCGCCTGAAGCAGCGCGGCAACATCAAGACGTTCTCGGGTGGTAACACCATCCTGCAAGAACTCTCGTTCGCGTCCAACGGCAACGCCGGCTGGTACAGCGGGTACGAGACCCTGCCGATTGCCGCGCAGGACGTCGTCAGCGCCGCCGAGTACACCATCAAGCAGGCCGCCTGCCCGGTGACCATCTCTGGCCTTGAGCAGCTGCAGAACGCCGGCAAAGAGCAGATCATCGACCTGATCGACGCCCGCATGAACGTGGCCGAATCGTCCATGGCCAACCTGATCAACTCGGGTCTGTACAGCGACGGCACCGGCGGTGGCGGCAAGCAGATCGACGGCCTGCGCAAGCAAGTCGCCGCTGTCCCGACCAACACCGTCGGCGGCATCGACCGTGCCACGTGGCTCTTCTGGAAGAACCAAGTTGGTTCCGGCACCGCCGCGACCGCTGCGAACATCCAGCAGCTGTTCAACGGCATGTGGGCCAAGCTGGTCCGCGGCTCTGACCGCCCCGACCTGATCATCGTGGACAACAACTACTGGGCGCTGTACATGCAGTCGCTGCAGGCCATCCAGCGCTTCTCGGGCACTGACGACGCCAAGCTCGGCTTCGTTTCCGTGAAGTACATGGACGCCGACGTGGTGTTGGACGGCGGTATGCAGATCAACTGGACCCCGACCGGTGCCGCAGGCACTGTCACCGCGGCCCCAGCCAGCACTGCCTACTTCCTGAACACGAAGTACCTGCACTACCGTCCGCACGCCGCGCGCAACATGGTCCCGCTGTCGCCGGGCCAGCGCTACAGCGTCAACCAAGACGCCGCGGTGCAGATTCTGGCGTGGGCTGGAAACCTGACGGCCTCTGGCCTGCAGTTCCAAGGCATCTTGTCGAACTAAGTGCCAACGGCGGGGACCCTCTCTGAGGGTCCTCGGGGGTGCGCGGGTCCCCGCCCGAGGTTTCGAAACCCAACAGGAGAACGACATGAGTGGAGTAGCAGGTGCCGTTATCGGCCTCACCACCGGCGCGCAAGACAACATTGCGCCCGCACAAGCGATTATTGATGGTACGGATTCGGCACGTGGGTGCACGACCAACTTCATCGGTTTCGGAAAGGGTCTGACCAACGTCGAACCCTTGCCGGAAGACTTCAATGCCACGGACGACACCGTGACCGAGGCCAACAGCCTCGGCCAGAGTTTCGCGCCGACCTACACGGCGATCCCGGGTAACGCGACCGAAAAAGTCCTGAGCTGGGTCGACACGACCCCGTAAATCATGCTACCGGGCGCACGAACGGCAGACGGGGCACTGTTCATTCTGGACAGTCTCCCAGAGAAACCCGGAGCATCTTTCTCCGGTGGGATTCTTGTCGATCCCGCCGGGGAAATCCACGTCACGAGCGTTCAGACTGTTCAGGCGGTTGCGAACGGCTTTGGCTTGCGTAATACGGGCAAGCTGTGCATCGTGTACGGATTTGATCTGGCGAACGCAGTTTGGCAACAAGGTCTTCCGTTCGACCCTACTGGCCGCCTGTGCTGCCAGTTGAACCAGCCGGTGTCTCCCGGCGACGCTTATGTGGGCGGCATTCGTGTCGGCCCACTCGGCGGTGTCTATGTGGATAATGCCGCGCCTCCTGTTCCGGTTGGATTTTCCGACGGGTTTTCTGACGGGTTCAACGCCCCAGCTCCGTAAGGACATATCATGGCACGCAAATCAATTCTTGAGCTGATCGCACAGGCGACGGCCGACTTCCCCGACAACACCACCGGGCAGATCACGCCCGCCAAGTTGCGCCAGTGGGCAATCGACTTCCTGAACAGCATCGCACCCGCTTACGGGTATCTGACGCTCACCGGCCCGTTGGTGCAGACCTTTGGTCTGACCCCCGCGCTGGTGGTCTTTCAGGCCGCCTTCAACAGCGACCCGTCGCAGACGACCGCTGCGGTCCCCGCGTCGACGGTGATCAAAGAAGAGCGCGGCAACGTCACCATCAACTTCACGATGGACATCGAGGCGGCCAACGGGCGCTTCATCTCCTTCACCCTGTTCAAGAACGGTGTCGCAACCGGATGGAAGACGACGGGCAATGGTGGCGGTGCCGGGAACCCTGTCGGGGTGTCTCTGACCGCCGTGGACTACTCGCCCACCCCGGATGCCGTTTATGATGTGAGGGCCACCGCCGAGGTGGCCGGCACGAGCGTAACCCTGAGCAACGGAGGCTTCGTCGTTCAGGTCGAGCCCGTTCGAGATTTCACGTAACCCGCCGCAAGGCATTTTTAGGAGCACCCCATGGACCCCACCGAATTTGGAATGATGGACTACACGAACGAGACCGACGACGCTGCAGACCGCAAGCTCTTCGTCGTCTTCCACCGTGGCTTCGTCGTGAACGAGGCCAAGTCGACCGAGGCCGGCCGCCCGATCCACGACGACGTGGACCTGATCACGATCCGTGTCCCCGGGCAGCGCGACTCTGTCGTGCACCGCGTCGACTTCACGCACCAGCAGCGCTTCCCGCGCCAGTGGGCCGCGTTCAAGCTCAATGCCGAGCAACTGAGCTCGGGCACGCAGCTCTCCGAGGTGCCGTGGCTCACCCCCGCGCAGATCGCGGACCTGCGGGCCTCGAACATCCACACGGTTGAGCAGCTGGCCGAGATGTCTGACGCCAACGCGCACGTGTTCATGGGCTTCCATGGGCTCAAGCAGCGCGCACAGGCCTACCTCGACGCCGCCACCGGTGCCGCCCCAGCCCTGAAGCTGCAGGCCGAGCTGGACAAGCGCGACGCCGAGATCAACGAGCTGAAGGCCATCGTGGGCCGTCTGGTGGACGAGAAGAAGGCCGGGACCGCCGCCAAAGTCAGCCCCAAGAAAACCCACGCCACCGATCTGGCGTAACTGGAGGGAATCATGTCCCGCTACTGGACTTCGCTTGCTGTACTGAATCAGGTCGCTGCCGAGCTGGGATTGCCCCAAGTCGTCACCGTCCTGAACCCGGAGAGCGTGCAGAGCACCCAGCTGCTGGCCATGCTCAACTCTGCCGGCAACGAGCTGGTGACCTACTACCCGTGGGAACAGCTCAAGCGCGAGTGGACCTTCGACACCGAGGACGGCAAGGGGGACTACGCCCTGCCGGACGACTGGTGCTACAACATCGACCAGACACAGTGGGACCGCAGCAACCACTGGCCCCTGATCGGCCCCAAGAGCCCACAGGAGTGGGCGTGGCTCAAGGGCGGCCTGCTGGCCGCCGCGCCACGGATTCGTTTCAGAATCCAGAACATGATGATGAAGCTCTGGCCCGTCCCCTCGCAGGGTGACAGCCCGGGCGTGCACACCATCAGTCAGGAATACGTCAGCCGCAACTGGGTCGAGGTGGTGCCCGCAAACGGCGCGCCTTTCCTTGGCGACATGGTGCAGGGGGACAACGACGTCCTGCAGTTCGACCCGTGGCTCTTGATCAAGTACGTCAAGTACAAGTTCTTCGAGCTGAAGGGTTTCGACACCTCGGGCGTGCAGAGCGACTTCATGCGCATCTTCAACAGCCTGACAGGCAAGGACGTGGGTGCCCCGGTGCTCAATCTGGCCCCGCGCCCGATGTCCCAGTACCTCGGCCCTTGGAGCGTGCCGGACGGCAGCTGGAACGTGGGCCAGCCATAGGAGGCAACCATGCCCGCCAAGTGGTTGCCCACCTCCTTCGCAGCGACCAACAAGGTCAAGACGGTGCCCTCGCCCACCGGGGGCCTCAACGCGCGTGACTCTCTGGCGAACATGCCCGAGACCGACGCGCTGGCGCTGCAGAACTGGTGGTGCAACCCCTACGGCCTGCAGTCGCGCCCCGGGTACGTCGAGTGGGCCACCGGCATGCCCGGCTACGTCGAGACCTTGGCCTCGTGGTCGGGCGACACACAGAAGCTCTTTGCGTGGGCCGGGAAAGAGGGCGACGGGTGGGGCGTCTACGACGTCAGCGCCCGCATGCTACCCACCGACCCCCCGCTGGTGCCAGCCGTTACGGGCCTGAGCAACGGCCGCTGGCAGACTACCCAGATGGGTAATGAGGGCGGGAACCATTTGCTCGCCGTCAACGGCATCGACAAGGGCATCGTCTACGACAGCACCGGCGTGCACCGGATCGAGTACGTGGCCTCGCCCCCGGCACCCACGCCCCCGCTGGTGGACTACACGTGGTACGGGCTGGACTCCCAGAAGGCCATCGGGCTGACCGTGCATCAGGGCCGCCTGTGGGCCACGGAAGAGGGCTCCAGCGCGGGCTGGTACATGAAGCAGGTCGGAGCGATCTACGGCGAGTGGGCGCGGTTCGAGTTCGGTCCCTTCTTCAGCAAGGGCGGCAACGTCGCCTACATGACCACGTGGACGCTGGACGACGGCAACGGGGCCGAGGATCACCTCGTGGCGGTAAGCACCGAGGGGCAGGCCATCGTCTACGCGGGAACCAACCCCGACAGCATCGACACGTGGAAACTAGTCGGCGTCTACTTCGTCGGCGAGCCGGTGCTGGGTCGGCGCAGCTTCTTCAAGGTCGGCGGCGACATGCTGCTCCTGACCCAGCGCGGCCTGATCTCCATGACCGCGCAGCTGGTCTCGACCAAGGTCGGCGAGAACGTGTCCGCGCTCAACTCCGAGAAGGTGCAGCTCCTGATCTCGTCGCTGGTGAGCAGCATCACCGACCAGTTTGGGTGGGAGCTGTACTTCAACCCGGCCGAGAACCTGTTCATGATCAACGTGCCCTCGCGCACGGTCGGCGGCACCCGGCAGCTCGCGGCGAACCTCGTGACCACGGCCTCGCCTTGGACGCAGTTCGTGAACGTGGACGCGGCGACGTGGGAGACCTTCGAGAACGCCCCCTTCTTCGGCGACTATTCGGGACGGGTGTGCAAGTTCTGGGAAGGCTCGCTCGACGGGGTGGAGCTGGACGACGAGGGCGGGGCCGAGATTTTGCTGCAGGTCCAGCAGGCCTACACCTACATGGGTGCGCCGGCCGTGCAGAAGCAGATCGGCATGTACCGCCCCAACTTCTTGGTGACGGGCGGGCTGGCGACCTCCAACAGCCGCATCGAGTACGACTTCCGGGTGCGTGCGGTGCCCTTCCCCTCGGCCGTGCCGCCGCCGTCTGACGACCTCTGGGACGTCGGGCGATGGGACAAGGCCACGTGGGGCGGCGGGCTCACGCCGGACCGTCGGTGGATTCAGGCCGACGGCCTCGGCAACGCGGCCTCCCTGCGCATGTCCACCCGGACGGCGAGGGAGCTGGTCTGGGTCAGTACGGACTACAGCTTCAAGGTGGGGACACTGCTGTGATCGTAGCTGACCAGCAGCTTCGCCTCGGGGCGTGGCTGTGTGGCCAGCTGGGGTGCGAGAGGAAGCCCTACATGACCTGTATCGGCAACGTGGTGGACATGCACATCCGGGGCGTTGTCGGGTTCGACGAGTGGAACGGGGCCAGCGTGCAGATGCACGTGGCCGGGGAAGGTAACTGGGCCACCAAGGAACTGCTTCGGGCGGCCTTTTGGTATCCCTTCGAGCAGCTCAAGGCGAAGACCTTGCTGGCCTACGTGGCGGCGACCAATATAAAATCGGTTGCCATGTGCTACCACGTTGGGTTTAAAATGGAGCACGTAATTGCGGACGGCCACCCAGACGGCGATCTCTTGCTCTTTGCAATGAGGCCTTGGGACTGTCGATACCTAAATCAAGGACATCGACATGGGATCGAAGAGCAAAGCCCCAACAGCGCCGAACATGACCGCCATGCTGCCACAGCAGCAGGCGGCCAATGACGCGGCCACGCAGAAGACAGACGCCGCGAACCGGATCGACCAGACCGGGGCCGACGGGCAGAAGATCACTTACGACCCAGTCACGGGCGCGCAGACTGTCACCCGGGGCGAGGCCGATCAGGCCCTGACCGATACCCGCAACCAGAACATGCAGTCTGCCGGCAACTTGGCCGGTGGCCTGCTGGGGCAGGCCGCGAACAGCATGGCCAACCCGCTCGACACCAGCGGCATGACCGGGTGGGGCAGCAACAGCACCACGTCCAACTTCGGCGCGGTGAAGGAGGTGCAGGACGCCATGATGTCGCGCCTGCAGCCCGATCTGGAGCGCCGGCGCGAGGCCGAGATGCAACGCGCCCGCAACGCTGGCGTTTCGGTCTACGGCAGCAACGCCGGTGGAAACCTGCTGGACTCTCTCAGTCGTGGCGAGAACGACGCCAGCCAACAGGCCCTGCTCAAGGCGGTGGACGCACAGAACATCCTCTTCAACCAAGGCCTCGCGGGCAACGCCAGCGCCGACGCGCAGCGCGCGAAGCAACTGGCAGAGGCCACCGCCCTGCGCCAGATGCCGCTGAACGAGGCGCAGATGCTGCAGGGCATGAGCGGCACCAGCACGGACCCGAAGTTCAACAGCTTCGTGACCTCTCAGGGGTATCAGGCCCCGGACATCATGGGCGCGGCCAATGCCGACTACAAGGCCCAGATGGACGCCTACAACGCCAAGAAGGCCAGCGGCTCGGGTATGGGCAGCACCATCGGCGGCCTCCTCGGTGGCGTCGCGGGCTCGTTCGTCGGCATGCCAATGCTCGGGGCCTCGCTCGGCTCGGGCCTCGGTGGACAGGTCGGGGGTCGGTGATGCCGCACTGGTTCAACCCCAACACGGGCGAAGGCTCGGCGTCCGGGCTCGCCCGGCAGACGGCCATGGCGCAGGCCCTGCGCGGCCAAACCACGGCCCCACAGGCGGTCTCGCAGGGGGCCTCCCCGGGGGTCTCTGCCGACGGCATCGGGCAGCTGATGGGCAAGCTCATCAAGCCCCGGGTCGCGGACGGTGGCTACAGCATCGGACAGGGCGCGGCCTACGCCGGGACCACGTCGCCTGAGGGGGTGTTCACCCCAAACCGCAGAGGCATGTAATGGCTGAAATTTTCGACCCCAACGCCGCCCCGGACTTCAACGCGCAGACCGCCGACGTCGCGCGCCAGCAGAAGCTGGCCGCGTACCTGCGCAAGCAGATGGAGGCCATGCCGGACACCCCGCAGGCACAGATGGTCGGCGGGCGCTGGATCGCGCCGAGCGCGGCCAATAGTGTCGTCAAGGCCTTTGGCGGGTACGAAGCCAGCCGAGCGGACGCGCAAGCGGCCGCGGCCGAGCGGCAGGCCCTTGAGGCCCAGCGCGCGCACGCCGACCAGTGGCGCGCGAACATGCCGCAAGAGGTCGAGGGCCGTGCGGCAATCCCCGAGAACTACGTCATGCAGTCCCCAGAGGACCAAGCGGGCGTGCCCGGGGTGCAGGCCCAGCCGATGACGCTCGACCGGGTGCTGCGGCACACGCTGGCCGCGGGCAACAACCCCGCGCTGGCGCGCGACGCCGAGCTGTTCTCCAAGTACAACGTGGCCAACATCGAGTCCAAGCAGAAGCAGCAGGAGGCCCGGGAGCTGAAGGAGGCCACCATCGCCTCGCAGGAGAAGCTCGCCCGCGAGAAGCGCGAGGACGAGGCCAAGTACCGCCTGACGACGGACCAGCGCATCGCCGAGAACGACAAAAAGCTGGCCAACACCTTGGCGGTCATCGCGGCCAAGGGCTCGGGCGGCGGCGGCAGTGGTGGCATGGGTGGGCAGGCCATGGTGATTGGTGCCGACGAGGCCCAGAACCCGATCTACCGCCACACCAAGTCCGGCGCGCTCTTCCAGTACAACGAGATCGGTGCCCCCGTCCCCTACAAGGGCGCGGTGGGCGCGAAGCCCGAGCCCAACAAGCCCCTCACCGAGGCCCAAGGCAACGCGGTGCTGTACGGCACCCGGGCGGCGCAGGCGCACAACGTCTTGGATTCAGTCGGCACGAACTACAGCCCGGTGGCGGTGGCCGCGGGACGCGCCACCGACGGCACGCCGCTGATCGGCATGGGTGTCAACGCCGCGCTCCCCGAGAACGAGCAGAAGGTGCTGCAGGCCCAGCGCAACTTCATCAACGCGATCCTGCGCAAAGAGTCGGGCGCGGCCATTCAGCCGAGCGAGTTCGACAACGCGCGTCTGCAGTATTTCCCGCAACCCGGCGATTCTCCGGGCGTGCTGGCCCAGAAGAAGGCCAACCGCGAGCTGGCCATCAAGGGCCTCGGCGAGATTGCTGGGCCCAAGGGGGCCAAGTCCGTGGCCGCCGAGCGGGCCAACGTGGCCCCGCCCACCGTCGTGCGTGAGGTCAAGCTGAAAGACGGCCGCACCGGGGTGGAGTACAGCGACGGAACGAGGGGCTACAAATGAGCTGGACCGACGCCGACGTAGCGGGGCCGGGTGAGTCTTGGACGGACGCCGACGTGGTTCCGGCCAAGAAACCAACGTCCCTGTTCAAGCGCGCGTTGCACGGCCTAGCAGACCCGGTCATCGGGGCCGCGCAGATCGCTGACATGGCCATCAACCCTGTGCGCCAGATGATCAGCCCCGGCGCGGCCAGCATGGCCGACGTTACTCGTGCGCGCGACGCCGACTATGTAGCGCCCGAGGGTGTCGACTGGGCCCGTATGGGCGGCAACGTGGCTAACCCCCTCAGCTGGGCCA
>JBFYTF010000423.1:0-3330 GCA_041300865.1 Anaerolineae bacterium
TTTTGGCCGACGATCCCGGCGCGGGCAAGACCATCATGGCCGGTCTTTTCATCAAGGAGCTGATCGTCCGCGGCGACCTGCAGCGCTGCCTGATCGTGTGCCCCGGCAGCCTGGCCGAGCAGTGGCAGGATGAGCTCTACCGGCGGTTTCAGCTGCCCTTTGAGATCCTCACCAACGACAAGCTCGAGGCCGCCCGCACGGGCAACTGGTTTCTTGAGACGCAGCTGGTGATCGCCCGGCTCGACAAGCTCTCGCGCAACGAGGAGGTGCGCGGGAAGCTCATGGCCCCGGAGTGCCGCTGGGACCTGGTGGTCTGCGACGAGGCGCACAAGATGTCGGCCTCCTTCTTCGGCAAAGAGATCAAGTACACCAAGCGCTACCGGCTGGGGCAGCTGCTCTCGGGCCTCACGCGGCACTTTCTGCTGATGACGGCCACCCCCCACAACGGCCGGGAGGAGGACTTTCAGCTTTTCATGGCGCTGATCGACGGGGACCGCTTCGAGGGGCGCTTTCGCGACGGGGTGCACACCCAGGAGGTCTCGGACCTGATGCGCCGCATGGTGAAGGAGCGGCTGCTAAAGTTCGACGGCACGCCTCTGTTTCCCGAGCGCATCGCCTACACGGTGCCCTACCGGCTCTCGGACGGGGAGGCGCGGCTGTACAAGGCGGTGACCGACTACGTGCGCGAGGAGTTCAACCGGGCCGACGCCCTGCAGAACGACAAGCGCGCGGGCACCGTCGGCTTTGCGCTGACGATCCTGCAGCGGCGCCTGGCCTCCTCGCCGGAGGCGATTTACCAGTCGCTGCGCCGCCGCCGCGAGCGGCTGCAGAAGCGGCAGCGGGAGGTGGAGCTGCTCCAGCGCGGGGCGGTTGCCGCGGCGCTGGCGGCCACGGCCGGCCTGGAAGCGGAAGACGAGGAGGACCTGGAGGAGGCCCCGGACCACGAGGTGCAGGCCGCCGAGGAGCAGATCCTCGACGAGGCCACCGCGGCGCGCACGATCGAGGAGCTCAAGGCGGAGATCGCAGCCCTCGAGCGGCTGGAGGCCCTGGCGCACACGGTGCGCCGGAGCGGGGAG
The DNA here is from genome assembly GCA_041300865.1 of Anaerolineae bacterium. Taxonomy (GTDB): domain Bacteria; phylum Chloroflexota; class Anaerolineae; order JAAYZQ01; family JAAYZQ01; genus JAAYZQ01. Next base: position 1,077 of record JBFYTF010000423.1, read on the forward strand.
GACCGCAAGTGGCGCGAGCTCTCCAACCTGCTCTGCGTGATCTTCACCCCGGGGGCCGCCGCCGAGCGCGTGGCCGAGCCGGCCGCCGCCTACGGCTCCGGGCCGATCGCCAAGCCCGCACCCTCGCCGCGGCAGAAGCTTGTGGTCTTCACCGAGCACCGCGACACGCTCACCTACCTGCAAGGGCGCATCGCAACGCTGCTGGGGCGCGCGGAGGCCCTGGCGGTCATCCACGGGGGCATGGGCCGGGAGGAGCGCCTCAAGGCGCAGGAGGCCTTCAAGCACGATCCCGAGGTGCAGGTGCTGCTGGCGACCGATGCGGCCGGCGAGGGCATCAACCTGCAGCGGGCGCACCTGATGGTCAACTACGACCTGCCCTGGAACCCGAACCGCATCGAGCAGCGCTTCGGGCGCATTCACCGCATCGGCCAGACCGAGGTCTGCCACCTGTGGAACCTGGTGGCCGAGGAGACCCGCGAGGGGGACGTCTACCGCACGTTGCTCGAGAAGCTCGAGGAGGCCCGCCGGGCGCTGGGCGGGCAGGTGTACGACGTGCTGGGCAAGCTGCAGTTCGGCGGCCGGCCGCTGCGGGAGCTGCTCATCGAGGCCATCCGCTACGGCGAGCGGCCGGAGGTGCGGGTGCGGCTGACGCAGGTCGTGGCGGGCGCCTTGGACCGCGCGCAGCTCCAGGAGCTGCTCGAGGAGCGCGCCCTTGCGAGAGATGTCATGGATGCCAGCCGGCTCCAGCGCGTGCGGGCCGACATGCAGCGGGCCGAGGCCAGGCGGCTGCAGCCGAATTTTGTGGAGTCCTTTTTTCTGGAGGCCTTCCGGCAGCTGGGCGGCAACGTGCGCCAGCGCGAGCCGCAGCGCTACGAGGTGACCCATGTGCCGGCGCCCATCCGCCACCGCGACCGGCTGATCGGCCTGAGGGAGCCCGTGCTCGCGCGCTATGAGCGCATCGTGTTTGAAAAGCCGCTCATCGCCCCGCAGGGGCAGCCTCCGGCGGCCTTCATGTGTCCGGGCCACCCGCTGCTCGACGCCACCCTGGAGCTCACCCTGGAGCGCCACCGCGACTTGCTGCGCCGAGGCGCGGCGCTGGTGGATGTGAAAGACCCCGGCGAGCGCCCCCGGGTGGTGTTCTGCCTGGAGCACGGCATCCAGGACGCCAGCCTCACCGCCTCCGGCGAGCGCCGGTTGGTCTCCAAGCGGATGCTCTTCGTCGAGATCAGCCCCCATGGCGGCATCCGCCACCCGCGCTACGCGCCCTACCTGGACTACCGCCCCTTGCGCCCCGGGGAGCCCACGGTGCAGCAGATCCTCGACCAGCCCGAGTGCTCCTGGATCGGCCGGGAGCTCGAGGCGCAAGCCCAGGGCCACGCCATTGCCGAGGTGGTGCCCGCGCATCTCGAGGAGGTGCGCCGCGGGCGGCTGGAGTGGATCGAGAAGACCCGCGCCGCGGTCAAGGACCGGCTGACCAAGGAGATCACCTACTGGGACCACCGCGCGGAGGTGCTCAAGCTCCAGGAGCAGGCCGGAAGGCCCAACGCGCAGCTCAACTCCCAGGAGGCCCGGAGGCGGGCGGACGAGCTGCAGGGGCGGCTTGAGCGGCGCCTGGCGCAGCTTGATTTGGAAGGCCGGATATCCGCCCTGCCGCCGGTCGTCCTGGGCGGCTTTGTGGTGGTGCCCTGCGGGCTGCTTCAAAAGATGAGGGGCGAGCGGGTGCGCGCGGCGGCGGCCCTTGTGGACAAGCAGGCCCTGGCTGCCCGGGCCCGCGGGGTCGTGATGGAGGTCGAGCGCGGGCTGGGCTTCGAGCCGGTGGACCACGAATATGAAAGGTTCGGCTACGACATCGAAAGCCTGGATCCTCGCAGCGGCAAACTCCGCTTCATCGAGGTCAAGGGCCGGGTCGCCGGAGCAGCCACCATCACCGCCACCCGCAACGAAATCCTTTACTCCCTGAATAAGCCCGACGAGTTCATTCTTGCCATCGTCGAATACGCGGACGATGGCTCGCACCGGGTCTGCTACGTCAAAAAGCCCTTCCGCAGGGAGCCAGATTTCGGGGCAACGAGCGTCAACTACGACTTTGACGACCTGCTGGCCCGCGCGGAGGCGCCGAAGTGACCACACCGAATCAGTTCAGGGTCATTATCTCCACACCGGAAGGCAGCCGCATCGAGTTCAAGTCGGCTGTTGGCGGTTTCCATTTCGAGGAGTTGGTCAAATACTGCGTGGCCCTCGCCAACGAAGGCGG
>JBFYTF010000428.1:0-3600 GCA_041300865.1 Anaerolineae bacterium
CAAAGCTCAATGCTTCTACCTCCAGGAGATCCTGTAGATAGACCCGGCGCAGCAAGCCACACTGGAGCAGACCCTCGTAGGGGGTGATGATACCCGTGTCGGCCTGGCGATTCGGAAAAACTACCACCGCTTGCCAGGGACGGGTGACGCGGTGGCGATACAGGTAGAGGAAAGTTGCTCCTGGGTCGCGGCATCCAGGCGGCACCGGGTTTCTGCGGACAGGGGCCCAAAACGACGACTGAGTTGTCGCGCCAGGGTGGCGACCTGGCCTTCCAGCCGACCCTTTTGCTCCCCTCGCTGGAAGCCTTGTTCGATTCCTCGTTCGATTTTTTCCGGGCCGGCCAAAAAAGATCATTTTGCGAAACAAAGCCATTTTCCTGCTGGGCAGGCGGACGACGGATTCCCCTTGATGAATTGCAATTGTGGCCCCCATATACCTGATTATTCCTTCTTTTTAAGGCCAAGACCATGACCGGTTCCCCTGCTGACCACCTGGCCCAGCCGGACCTCGCCACCCCGCTGGACCCATCGCCAACCCCCAGCAACCGCTAGGTGGCGGCCAATCGGCGCAATGCCCTGCGGAGCACGGGGCCACGGACGGCGGCCGGCAAGGCGGTGGCCCGGGACAATGCCCTGAAGCACGGCTTTCTCAGCCGCCATCTGCTGATCGCGGGCGAGTCGCCGGCGGATTTCGGGCAACTGCTGGACGACCTGATGGCGGAGTATCGGCCCGTCGGGGTGGTGGAGTCGGGCCTGGTGGAGCAGGTGGCTATCTGCCTGTGGCGCAAGGCGCGGTTCGTGCGGGCGGAGGCGGCGATGGTGAATCTCAATCGGCGGACTTGCGGTGAGGCCCAGGCGCGGGAGGTGGCCCAGCGCCTGGGCTTGCCCGAGGAGGCCTGGCGGGGCATTGCGGCGCCCCTGCCGGTCGGTGCGGACGAGGACCCCAACCTGCTGGCGGATCTGGTCCAGCAACGCGCGGCCTGGCAGGCATTGGTGGATGAGGAGGTTATCAGCGCGCCGGCGCCCTTTGTCCGTTTGCCGGAGGCGCTGCAGGCGCACCTGTTGCGGGTGCACGGGGTCGACGCCGACCAGATCCAGGCGGTGATTCTGGCGGAGTACGGCGGTTGGGAAGAACTGGTCGCCCAGCACCTCAAGCTGTTCGATGCGTTGATTGAAAAGCAGCGGATTCGGGAGGTGAGCCTGCTGGTGATGGAGAGCCAGGCCCTGCCGACCCAGACCGAGCTGCTGACGCGCTACCAGACGACCTTGGACAATGATCTCTACAAGGCGCTCAAGGCCTTGCGCGAGGCGCAGTCCTGGCGGGAGGCCCGGGCGGCGCTGGAGGCGAGCGCGGTGCCGGCCGCCGGCGGGAAGGCTAGTTGAGGATTGGCGGCGCATAGCCCATCGCTGCGGGGTAATCCGGCGAGCCACCGGAGTGCAATCGGGGGCAACAGCGTTGGGCGTATGCCGGCAGTTCGGATCCCAGCAGGGCGTTAAGATTGTCGGGCGTGGCGAAAACTGGCATTGGCCAGGTTTTTTGCGTTTAGGGTGCGTGTTCCTGGCTGGACCCTGAACTCATTTGGCGCTGAGTTCGCCGAGCAACTCGGGGTGTCGATCTAGCAGCGTGTGTAACCTAACCAAGGCCAGCGGCGGTTTGGTCTTGCCGTTCTCACAGCGCGAGAAGGCATTGACACCGCCGCCGAACAGCTCGGCTGCTTCGCACTGGCCGAGTTGGAGTTTCTTGCGCACGCTGGCGATGAAGTGGGAATCAACGATGGCGGCATTCACCTGCTGGTTGAACGCCTGCATCTCGCGCATGACGCGCTCGGTTTCGGCCAGGTCGGTGATGGATTCACCACACGCCGGGCAGAATCGGCCGTCAGGGCCGGGATGAGGGTGGATTCGCCCTTGTAGCTGCGTTTGGCGAAGAAGCGCACCAGGTCGTCGAGGTCCTTCTCGGAGGCGCCACCGCTGGAGGCGATGACCGGGCGGCGGGTGCAGCGATCTTTTCGATCAGGACCCAGTCGTTCATGTCCGAGCTGGCGATCTTGATGAGCGGCATGTCGAATTCGACGCAGAGGTCTACCGAGGCCTCGTCGAAGGGGGTGGCCATGGGGAGGCAGGAGACGGTGCGGATCTCCTCCACCAGGCGGGCGAAGTGGTCGCGGCTGAGGCGGGTGTCTTCGGTCTTCATGACGTAGCGGAGTTCGGTGTTGCCGCGATACGCGGGGTGGATGAAGGCGTCCACGTCGTGGAACTGGAGCTTGATCACCGCCCGGACGTTGTTGTAGCGGACGATGGTGGCATGGTCGCGGATGATCTTGAGCCCGCGCTCGTCGCGCAGGCGGTTCGCGGGGCGTTCAAGCAGGCAGGGATCAGTCCCGCTCGGTGCCGATCAAGGCTTCCACGCTGGAGGCATCGAAGATGCCGTCGAGCCAGGCGTCCAGTTGGGTGATTGACGCTGCGTCAATACGCTGCTCGGCCGAGGCGGGCATGGTGTCGAAGCGCCGCCTGAGCAGGCGTTTGAGATCGTCAGCCTTGCCCTTTGCTAGGCCCTGCGCTTCGCCCTCGGCCCAACCTTTGTCCCTGCCTTCGGCATAGATGGATTGATACGCCTTGGTCTCCTGAATCGGGGTTACCAGGTTCAACATGGCCCAAACCTCCTTCGCGGTCAGGCCGCGAAATCGCTCGAAAAACCAGAATTCCAACACCTGCGTGAGGATGTCCCGCACGTCCTCCGCCAAGGGCGCCTCCTGCACGGTGCGCCACAGGGCCGGGGCGCGGGCGCGCAGGTCGGCGTCATCGTCGATCAGCAGCGGGGCAAACACCGCGACGTAAGGGTTCTCCGGCTCCCGCGCTAGCCATGCGGGTAGCACCCGGCGCAGGACGACGTTGAGCACTGGCGCCATGGGGTCATTCGCCCACCGGGGATAGGTGGGGACGTCCGCCTCGCGCAGAAAGATGCCAACGCCGATGACGTCGCGCTGGGGATGTTCCTCGCCATAGAGGCCGATCTTGGTCAGGAGATTGTACCAAGCCGTGTCCGCGCGCTGACCTTGGAATTCGACCACATAGACCGGGCCTGAGTGCCCTTCGGGCTCAAAGAGGGCATCAAGGCGCCGCTCCAGACCTTTGAGGGTCAGGGAGCAGAAGCGATAGGGACCCTCCAGTTCATGCCCGCCAGTGAGCACCCGGAAGGCTTCCGGACCGGCGGAGAGGAAGAGATAGATGGGGTGGTCGGTCTTCATGGCGCGCCCTGCTTGTCATTCTGACCGGGATTATAGTGGCTTGGCGTCTCTGGGCCAGGGCCTGGTGACGTTGCGGATCTCCTCCACCAGGCGGGCGATCACCTGGCCGGACAGCTTCAGTCACGTAGGTAGCGCTCCCAGATGGCGTCTTCCTCGGGGTCATCCGCGGTAACGGACCCCAGGGCACCGAGTTGGAGGCGTTAGGCGTCGGTCAGGAGGTTGTTTGGCTCCAGGGCCCGGGGTGACGCGCGCACGCATTCCGATTACGACCTGCTGATCCTGGTGGACGAAAGCTCAGCGGAGCTGCGCGAGCGGATTCTGGATCTACAGGTCGAGATGCTCGACCGTCATG
>JBFYTF010000431.1:0-2966 GCA_041300865.1 Anaerolineae bacterium
TCGACAGGCGGATCGCGTCCTCCACGGCCTTGTCCGAGACGTGGTGCCCGCAGACAAGGTACTCCAGGTGGATGCTGGTATACACCCGGGGCGGGTCGGGCGCCCGCTCGGCCTCGACAAGAACTTGGATGCGGGTCACGGGTTGGCGCTTCTTCTGGAGGATGGTGAGGACGTCGGACGCGGTGCAGCCCGCCAGACCAATGAGCAGCAGTTCCATGGGCGAGGGGCCCGTCTTCTGCTGGCTCGCGTCGACGACGATGCCGTGGCCGGAGGAGGCCACGCCCAGGAACCGGCCGTCCTCGACCCACGTAACCCTGGCTTCGACGGTCATTCTTGCCTCCTTGCAGCAGCCTGGCCAGGGCTCTCGTGGCCGGCAGCTCGTTCTCTGGCCTTGAGCGCCAGGAGCACGTCCTCCGCCCGCACCGGCAGGCGGTTGAACCACAGGCCCGTAGCGTCGTGGATGGCGTCAAGGATGGCCGGCGGCAGGACGAGCATCGGCATCTCGCCCAGGCCTCGAACGCCGTACGGCCCCTGGGGGTCGGCGATCTCCAGGATCAAGGGCTGGATGTCGGGCATGTCGTGCACGGTCGGGATGAGATAGTCGGCCAGGCTCTTGGTGCGCAGCCGGCCGTTCTCGGAGCGGAAATCCTCCAGCAGCGTCCAGCCGGCTGCCTGGGCGATGGCGCCCTCGATCTGGCCCTCGACGTGGAGTGGGTTGATGGCCTGGCCCACGTCGTGGGCCGCCCAGACCCTCACCAGGCGGACCTCACCGGTGTCGGCGCTCACCTCGACCTCGACGATCTGGGTCCCGTAGCCGTACGTCACGTGCGGGTCGCAGACGCCGGTCTCCGGGTCGTACATGGTCGTGGGGCGGGGCCGGTAGGTGCGCTCCTCGATTGCCGGCCGCTGCCCTGCCTCCCAGGCTTCGAGGGCCGCCTCGCACGCGACCTTGACGGCGTTGCCGGCCATGAACGACAGGCGCGAAGCGCTGCAGCTGCCCGCCTCGGGCACCTGTGACGTGTCCTCGTTCATCACCTGCACCTGCTGGTAGGCGATGCCCAGGGTTTCGGCTGCCACCTGGGCCACGACGGTCAGCACGCCCTGGCCTACCTCTGAGACACCGGTCCTGACCACGGCGTGCTCGATGTGGCCCTCGCCGTACAGCTCGCAGCGCGCCGTGGACTTTTCGGGGAAGCCAAAGCTGTAGCAGACGTTCTTGTAGCCGGCCGCGACGCCGATACCCCGCAGCCGTCCCTCGGCCGGCGCACCCTCGAGCTGTGGCTTTCCTCCCTCCGTCCAGCCCGCCACCTCTGCGGCGTGCATCAGCGTCTCGCGCACAGAGACACCGGCCGGCGCGACGCTCTGGGTGGCGAGGATCGAGCCCTCGTGCAGGGCATTCTTCAGGCGCAGGATCACCGGGTCCATGCCCAGGGCATCAGCCAGGCGCGCCATTTGCATCTCGGCGCCAAAGGTGGCCTGTAGCGAGCCAAAGCCGCGAAACGCGCCGCAGACAATGTTGTTGGTAAAGACGTTGTAGCCGTCCACCTTGACGTTGAGCACTTCGTACGGACCGGTTGCGACGCTGACGGCGTTGTTCAAGACGGCCGAGCTCGACGAGCTGTAGGCACCGATGTCGGCGATGAGGGTCGCCTCCACGGCCAGGAGTTGCCCGTCGCGCGTTGCGGCCGAGCGAAAGTGCATGTAGTAGGGATGCCGCTTGTGGTGGCCCCGGAACGACTCTTTGCGATCCCAGACCACCTTGACAGGCCGGCGGATGCCCCGTTTGGCGAGGCAGTAGGCGGCCAGCGCCAGGAGGTGCTGCACCGACATGTCCTCGCGCCCGCCAAAGGCGCCGCCCGCGGGGGCATAGATGACCCGCACCTGCTCCAGCGGCAGATCGAGCATGTGCGCGATCTGGTGCTGGTCGTCGTGGGACCACTGCCCGGCCGAGTGGACCGCTACCCGGCCCTCCTCGTCGATAAAGCCGAGGCCTGCCTCGGGCTGGAGGTAGGCGTGCTCCTGGTGGGGCGTGAAATAGTCCGACTCGACAATGACCACGTCATCGCGGGCAAAGACGGCTGCGACGTCGCCCTTGCGAATGCGTTGGTGGCTCTGCACGTTGTCGGGCCAACGCTCGTGGATCGTGATCGCGCCCGGCACCATAGCCACCCGCGGGTCGGTCAAGGCCGGCAAGTCCTCATACTCAACGCGCACCAGGTCCCTGGCGCGGGCGGCAGCCCGCCGGTTTTCGGCGATGATCAGCGCCACCCGGTCAAAGATCGAGCGCACCCGGTCGCCGCTCAGGGCAGGCTGATCCGCATAGATCAGCCCATACTCGTTGACCGGGACATCACGGTGTGTCAGGATGGCCACCACGCCCGGCACCCGCTCCGCCTCTGCCGTGTCAATAGCCAGGATGCGGGCGTGGACCCGGTCGGCGAAGAGGACCTTCATGCTCAAGGCACCCTCCATCTCCAGGTCCCCGGGAAAGAGCGTGAACCCGGTTGCCTTACCCACCGCGTCTGGCCTCAGCATCCGCTGGCCAATCACTTGTTCCTTCATCTTGAGCTCCCCGCTCGGAATCCTGCAGTTGTTCGCGGCCATTATACCCGCGATATGCCAGTTTGACAAAAACAAGTCCAGTGGATATAATGGTGAACAATTGGGCCAAACTTGTCCTATTCAGCACGCATGCGAGGCCCGGCGGGCATGCCGGCGAGCCTGCCTTTCTGCTGGAGTATCTTTGCCGGGGGGCGCCCCGCGAAAGGAAGACCGATGGAGATCAGCAGACGGACTGACTATGGTGTCAGACTCATCCTCGACCTTGCAGGCCTGCCCGACGGTGCACGCTCATCTACGCACGAGATCGCGGAACGACAGAACATTCCCGCTCCGTTCCTGGCCAAGATCATCTCCCAGCTCTCTTTGTCGGGCCTGGTGAACACCCATCGCGGGGCTGGCGGAGG
>JBFYTF010000357.1:0-3243 GCA_041300865.1 Anaerolineae bacterium
CCCAGGGCGGTCTCGCTCAAAACCCGCAGGTTGCGCACGCCAAGGATGGGAGGCGGGTTGCCGCGCCCGAAGGGTGCCAGGCGGCCGATCTGGGCCACAAGGTCCAGGTTCAGCTCCGGGAGCTCCACGATGGCGTCGAGGCGCAGGACGGGCTGGGGCGCGGTGGCTGCCTGCGCGGCCACGGCCTGCGAGAGGGCGGCGCGCAGCGCGGGGATGCGCTCCGGAGGCAGGGCAAAGCCCGCGGCACCGGGGTGCCCGCCATAGTCCTCCAGCAGCGGGGCGCACCGGCGCAGAGCCGCGATGAGGTCCACGCCGGGGACGGAGCGGCCTGAGCCCCGGGCGAGCTCACCGGTGGCAGGCGCGGCGATGAGGACTGCCGGCTTGCCGAACTGCTCCGCCAGGCGCCCGGCGACGATGCCTGTGACGCCCGGCAGCCAGCCGGGGTCGCTCAGCACCAGGGCGGCGTGATCCTGCTCGAGCGCCGGAACCTCGCGGATCTGGGCCAGGGCGCCGTCCATCACCTGCCGGGTCAGCCATTGGCGGCGGGCGTTGAGTGCTTCCATGTCCGCGGCCAGCAGGGCGGCGCGCCCCGGTTCGGCGGTGAGGAGCAGCTCCACCCCGGCACTGGCGTCGGCCAGCCGGCCCAGGGCGTTGAGGCGCGGGCCCAGGGCAAAGGCGATGTGCTCCTCGGTCAGGCCTTCAGGCCGCACGCCGGCGCGGCGGTAAAGGGCGTGCAGACCCGGCCGCGAGGTGTGGCGCAGCGCCTCCAGCCCGCGCTGCACCAGGGCGCGGTTGTCGCCGGTCAGGCTGCCGACGTCGGCCACAGTACCCAGGGCCAGCAGGTCCAGGGCGCGGCGCGCAGCCTGCGGATCGAGGGCCTCGGCCAGGGCAAAGGCCACGCCCACGCCGGTCAGCGGCCCCAGGGGGTGGCCCGGGGGCAGGCGCCAGGGATTGACGACGGCCAGGGCGGGCGGCAGTCGCACCGTGCCTGCAGAACCGTCCACCTGCCCGCCGGGTTCCGCATCGCGATCGGGCACGTGGTGATCGGTGACGATGAGGTCGACGCCCAAGCTGGCCGCCAGCCCGGCCGCCGCGTGAGCGGTGACGCCTGTGTCGCAGGTGACGATGAGGCGGATCCCCTCCAGGGCCAGGCGCTGCACGCCCTCAGGTCGCAGGCCGTGGCCTTCGCGCCGCGTCGGGACGACAAAGCGCACCACTGCCCCCAGGCTGCCCAACGCCTCCACCAGCAGGGCAGTCGCCGTCTGCCCGTCGGCGTCCAGGTCGCCCCAGACTGCCAGCGCTTCGCCCCGGTCGACGGCCCGGCGCAGGCGCTCCACCGCGAGGTCCATATCGGGCAGGTCGAGGGGTGAGGCCAGGGCGTAGGCCGCGGGATCCAGGAAAGCCCGGGCGGCTTCAGGGGTCAAGATGCCGCGCCGGGCAAGCGTTTCGGCCACGAGCGGATGGCCCCCGACGGCGCGGCGCAGCGCGGCGGGTACGTGCACAGGCTGAGGATCGAGCCAGCGAGTCACAGCGTCAACAAGCCATCGGCCAGAGGTGCCTAGGGCCGGTAGTGGATGCGGTAGATCAGCCCCGCCTTGTCGTCGCTCACCAGCAGGCTGCCGTCGGGCGCCACGGCCAGGCCGGCAGGACGGCCGGGAACGGCGCCGTCTGCCAGGAGCCAGCCGGTGGCAAAGTCGACGACCTGGCCCGCCGCTCCGTTCTCGTCCACGGCGATGCGCACCACTTTGTAGCCGGCCGGCTGCGAGCGGTTCCAGGATCCGTGCAGGGCCACGAACAGGTCACCCTGGTACTCGGCCGGGAATTGGCTGCCGTCGTAGAAGGCCAGCGATAGGGGCGCGACGTGGGCCGGCAGCTCGACGGCCGGCACCGCCACGCCCTGGCAGGCGCCTTCCTGCCCAAAGTCGGGGTCGACGATGCGCCCGGCGTGACAGCGGGGCCAGCCGGCATCCAGGCCGTCGGTTACGATGTACACCGTCTCGGGCGGCTCGTCGTCGCCGAGCCAGTCGCGGCCCATATTGGTCGCCCACAGCTCGCCGGTGGAGGGGTTGATCGTCAGGCCCACGGCGTTGCGCAGGCCGCGGGCCAGGACCCGCCCGCCGCTGCCGTCGGGCGCGTAGACCGAGATGGCGGCCCGGCGCTCATCCTCTTCGACGCAGACGTTGCAGCTGGAGCCGACGGACACGTACAGCCGGCCCTCGCCGTCGAGAACCACGGTGCGGCTGGTGTGGGCACCGCCCTGGGGCAGGTCAGGCACGACCACCTCGCGCTCCACTGCCCGCATGTCGTCGTCCAAGCGCAGGCGGATGACCTGCGACGTCTCGCCGACATAGAGCCAACCGTCATAGAACGACAGGCTGGTGGGGATATCCAGCCCTTCGGCGACGACGATGGTCTCGTCGGCCTTGCCGTCCGCGTTGCGGTCGGGCAGGGCCAGCACGCGGCCGGCGGCTGCCTCGGCCACAAAAAGGATGCCCTGCTCATCGTAGGCCATGAACCGCGGCCGGGACAGGTCGCCGGCAAAAATGTCCGCCTCGAAGCCGGGCGGCAGATCCAGCTCCACGGGACCCGGCATCCCCAGGGGAATGTTGACGCTGCGCTGCCGGAGAAAGCGCGGCACGGCCAGGCCGACAAGGACGGCCAGGACGATCAACTCGGCGACGAGAAGGAGGCGGCCCAGTCTACGGCTCATGTGTTTGTCCTTTTGGGGTGGCTAGAATTCAACCTCGGCCACTTGCTCGAGGTCGATCTCGATGTCGAGGCTCTCGACGTCATCTTCCAGGTTCTCCAGGCTGCCGGCCTTGACCCCCCGCTCACAGAGGGAACGATAGCTGCAAAAGCGGCACTGCTCACGGTCGGGGGTCAGGGGCCAAATGGCCTCGTCGCGCTCTCGGCGCGCGGCGATCTCGGCCGCCAGGGCGGCGAGGACCTGGCGATCGGCGGCATGCTGAGCACTGTCGTAGGCAAAGCGCTCGGTGTGCCCTCCGTGCGCGGCGAACCAATAGACCATCTCCACCTGCTCGGGTTCCGGGCGCCGGCCTCCGTTGAACGCCGCCCCGGCCTCCACCGCCAGGTAGCGGTAGACGCGGGTCTGGAGCCGCTCCGCCAGCCTGTCCCGGAGCGGCAGGCGGGACACGGTCTTCCAGTCGACGACGACCAGGCGCCGGCCGGGGTCGGCGGCCAGCAGGTCAAAGCGGGCCACGAGGCGGGCGGGCACGGCTGCCT
>JBFYTF010000475.1:0-7893 GCA_041300865.1 Anaerolineae bacterium
GGCCGTTGATCAGCCACTCCGGATCCTCGGCGGCCAGCTGCTCCGCCTGGCCCGGTGCGAGATCGACCATCAGCTCGGCTTTGATGGTGCGCAGCGCCACAAATGGTGCCGGGAAATAGGCAGCGATATCGGCCATGCGTGCCGTGTACGGCCAGTGCCGGTCGTCGAGCAGCCGCCGGTAATTCACGTCGCCCTTGAGGATGACCAGGCCGGCGCTGCCCAGGCTGGCGGCCAGCGACGTGGGCAGGTGGCGAAAGCCGAGGTGGGTCGTCCAGAAGGGATGGTCTGACAGGGCCAACCGGCCGCTGGCCAGGTACTTCTCCAGGCGCCGGCCCAACGGCTCGCCGGCAATGCGGGCCACCAGCCGCCGGGCATCGGCAACCATGGCATCGGACACGAAAAAGGGCTGGCCCTTCAGGTGGAAGCGAATCCGGCGGGCCCAGTTCCGCCGCAGCAGGAAGTCGGCCAGGGCCAGGTCAAACAGCAGCTCCCGGCCGTCGTTGTCCGTCACGACGTCCACCCAGCTCAGCCCGGCGGCCAGCAGCGCCTGCACGCGCTCGGAGTCGTCGACGAGGATGAGCTGTCGTTCCTGGTGCGTGGCTGCCCCGCTCTGCGCCTCCTCCCGCGTCTCCAGGTGGCTGAGGTCGGCCCGGTTGCCCCACAGGCTGGAGTGCAGCAGCGTCGGGAAGTCATCCTCGACGGCGGCCAGCTCGTCCCGGTTCGCCGTCAGCCATGCGGCCGCTTGCTCTTCCTCCTGGCGCTTGAGCACGCCAAACGGATCCTGCCCCTGCCACGGGCCGGGCTGAAAATAGTGCACCGCCTCGAGCAGCCGCCGGTAGAAGTAGGTCTCGGCCAGGTACCAGGGTAGGTCCAGCCAGGTCCGGCCCTCATACGTTGCCACAGCTAGATTCCACGACGCCGCATCGGGCGCCTGCTCGGTCAGCGGCTGCACCGGCCGTTGGGCCAGCTCGTCGCGGAATGCTTCGAGGGCATGCACCACGGGCGCGGGATAGGCATTGTCGCGCATGACCTGGCGCAGGATCTGCGGCTTGCGCTCGACGATGGTCGTGCGCGCAAACGATCCCGGCTCCGACGTCATGAGCGGTGGCGGCAGCTCGCTCATTCCCGGCTTTCCCTCAACCCCAGAAAGCGCTCGTAGGCCGCGTCCCAGGCCGCGCCGGCCTCCGGTGCCGGCTGGAAGGTCTGGACGTCGAAGGAGCGGGCCACAAGCGCCCGGCCCTCGGCCAGCGAGGCAATCTCGCCCAGGGCCAGGGCCTGCACCAGCACGTTGCCGATGGCCGTCGCCTCCACCGGTCCGGCAACTACCGTCCGCGCCGTGGCATCGGCCGTGAACTGGTTGAGCAGCCCGTTGCGCGAGCCCCCGCCGATGATGTGCACCACCGGCAGCCGGCGGCCGGCCATCTCGTCCAGGCGCTCGGCCACCCGGCGATACTCCAGCGTCAGGCTCTCCAGGGCGCAGCGCACGATCTCGCCCCGCGTTTGCGGCACCCGCTGCCCGCTCTCGGCACAGGCGGCCTGGATGCGGCCCGGCATGTCGCCGAGCGGCACGAAGCGGCTGTTGGAGGGCACGACCAGGGGGCCGAAGGCCGGCGCCTCGGCGGCCAGGCGCGTCAGCTCGTCGTAGGTCAGCGCCTCGCCCGCCCGCTGCCACTCGCGCCGGCACTCCTGCACCATCCACAGCCCGACGATGTTCTTCAGGAAGCGGATCGTGCCGCCCACCCCGCCCTCGTTCGTGAAATCGTAGGCCAGGCTGCGCTCGTCGATGATCGGCTGCGGAGCCTCGATACCCATGAGCGACCAGGTGCCTGAGCTGATATAGATCCAATCCTCGCCGGCGGCGGGCACGGCGGCCACGGCCGCGGCGGTGTCGTGGCCGGCGGCAGCCACCACCTGCACCGCGTCGCAGCACGCCTCGGCGGCGACGGACGGCAGCAGGCGGCCCAGCACAGTGCCCGTCGGGACGATGTCGCCCAGGAAGTGGCTCGGGATGTCCAGCCGGTCGAGGAGATCGTGCGCCCAGCCGCGGGCCACCGGGTTGTAGAACTGGGTTGTGGTGGCGATGCTGAACTCGCTGGCCTTGACGCCGGATAGCCAGAAGTTGAACAGGTCAGGCATGTTGAGCAGGGTGCGCGCCCCGGCCAGCGCCGGCGAGACGGCCCGGGCCATGGCCAGCAGCTGGTACAGGCTGTTGATCTCCATGAACTGCACGCCCGTCTGGCGATAGATCTCGGCCCGCGGCACCCGGCGCAATGCCTCGTCGAGCATGCCCTGCGTGCGCCGGTCGCGGTAGGTGAACGGGTTGCCCAGCAGCGAATCGTCGGCGGCCAGGAGACCAAAATCGATGCCCCACGTGTCCAGGCCGATGCTGGCCAGGGGCTCGCCGTCGTCCGCCGCACGCCGTGCGGCGAGGGCCAGGCCGTGCTTGATCTCGCTCCACAGGCGCAGCGCGTCCCAATGCAGGCTGTCCAGGACGCGCACCGCGCCGTTGGGAAAACGGTGGATCTCGTCCAGGTAGAGCCGGTCGCGGTCGATCCGGCCCACGACGGCCCGGCCACTCTCGGCGCCCAGGTCAAAGGCCAGGAATCTGGACATCGTGCTGCCCTCCTATCTCATCTCCTGCCCGCCGGTGACGTTCACGGCCTGGCCCGTCATGTAGCCCGCCTGGTCCGAGGCGAGAAACACGACGACGTTGGCCACGTCGTCGTAGGTGCAGCCGCGCTTCATGGGCACCTCGTCGATGTACTTCTGCCGCACCTCGGCCTCGGTGATGCCCCACTTCTTGGCGTACTGCTTGTAGAGCGAGTCTACCCACAGCGGCGAGTCCAGCAGGTTGCCGGGGAAGACGGCGTTGACGCGCACCCCAACCTCGGCCAGCTCCAGGGCCAGGCTCTGCGTCAGGCCGATGCCGCCGAACTTGCTGGCCGCGTAGGCCGAGTTCTTGTAGCTGCCCTTCTTGCCCGACTTGCTGTTGATCTGGACGATGGCGCCGCTGCGCTGGGCCTTCATCACCCGGGCGGCGTGCTTGGCGCACAGAAAGTAGCCGAACAGGTTGACGTTCATCACCAGGCGCCACTTCTCCGCCGGGAACTCGTCCACCGCCTCGGCGATGAGGACGCCCGCGTTGGACACCAGGATGTCTAACCGGCCCAGGGCCTCGACGGTGCGGGCCACCATGGCCTCCACCTGCGCCTCGTCGGTGACGTCGACGCCCAGGCCCAGGGTCCGGCGCCCTGTGCGGGCTGCGATCTCGGCCGCCGTCCGCTCTGCCCCCTCCCGGTTTAGATCGGCGACGGCCACGTGCGCCCCGGCTCGGGCCAGCCGGTCGGACAGGGCCGCTCCCAGTCCCTGCGCTCCGCCCGTCACCAGGGCGATCTTGTCTGCCAACACCTGTGTCATGGTGCCTCCTCGTCAGGGCAGCATCAGGCGCAACAGCTCGTGTTCCGCCTCCACCGTCCACTCCCGCCCGTCCTTGAGCCGGTCGTAGACGCCGGGCATCGCCTCCCGCAGGTCGGCGATCGCTACCAGGGGCAGCTCCCGGATATTGGGGTAGATGACCACCTTGCCCGGGAAGACCGTGTCCTGCACCGCCATGAGCCCGTCGCGTGCCGCGGCCAACGAGCCGATGGCTGCCACCGAGCGGTTGGGCAACAGCTCGCCCGACTCTGCCTGGTGCAGCATCAGCCGCAAATCGTCGATGTTCGACGCCGACTGGCCGATGACGCGCACGTCCTTCAGATACACGTCGCTCAGGTCGAGGGCCGCCATCGTGCCGCGGGCGACGCCGGCAAAGACGTTCATCACCCCCTGGGGTGCCAGGTGGGTGGCCGCCTCCGAGATGACGGCCGGCACGGGCGCCAGCACCACGATATCGTCAAAGCCATCCTGGGCAAAGGGGGCCATGCCCGCCTCGTACGCGGCGCGGTCCATGGGGTTCAGGCACAGCAGCTCCACGCCGCATGATTCGGCTTCGGCGGCAAAGCTGGCCCGCAGGTCGTCTAGACGCAGGTCGCTGACGTCGGTGCAGACCATGACCGCCGGTGCCCCGTGGCCCGAGGCGGCCAGCTGGATGGCGCGCTGGACGTGCATGCGCCCCATCGGCCCGCCGGCGCCGACGAACCAGGCGCGCCCACCCGGTCGTAGGGCGGAACGCACCGGCACGCGACCGTAGGCCTCGGCCACGTCGGGACCGCGGCCGCCGACGTACGTCCAGCGGTTGTAGTGCACCCGCCCGACGTCGACCGTCACCTTGCGCGCCATGGGTTCGTCGTCCAGGATGGCCACGATGCCAAAATCGGCGAGGTGGGGGCTGACCGCTTCGACGGCCTCCGGGTCGGCACCAAGCAGCACCACGTCGTCCACGGGCGCCACGGGCGGGCGGCCGAGGTCCGGGGCGGCCAGAACCTCAATGCCCAGCGCTGCCGCCCGCTCGCGCAGCCAGCCCTCGAACGCGGCCGGCACCCGGGTCAGCAGCAGCCGGGCCGGGTGCGAGTCCGCGTCAAACCCCTGGCCGATGCGGTAGCCGTCCCCGGGCCGCGCGCGGCCGGTGCCCACGATCCAGGCCGTGCCGCCGGCCTTGAGCATGGTCCGGTACTGGAGCTGGTAGGCGGCGATGACACACGCCCACGGCTCGGTCAGCGCCGACTCGGCATAGCCTGTGCCCGGCTGGACGGGGATGAGATAGTTACCGTCGTCGCCGTTGAGGATGCGCTGGTCGATGACCCCGTACTGCGACAGCGCACCCTGGATCTCGTAGCCGTACGCATAGCCCACGCCGCCGACAAAGACGTCGGATTGGATGATAAACCGGTCCCCGGCGCGGTATTGCTCCCGCAGGTTCTCCCCGACGCCGACGACGGTCATACTCACCTCGTGGCCGAGCGTCACCGGGTTGGCGCGCATATCGCGGTAGATGCGGGGGTGCTCCTCGCCCAGGCGGATCACCTTGATGTCGGAAAAGCAGAGCCCGCAGGCGTCGTGGCGCACCAGCAGCTCGTCAGGCCCGTAGTCGGGCATGGGCACCTCGATGGGCGCGCCGGCCTGGCCCAGGTTGTCGAACCCGGCACCGTACAGCGGCCACAGCCGGTTGCCCTCCGGCAGCGGCCCGCGCCCGCTCTGATACTCGCTCAACTTGTCAGTCATCGCGTCCTCTCCGCTCTTACGCGCCGAGGGCGGCCAGCACCTGGCCGGGATCCAGGTTGTCGGACACCGCCCCGAGAGCCACCTGCGCGACCTTGCCCGGCGGAAGCATGCGGCCGGTGCGCGTGTAAAAGGCATTTCGCTCGCGGCGGCCTGGCAGGTGGCCCGCCGCCCAGGCACTCTGGTAGCCCAGGCCGCAGGTGCGCTGCAGCGCCGTGTGGCCATAGATCATGGCTGCGCCCTCCAGAAACGCCGGGCGCAGCGGGGCCAGCTCGGGCGCGTCGAACTCGTCGGCCAGCTTCTGGCCCGGGCTGTTCATCTCGGTGCCCACGTTTAGGGGCAGGTCCAGGTCGCGGGCCAGCTCCACGATCCGGTTCAGGTTCCGCACCTTTGTCCGGCGCAGCTCGGGAGCGGCCACGTTCCAGTTGCGGTCGGGGATGATGTTCAGGGCGACCACGCCCTTGCCTATCGTCAGTGCCAGTAGCTCCTCGATGTCCTGCTCGCCGGCCGACAGCCCGTCGAGCCAGGCCAGGCAGGGCAGGGCACCGCAGGCCACGATCAGGTTGTGGAACTCGTCCACGGTAGGGAACATGCCCGACTCGGGCGTGACATAGCCCACGCCGCCCTGCTTCATCAGCCTGGCCCGCACCAGGTTTTGGAAGCCGGCCGGGGACTGCATGATGTCTGCTATCTCCTCCCGCGTTCCGCCCAGCCGGTCCGCCCAGAACCCAGCGGGATCGGGAACGGAGCCTGCAGCGGCGGTAATGTAGGCGGCCACCAGGTGCCGCTCCGTTGGGTTGCCCGCCGGGGTGAGGGGCAGCACATCGTGCTCGTAGTCGATGGTCACCGGGTCGAGATAGGCGTTGACCCGGGCGACGATGGCCTGATTGCGCTCGGCGGCCCGCCGGCCCAGGCCGGCCAGGATGGGCGCCACTGCCTCCGGCACGCGGCCCGCCGTAAAGCCGATGCCCATGTGGTAGGCGACGCCCGGCTCGCCGGGCGAGTTGATCTCCCGGGTTGCGAACTCGGGAATGAACACCCGCGTCTCGATGCCGGCGCTGCCCCGCACGCCGAGGACCTCGCAGGCGTCCAGGAACTCGTCCACGGCGTCCAGGACGTCGAAATCGACGATACCCGCCGCGGCCCAGCCCTGCTTCCGTGCCAGCCAGGCCAACGACGACGGTGAGTGGCCGTAGGCATTGAAAGAGAAAAAGGTGTGGCAGTGCATGTTGACCACGCCCGCGCCGTCCAGTGGTGGCGGCGCCTGCTGGCGCAGCCCGGCCAGCCCGGCGACGACGGCGCTGCGCACCGCGGGGTCTAGATCCACCAGGCCGGCCTCTAAGCGCCTCACGTCCATCTCGGCCTCCCCTCCATCTTTCATACCAGCACCACCTGGACGCCGCGCTCCCGCAGGGCTTGGACCATGTCCTCGGGCGCGCCGTCGTCGACGATGACCCGCTGCAGCTGCTCGACGTTGGCCAGGGGAGCGAAGGTGACCTGGCCCCACTTGCTGCTGTCGACCACGGCAATGACCTCCTTGGAGCGCTCTAACATGCGGCGCTTCAGATCGACCTCGTCGGGGCTGGTGTCGGTCAGCCCTTCCTCGAGGGTAAAGCCACCGGCACCAAAGAATGCCTTCTGCAGGTGGTAGCCTTCCAGAATGCAGGCCCCTTCCTCGCCCACCAGGGAGGCGGAGGCAGGGCGCAGCGTGCCGCCGGGCATGACGACGGTCACCCCCGGCGAGTCCACGAATTCGAGGGCGATGAACAGGCCGTTGGTCACGACCGTCAGCTCGCGCCGGTCCTTCAAGTGGTGGGCGATCTGCCACGCCGTGGTGCTGGCATCGAGGGCGATGGCGTCGCCGTCGCGCACTAGCTCCGCCGCCGCGCGGCCGATGCGCTCCTTCTGGCCCAGGTGCAGCTCTTTGCGCAGCGCAAAGGCGGGCAGGTCCGAGTCGGGTGGGGGTGGGAGCATGGCCCCGCCGTGGGTGCGGACGAGGCGTCTCTGCCCTTCGAGGGTGGCGAGGTCGTTGCGAATGGTCACGGCCGAGACGCCGAACCGGTCACTCAGCTCCGCGACCGATATCCGGCCCTCCTCGTGGAGGAGGGTCACGATCTGGTCGAGTCTTTCTTGCAGAAAAAGCTTCTCCATCCTTGCGTTTGCTTTCGAATAGCACTCGAATACTTTCGTGTGGCTGCATTTTACCACAAGACACAAAGGTTGTCAAGAGGACGCCGCTTCTGCGAGATGCCATTTTGTAGGCCCTTGACGCGTGTCGCTCCATCCTGTACAATAGCAGCTAGCCTGTAAGGTTGGTGAGAAAAGCCTGGATGAATAGGCTTTCTGTTCCGTTTCTCGCGCTGTCTGTGATCATACTTTGCGCTGCCTGCGATGGCAGAGATGGCCCCACCTCTACAACTCTTCGTGCCACACCTGTTGTCGCCGTGGCGACTGAAGTCGCTGGCGTGGGCAATGAGACGCGAGCGGCAAGTGCAGCGGAGGGTACGGAGGTTGCCGGTGAAGCGGTTGCCGCCGAGTTGGGCACCAGTGAAGCGGATGAGAGCTCACCAGTCACAGTTACGGCACCTGGAATCAGCGATCCTACGGGCGAGGTCGACGTAACTTTTGAGGGGTGGGTCGCGGGAGATTATTATGAGCACGACCGCGTTGCGGGCAAGTGGGTTCGTGTTGAAAGCGCGATAGGTGGAGAGATCCACTATCCCAGTCTTCCCGACT
>JBFYTF010000515.1:0-3631 GCA_041300865.1 Anaerolineae bacterium
CCGCCTGGTGCAGGACTCGACCGCCATGCCTCCAGCCCCGCGCCACGGCGCCGATCGCCTCACACCCCACCGCCACTGGGACTATGCCTCGGCCGCCGAGATTTTTGCCGAGCTGGCGCCCCTGACCCCGATCTATGCCGGCATCAGCTACGAGCGGCTGGAAGCCGGCGGCCTGCAGTGGCCGTGCCCCACACGCTATCACGCCGGCACCCGTTACCTGCACAAGGACCGCTTTGCCGGCGGCCAGGGCCGTTTTCACGCCATCCACTTGATCGCGCCCGCCGAGCTGCCCGACGCGGACTATCCGTTCTACCTGAACACCGGGCGCATCCGCTATCACTATCACACCGGCACCATGACCCGCCGCTCGGCCGGACTCGACGCCGTGGCGCCCGAGGAGCGTATCGAGATCAACCCCGAGGACGCCGCCCGGCTGGGCATCGCCGACGGCGACTGGGTGCGGGTCGCCTCACGGCGCGGCGAGATCCGCGCCCGGGCGCGTCTCACGAATCGCTCTGCGCCGGGCAGCGTCTTTGCTACCTTTCACTTTGCCGAGTCGCCGGTCAACCGCCTGACCAACGACGCCCTTGACCCCGTGGCCAAGATCCCCGAGCTCAAGGTGTGCGCCGTGCGGGTCGAGCCGCTGGCGCCGGCCGCTCTCGTCCAGCCCGCCGGGCCGTGCCAGGTAGCCCTGGCCGGCGACGTCGAACTCACAAGGAGGAACCAATGATCACCGTGACCATTTGCGTGGGCAGCTCTTGCTACGTCCGCGGCTCGGACCGTGTCGCTGCCACTTTTGAGCAACTGATCGACAAAGAGGGCCTGGCCGGCCAGATCGAGCTGATGGGCGCCTTTTGCATGGAGCACTGCTCCCTGGGCATCTCCATCCGGGTCGAAGACCAGGTCTTTTGCGGCATCCAGCCTGCCGACGGCGAGGCCTTTTTCTACAACGAGATCGTGCCCTTGCTCGCGAAGGTGGCGGCGTGACCGCGTCACAGCACAGGAGAGACGATGAACGTTAGCCAACTCACCGTCAACCGGGGAGTGATCAGCACCAACCCGGCCCGCTGCCGCGATTGCTACCGCTGCGTGGGTACCTGCCCCGTCAAGGCCGTGCGCGTCCGCGGCGGGCAGGCCGAGATCATTCCCGAGTTGTGCATCCAATGTGCCAGTTGCGTGCGCGAATGCCCCCAACGGGCCAAGGTGGTGCGCGACGACCGGCCGGCCATCCGCGCCGCCCTGGCCGCGGGCCGGACCGTGGTGGCCACGGTCGCACCCTCGGCCCCGGCCTACTTTGACATGCTCACTTTTGACCAGATGGAGCTGGCCCTCCGCGGCCTGGGTTTTGCCGCGGCCGGGGAAACGGCCTTTGGCGCCGAGATGGTTGGCCTGGCGCACGGCGAGCTCGCCGGTCGCGAGCCGCAGCGCTGGCCGATCATTGCCTCGTCCTGCCCGGTCATTGTCAATCTGGTGGAGCACTATTACCCCGACCTGATCGGCCACCTGGCGCCCATCGTCTCGCCCATGATCGCCCACGGCCACTATCTGCGCCACAAGTATGGCCCGCAGGTCTACCTGGTGTTCGTGGGACCGTGCGTGGCCAAAAAGGGCGAGATCGAGGCGCCGGCCGTGGCGGGGGTCATTGACGCGGCCATCACCTTTACCGAGCTGGAGGAATGGCTGGCGGAGCGCGGCCTCGTTTTCCCCGGCCCGGCGCCGCTGCCTGCCGTGGAGACAGACAGGTCCTGCGCCCGTCTCTTTCCGGTCGAGGGCGGGCTGGTGGGCACTGCCCGGCTAGAGACCGACGTTCTGTCGAGCCATACCCTGGTCGCCTCGGGCATCAGCGCCTGCCAGAGCGTTCTGCAGGGCATTCGCTCCGGCGCCATGGAGGCCTGCCTGGTCGAGCTCATGGCCTGCGAGGGCGGCTGCATCAACGGCCCGGCGCTCATGGACCAGGAAAACGTCGTCCTGGCCCGCCAGCGGGTGATGGCCTACGCCCGGCGGCGCCAGCCCCAGCCCCTGCCCGCTCGCGACGAGTGGCCGCCCCTGGGCCGCGAGTATCATGACTATAGCGTGGCCGTGCCCCACTTTACCGAGGAGCAGATCCAGGCCGTGCTGCAAACCGTGGAAAAGTACTCATCCCAGGACGAGCTGAACTGCGGCGCCTGCGGTTACAACTCGTGCCGCGACAAGGCCGTGGCCGTGCTGCGAGGCATGGCCGAGGCGACGATGTGCATTCCCTACATGCGCTCCCGCGCCGAGTCGCTGACCAACGTGGTCATGGACGTGGCGCCCCTGGCCATCCTCATCGTCGACCGCAACCTGCGCGTCCAGGACATCTCGCCCTCGGCCGAGGCCATGCTCCACTGCCACCGCCAGGCCGTGCGCGGCGAGCCCCTGCGCGACATCCTGCCTGTGCTGGACCAGTTTGTCCAGGTCAGCAACACCGGGCAGCCCTCCCTCAACCGCGTCGTCCACCTGGGTGACAATCTGGTGGCCGAGCAGAGCATCGTGCCGGTCAAGGGCGAGAACCTGATCGTCGCCATCCTGCGCGACGTGACCGAGCGCGAGCTGCGCCGTGAAGAGATGGACCGCCTGCGCCGCGAGACCCTGCAGCGCACCCAGGAGGTCATCAACCAGCAAATGAGGGTGGCCCACGAGATTGCCAGCCTGCTGGGCGAAACCACGGCCGATACCAAGCTGCTGTTGAGCCAGTTGGCCCGGATCATGATCGAGACCGGCGATGAGCCAGATCGTTAAAGTCGCCTGGGCCAGCCTGTGCAAAAAGGGCGAGGAGCTGTGCGGCGACTGGGTCAAGGTCGCCCGCACCCCCACTTCCCTGAGTGTCGTCCTGTCCGACGGCCTGGGCAGCGGCGTCAAGGCCAACATCCTTTCGACCCTGACCGTGGAGATTGCCTCGACCATGTTCGAGGGCGGCGCCAGCGTCGATGAGGTGATCGAGACCCTGGCCGCCACCTTGCCCGAGTGCCAGCAGCGGCACCTGGCCTATGCCACCTTTGCCGTGCTCCAGGTGCAGAACGGCCGCGATGCCAGCCTGGTCGAGTACGACAGCGAGCCCCTCATCTGGATCCACAAGGGCGAGCTGATGGCCCTGCCCGGCCAGGAGCGCCAGGTGGCAGGCCGCACCATCCGCGAGTCGCGCTTTCAGCTCGACGAGGGCGATTACATGGTCATGGTCAGCGACGGCTACGTGCACGCCGGGGTGGGCGGCCTGTACCGCTTTGGATGGGGCTGGAACAATATCGCCCAGGCGGTGCGCCGCTGGGCCGACACCCGCGGCGACGCCCACCAGTTGGTCGGCTCGCTGCGCCGCACCTGCCTCAAGCTGTACGACGGCGCCCCCGGCGACGATGCCACGGCGGTGGCCATGCGCGTCCGTCAGCCTCGCTCCCTGACAGTCCTCACCGGGCCGCCCTCCCAGCCCGAGCGGGACGGCGAGGTAGTAGACCGTTTCATGGCGGCCCAGGGAGCGCGGGCCATCTGCGGCGGCACCACGGCCCAGATGGCAGCCCGGGTCCTGGGCCGGACGCTGAAGGTGCAGTGGATGCCGGGTGCGGCTGGGGGCCGGCCTTCCCGGCTGCCCCCGGTTGCTAGTCTGGAGGGCATAGAC
>JBFYTF010000517.1:0-9147 GCA_041300865.1 Anaerolineae bacterium
TCTATCGAGCGGGCGACGATCGCGCTGAATGCCGCCCACACCTCGCCGAAAGCTGCCGGCAAGGTGTTCGGGCTGGTGAAGCCGCGTGTGGCCGGCCTGTGGCATACGCTTCTCTCGCCCCAGGTCATCTCCATGGTCTTCTCGGAGCTTGGATCAGTGTACGACGGTCCCGTGGTCCAGACGCAGGACTTGACAGTGTTCAACGTGACGAAGGAAGCAGTGGTCGCTCGTCAGGCAAGCCATTTGACCAGTTGCCTCCGACGCCGGGCAAACAGCGTGTGCCATTCCAACCCGTGGCGGTGCCGCCTCCCGCCTGGTGGGCAGAGGCGCTCATTCCACTCGACTAAGTCTCGGCATCCGCCTGACGCGAGGTATGAGAAAGTCCTATACTATCTGATGAAAGGAGAAATCCAATGACTTACGGTCCTGTTGATCTTCTTGCGCTTGAGTTCCACACCGACCAGCTCAAAGGGGAGATCGTGCCGGAGCTGCTCGAGCTGGTCCGTAACAAGATCGTGCGGCTGATCGATCTTGTCGTTATCCGGAAGTATGAAGATGGGCATCACGAGGCCCTCGAAATGCAGCAGCTGGCCCCCGATCTATTGAGCGTCTTCGATCCGCTGGAGGTTGAAATCAGCGGCATCATTCAAGTCGAAGATATCGAAATGATCGCCGGGGAAATGGAAAAGAACACCAGCGCCGCGGTACTGCTGGTTGAGAATCTGTGGTCGGTCAAGTTCGCAGAAGCTGTGGTCAGGGCGAATGGCCGGCTGCTGCTGCACGACCGGATCCCGTTCGAGGTGGTGAATGAAACGCTGGAGTTGTTTGCCCAGGTTGAGTCATCGCAGGTTTGAGACTCTGACCGAATACAGATGGGGAGGTTGATATGTTGCGCAGAAGAGCCATGATGCGAAGACCTATCGCTCGTGTAGGTGCCGCTGCCGTAGGCACGGCGGTTGTCGTCGGCACTGCCGGTGCAGTACGCCACCGCCAGCAGACCAAATATGCGCAGCAAGATGCTGCTGCGCAGCAGCAGTATGACCAGGCGTATCAGCAGGGCGTAGCCGATGCGCAGGTGCAGCAGTATGCCGCTCCGGTTGAGCAGGCGCCTGCGCCAGACATGATGGCCCAGCTTCAGCAGCTCGCCCAGCTTCATGACTCGGGTGCGCTGACCGATGAAGAGTTTGCGGCGGCCAAGCAAAAACTGCTGGGATAGTCTAGACCCAGACCTGACAGGTCTTAGGCCTGTCAGGTCTGGGAAACAGGCGAGAAAAGGGATCGATCGGAGTGAGCCGGGAGCCTCCGGCTCACCACCTCTTTGCCGACAGGGGCATGATGTTCGATGCCGAACAGAGGTGCCGTATGAAAAGCCGCGCAACGAGAAGAGTCAAAGCTCGCTACAACTGGGACCGCCTCAAGGTGAGCTTCTGGTTCGCGCCGGCGGTTATGGCACTGGCAGCGCTGTTGCTGGCCCGGGTGATGTACTGGGTAGATATGCAAGTCCCCAATGCGCTGCTGCAGAATAGCCACATCATCCTGTCGGGCAGTGTCGATCAACTGCGCAGTCTGCTTGTAACCATCGGCACCAGCACCCTGTCCACCGCCGGGGTGGTTTTCACGCTGCTCACCCTGCCCCTGTCGACGGTCGCGGGCCAGTACGGCTCACGCCTGATACGCCTCTTCCTGGGCGATCGCACTACGCAGCTGGTCCTGGGCATGTTTGTGGCTACGTTTGTCTACTGCGTCGCGGCTGCCACTTCCGTTCCTCCGGTCGAGGTACAGCCTGAAGGTCCTCAACTTACGGCCACGGTTGGACTGCTCTTGATGACGGCTACCTTTGGCTCGCTGATCTTGCTTATCCAACACATAAGCACCATGCTCCAGGCTCCCAATATCGCGGCTGCTGCGGGAGCACAGCTGATGGACACGGTTCTTGCCGAGATACCGGAGCAAGTCACGAGCAATGATCAAAGCCACAGCGGCCAGGGCGCGCCGGAAACCATGGTGGCTTCGGCGGGCCATCAGGTGTGTGTGCCGGAGGCCGGCTACATCCAATACGTCGATCCGGAGTACTTGCTTGCCCTGGCAACGGAACGAGACCTGTTCGTCCGCCTGCCGCGCCAGCCGGGGCACTTTGTTGGACACGGCGGGGTGGTTGCCCATGTTTGGCCCGCCAGTCGGGTCGACGAACGGCTGGACGAGCAAATCCGAGGCGCCTTCCGGCTTGGAAACCAGCGCACTCCCACCCAGGATATCGAATGCGCGGTGAACCAGCCCGTCGAAATGGCCGTCCGAGCCATGTCCGCGGCGATCAATGACCCCTTCACCGCCCTGACTTGCCTGGATCATATCGGTGAAGGCCTGGCACTGTTCATCCGGCAGGGTGAGAAACACCCGACTATCCACGACCGGGAGGGCCGGCTCCGCGTTGAGTTCGAGCCCGTCGCCTTTGACAAGCTGCTCAGCGCCGCCTTCGACATTCTCCGCCATTGCAGCTGCGACAATGCCACTGTTCTGCTGCACATGCTCGAAGTAATCGACATCATTGGCCGGGAGGCGAAATCGCTCGAGGCGCGGCAGGCACTGTCGCGCCATGTTCGCCTGATCTGGGCGGAAAGCCAGGCCGGTGCATTGATTGAGGAAGACCGGCAGTTGATCAAGCGGAACGGTGAAGCCCTGCAAGCCAGATTAGAGGCTGCGCCGTGAGGGCGACAAGCTGACTCTCCAGAAGGAGGCAGAGGCCGAAAACAGGAACTGATGGAAAAGGAGCCAGGCAGATCTGATGCGAACTCTTGAGCGAGCCCTTGCGGTTGTTATAGTGGTCGTCAGCACTTTGGTTTTGCTTTTGAGCCTGGCCGGCATCGTCGGCACGTGGATTGTCCGCGACAAGCTTTCCACTGCGCTGGTGGACTTGATCACAAACGTCGAGACCATGGCCGCCTCGGTGAAGCAGGGGCTCGACCAGCTCGATGCCACGCTTACGCAGGCCGGCGATCAGGTCACAGCCCTGGAACAAGGCGTGCAAACCCTGGGCACGAACGCGGAGGAGAACAAACCGCTACTGACTGGCCTCTCGGGGGCGATAAAGGGCGCACTCGGCCCTCTGCTGGACAAGGCTCAAGAGCTCATGACATCCCTCAGCGAGGCAGTTGCCGCGGTGAACAGCGCCATCGAAGCCATCAACGCCATCCCTTTCCTTTCGGCGGACATACCCGAAATCACGGCTCTCGACGAGCTCTCCCAGGAACTGGAGAGCTTTAGCAGCGAGGTCCAGGGCTTGGTTACGACCATCGACGAGAAGTCAAGCGAAATCATCAATGGTGTGACCTCGACCCTCACCACGCCCCTGTCAAAGATGGGTGGCACGCTCGATCAGATGGAGGCCACGATCTCGGGCCTGAGCCAGCAGGTCGGCGACGTGCAACAGGGGCTGTCCAACCTCCAGTCGGCCGTTCCGAAATGGCTGACCTTGGGGGCGGTAGTTTTCACCGTGGGCTGGCTCTGGTTGGCCCTTTCGCAGGCGGCACTGTTCGTGTTGGGTTGGCGCGGCTTCTCCGGCCTGGACATTCTGCCTCGGAAGCAGAAGGAGCTTGAGGCTGCCCCATAAGAGACTCGCACGCCAAAGAAGGAGCGAAACGTTAGGAAGGAGGTGGTGCCCCGGAGCATGATCTAGGGGTCCGTGTCAGAGTCCGCTGCCTGCAAGAGGTCGCGGGCAGAAGATCTGCAGTGGAAAAGGCCAGGCTGCATCTGGCATAAAGCTCAACTAACTGATAGGGGAGGAAAAAACGATGTGCTGTCTATTCACGAGTTTGGTAGTGTTGGGCCCGCGCTTCGCGGGCGCGATCTGGTGGCTGGTCAACCCGGTGCTCTGGAACCGTGCGTTCAACGGCGCCTGGCTCTGGCCACTACTGGGCCTCATCTTTCTGCCCTGGACGACGCTGATGTACATCCTGGTCTTCCCGGCCGGAATCGTAGGTTTGGATTGGCTCTGGATGGGGCTTGCCGTCGTGGCCGACATCGCGTGGTACAGCGGCGCCGCCGCACGCAGGCGTGTGCCGGGCTACTCCGGAACATACTAACCGGCCACACACGCCTGTTGGGTCTGTTGGACACCTCCGGCAAGCTGGGGATCCCGGGGCTGGACTCCCCGGCATCGGGATCCTGGCCGGTTTTGGAAACGGTTTGGTTTGCGGCTGCCCTGCCCTGCTCTGCGAGGCAGGGCAGCCATTGGGAAATCGCCGGGCGTGGTGCAGTGCAATTCAGTGCACGCGGCAGAAGGGTCAACGGCGGGTAGCATGGCAACACTCGTAGTACTCGCATTCAAGGACGAGACCGGCGCCGCTCAGATGCGTGACAGACTGGCGGGGCTGCAAAGGCAGCAGTTGCTCAGCCTGGCCGATGCCGCTGTCGTCGTGCGGCGGCGGGACGGCAAGGTCAAGGTCAAACAGGCAGTCAGTCTGGTGGGGGCCGGCGCCTTGGGCGGTGCCTTCTGGGGCATGTTGATCGGCCTGCTGTTCGCTGCGCCGTGGCTGGGCAAGACCACCGACGCGGGCAGCAGCGCCCCGGGCGACTATGGCGTGGACGAGGAATTCATCAAAGAAATCGCCTACAAGATCGAGCCCGGCCACTCGGCGCTGTTCCTGCTGGTGGAAAGCTGGACCAGGGAAAAGGTGATGGACGAGTTCGCCGGATTCGACGCCGAGGTGCTGCAGACTTCCCTGTCCACCGAGGACGAGGCAAAGCTGCAGGCCGCCTTTGGCGCGGACGAGTAAGGGACGAAGGTCCAAGGGCTACTGGTGCTGATCTGCACGTTCCTGAGCTGGGCGCTGGCAGTCGAGATCGAGGGGCGTTGGCCGCGGCAGCCCCGTTTCGAGCCGTGAGTGAGATGAGAGAGAAAAAGCGGGTCTTGTACCTGACCCTGGGTTTTGTCCTGCTGATCGGCCTGGTGGGCGCGAGCCAGGCTTCGGTTGTCGCCACCGAGACAGCAGCGGTACTTCGCCAGACGCCGGACCCGCAGCCCTCGCCCCCGCCGACGCAGATGCCAGAAGGACTCCCTGAGGCGAGTGCCGAGCCCGGGCCGACCGCCACCGGCGTGCTGGAGGGTGTCGTCGAAACCCGGACACCCGAGCCAACCGCCACGCCGAGCGGGATCGAACGGACGGTGGACCAGATCGCCGCCCAGGCAGGGCTGTCCGGGACCGAGTTCCTGGGCCTGGCTGTTACGGATTGGATCAACCTGGCCATCTCGCTGCTGCTTGTCCTGGCGGGGTACGGAATCGGCACCGGATTAGTTCGCGGCATTCTGCCCCGACTGGCCCGCCGCACCGGGACGGACCTCGACGATGTTCTCCTGGCGCAAGCCGGTCCTGGGCTGCGCTGGCTGGTCGTCGTCGCCACCCTCGACTTTGCCACGACACGGCTGGGGGTCTTGAGTGCGGATCTCAAGACACTCCTGGGGGATATCTACTATGTCGTGGCTCTGCTCTTGGCCTTTAGCATTGCGTGGAGATCGATCGAGGTGGTTGAGCGCGGGTATCAGCGGCGGTTTGAGGAAGCCGGGCGCGAAGGGGAGATGGCGCCGGTCATCACCCTGCTGGTGCGCATGGGCCGCGTCGTGCTCGCCCTTGTCGGCGTGATCATCCTGCTGGATCACTTTGGCGTCAACGTCACCGCCTTTGCCACGGCGCTGGGCCTGGCCGGCCTGGCCTTTTCCCTGGCGGCGCAGGAGACCATCAAAGACGCCATCGCCGGCTTTATCATCCTCGTCGACCGGCCCTTCCGCATCGGCGACCGGATCGAGATCCAGGGCGAGGGCACCTGGGGCGACGTGTCCGACATTGGCCTGCGCACAACACGCATCCGCACCCGCGACAACCGGATGGTCATCGTGCCCAACTCTGTCATCAGCAATAACCAGGTCATCAACTACACCTTTCCCGATCCACGCTACCGGACCGAGACACGCGTGGGCATCGCCTACGGAACTGACATCGAGATGGCCCGGAGCGTCATTGCCGACGCCGTGCGCTGCGTGGAAGGGGTCCTGCCCGACAAGCCGGTGGACGCCCTCTACGCCGAGATGGGCGATTCGGCCATGATCTTTCGCGTGCGGTGGTGGGTCGAAACGTATGCCGACACGCGCCGCATTGAGGATCAGGTGCTCACCTCTTTGCAGCACGCCCTGGACGCAGCCGGGATCGAATGTCCGTTCCCAACACAGAGCGTGAACCTGCGGATCCAGCAGGAGCCGACCGATTCGCCGCCCTCCCTGCCTGAAAACAGCGGGAGGTAGCAAAGAGGGAACGGACAATGTCGGAAGCAGACGCTCACCGACCCGTTGGTCGAAGGTTTTATGGCCGAGCAGCTATGAGAGGAGAGACAAAATGAACAAGATGAAAGTGTCGGCCGCCGCACAGCCCTTGACCACCCGGCGACTCAGCACGCCGCGCACCGCGGCCGTGGCCGGCATCCTCTTTGCCGTGCTGTTCGGCGCGGCCCTTGTCCTCATCGGGGTCTCCATCCCGGCCGACCCGGCCGATGGCGGTGCCTGGCTGGAGGAGCGGGGGGGCATGGTGACCCTGGCCCTGAGCCTCGTCCCATTTGCCGGGATCTTTTTCCTGTGGTTTATCGGTGTGGTGCGCGACCGCCTCGGGGAATTGGAGGACCGCTTCTTTGCGAGCGTGTTCTTGGGCAGCGGCCTGCTGTTCCTGGCCATGGCCTTCGTCTCGGCGGCGCTGGCAGGGGGTCTGCTGGCCAGCTATGCCGCGCTCCCGGCCCAAATGATCGACAGCGGCCTGTATACCTTTGGCCGGCAGATAGTGTACCAGATCACCAACGTTTATGGCATGCGCATGGCGGCAGTGTTCATGCTCTCGCTGGGCACGGTCTGGGTGCGCACCCGTAACATGCCGCGCTGGCTGGCCCTCCTGACCTTCTTGGCGGCGCTGTTTCTCATGGTGAGTCTCGGCCGCAGCCTGTGGGTGACATTGATCTTCCCGGCCTGGGTGCTGGTCATCAGCATCCACATCCTGGCGATGAATCTGCGCCGCCAGCGCGCGGGGGCTGGGGACGGCATGACTCCTATGGTTGAGCAGAAGGAATAGGGGAACGAGCTGTCCATGACAACCATGGTGGAAAACGGGCTGCCGGCCGTTCGCTTGCTTGCCGGGCTGTGGATCGCCTTCTCTCAGGCTGGGTCGCCGGTGCCGGCCGGTGCGCCTTCTCCAGGCAAGGCCTGTTAGCGCGCGAGTGGTAGGAGCCAGGTCGTTCTCCGTGGGCGAGCGAATCCCGAAACGCAGGTGGAGACCGCTCCTCTGGCTGGGCTTGGCCCTGGCCGCGTTGACTGCTGTCGCGGCCATCGTGGCCCGCTGGTGGCGCAGGCGCCCCATCGAGGAGCGGCCGGCGTTGCCCGAGATGCCGCCCGGCCTCACCCAAGAGGAGGCTGCCGCCCGTTGGTCGGAGGGCCAGGACAACGCCGTCCATCTGAAACCATCCCGCACCAAGAAGCAGATCTGGCGCGAGAACATCCTTTCCATCTTTAACCTCAACCTGGTTGTCCTGGCCTTTACCCAGGCACTGTTGGGAAGGTGGCTGGACGCCCTCCTGAGCCTGGGGACCATCGCTCTCAACGTCGGCCTCAACGTCGGCCAGGAGATGCTGGTCAAGCGGATGCTGGCCGCGCTCCGACAGCAGATGGAACCCAAGGCCACGGTGATCCGCGACGGCAAGGCGCGGAGCATCGACACCAGCCACGTCGTGCGCGGTGACGTGCTGATCGTCGGCCCCGGCGACCAGTTGCCGGTGGACGGGCAGGTGGTGGGCGCGGGCCGGGTGACGGTCGATGCGTCGGTGGTGAGCGGGAAACGAGGCTGGCAGACAATGCGGGCCGGCGATCCGGTGTACGCCGGAAGCATTTGCGTCTCGGGCCGGGGCGCCTGCCTGGTCCAGAAGGTGGGCGACGAGCGGCTCATCATCTCCCGTATGGCCGGCATGCCGGCCATGACGACCAAATTGACCCCGCTCGAGCGGGTGATCCAGCGCACCCTGCGGATCTTGTGGGTCCTGATCGCCCTCCTGGCTATTTTGGCCATCGTAGTGGTCATTGGCCCAGACTCGGGACTTCCGGACGACCAGCTCAGTTGGATCGCGTCGATGATCTTTGGCCTCGCGCCGGCCGGCTTGTTCCTGGGCATCATTGTCAACTACACGATGGGGACGGCCGATCTGGCCCGGCTCGGCGCGCTGGTGCGCCGCGCCCGGTCGGTGGAGTCGTTGGCCGAGGCCACGGTCATCTGCTTCGCCGAGGCCGGCATCTTGACCGGAACACTGATGGAGCTAAAGCCGGCCCAAGGGCCGGCTGCGCCAGAGGCAGAGCCCTTGCCCGAGTCGCGCCTGCGCCAGATCCTGGGCGACTATGCCCGCAGCACAACGGCACCCAGCCTCGTGACACACGTCCTGGCCGAATCCTTCGAGGGCAGCCGGCGGTCCGTCCGCGACGAAGCGCCCTTCCTGGGGGCGTTGGGCTGGAGCGCCCTCACTTTTGACGAGCAGGATCTGCGAGGTGTCTACGTCCTGGGCGAGCCGCAGATCCTGGAAGGCCACATGGTCGTCGCCGCCCAAGATTCTGCTCAAGTTTCAGAAGAGAGGAAAAGCCAATCTCCGGGGTTGGTAACCCGACTCGTATCGCCGCTGCGGCGTCTGTTGAAGCGCACTCGGTCCGATGTCAAGGCCCTGCCTTCGAGCGACGCGAAGGGTATGCCCGACAAGACCTTGGAGCAAGCGCCGGCCGCGCAGCCGGTTCGTTCCGACGAAGCTGTGGAGCAAGCGCTTCCCGCGCAGGCGGTTTCTTTGGACGAAGCAGTTGAGCAATCGCCGCCCGCGCAGCCGGTTCCTTTGGACAAAGCTGCGGACGGGGTAGAGCCTGCAGAGGATGGCCAGCAGCGCGTGCCTTTCTTCCGGCGCATGGCCGGGCGGGTCGGGCACGCACTGAGGCGCGCGAGGCCCGGGCCAGAGCAGCCCAAGGGCCCCGAGCCGGCAGCGGGCCAGGAATCGGTGCTTCTGTTTGCCTACCATCCCGAACCCGTGCCTCTCCACGACGCCGAGGGCAACGTCCGGCTGCCTGAGGGGCTGATCCCGTTGTGCCAGCTC
>JBFYTF010000521.1:0-22742 GCA_041300865.1 Anaerolineae bacterium
TCTTTCAGGACATGCTTCATCGCCTGTTCAAAGTCTGCCTCCGGGCGAGTCAATAGTTCTTCAACGCTGGCTCGCACGAGTTCCTCGGGCCCAACGCCAAGTTGGTTTGCCATCTCGCCTAGCTCGACCAATCGCTTCTCTGGCAAAGAAATGGTAATAGTTGACACTGCATGCCTCCAGTCTCTACAATCCGTCTCATGAACAAGGGTCCGTATCAGACTACAGACTGTCCACAAACTCATCAGGCGTCACACCAGCCTGCTTCAAAATCCCGCGCAGTGTGCCAATGGCCCGCTCGCGGTGCAGTGGCACCACGCATCCAATCTCCCCTTCAGGCGTCTCTTTTTTGAGCACGACGTGGCTGCCGCGCTGCCGCACCTGCTCGAACCCTAGCCTCTCGAGGGCATGAATGGCTTCCTGCGCCGAAACTCGGCGCAGCTTAGGCATACGCCGCCTCGCTGACGGCGGCCTCGAATGTCGTGAACAAGGGTTTGCCGAGGAAGGGCATAGGGAACTCTTCCAGGTAAAGCTCGGTGGCCTCTTTCAGATTCGCAACCGCTTCTTCGACCGTTGCCCCCTGGCTTACGGTGCCAACTTCGGGGCACTCGGCCACGTACAAGTCATCTTCTTTATGAAGAACCGCAGTAAGTGTTACTCTTACCAAACACCTCCTACCGTCCGCGACGTTTCGAAGGGACATCCGACATCCTCAGCCTGCTCTCGTCTCAGCATAGCCGAAAATCACTGAAGAATCAAGGCTGCCTTCCTGGCCGATACTGGATCGCCTTGCGAAGCACCCCGGAGCGCCTGCACATCCTGACGCGGAGCGCGCGGAGCGCCGGCCAGATCTTCCCACGCAGAGCGTGGGAACCAGGAAAAGCTTCATTATATAATGCGGTGGCAGGCCCGGGCGCTCACCCGGGTGCCCTTTGGGCGCTGCTCACAGTGCGCGATGCGCTTTCGATGCAACAGACGGTTTTCTCAGCTCTCCTTCAAGAAATCGAGCACTGCCCGATTGAAGTGGCGACTCATCTCGATGGCAAATGCATGCGATCCGCCCTCAATCATCACCAGCTTGGCGTTGGGGATCCGGCTGGCCAATACCCTGGAGGCTGCAGGATCGACCAGCCGATCGCCAGTGCCAGTCAACACCATAGTGGCAGCCTGGATGCTGCCTAGCCGGTCCAGCGTCCGTGCACGTGCTGCGGCCATTAGCTGCCCCGCCAGACCGTCGAGCTCAATCCGCTGCATAAAGAGCCTGGTCATCGGTCTCAGGAGCAGGCGATACCCCCGGCGATTGAAGGCCCGTTCAGTCAATGCCGGCAGTATCTTCTCCAGGTCGGCGCTCTTCATGCCCTGTTGGACCTCAGCGGGTTCCATGCCGAGCGCATTTGGGATGCCGGCGGTACTGGGGTCGGGCTCAGCGCCAAGAGCCACCGTGGAAACCAGGATCAGCTTCTTCACTCGCTGTGGGAACCGGATGGCGACCTCTTGAGCCACCAAGCCTCCCAATGAATAGCCGAGGATATGCGCGCTGTCAATGCCCAGGTGGTCAAGCAGAGTGATGGTATCGTGGGCCATGACCTCGACCGTGATCGGCTGTTGGCCCACCCCCGTCCGGCCAACACCTCGGTTGTCGAAGGTTATGACCCGGTACCGGCGCTTGAAGGCGTGGACCTGCAAGCCCCAGGCCTCCTTAGTGCCACCCAAGCCCATGATCAGGACCAAGGGTTGTCCTTGCCCG
Source organism: Anaerolineae bacterium (assembly GCA_041300865.1). Taxonomy (GTDB): domain Bacteria; phylum Chloroflexota; class Anaerolineae; order JAAYZQ01; family JAAYZQ01; genus JAAYZQ01. The sequence goes on from JBFYTF010000521.1 coordinate 1,745, forward strand.
TGCACCGCGTAGCTCGGGATCGCGCCGTCTGCTGCCACTCGCTCCTCCACTGCATGCTCCTGGACTGGGGTAACTTTAGTATAGCACACATCCGGACGCGGGGTCAAAAGCGACTACGGGCCGCATCGCGTAGAAGGCATCAGCGGGCTTGCCCTGCACCTCATGCCACTCGAGAACCACGATGTCGGTGCCCGTCAGCGCCGCGCGATGGTGGGGACCGACCAGCACCAGGGGAGCCAGAGGCATGACTGGCGTCGGTATCACGGTCGGGCGCTGCGCCGGTTTGGGCGTCGAACTGCTTGACGGCGCTGGGGCAGAGGTACTCGCCGGCGCAGCGCTGGGCAGGCTGCGCGGCGCATAGGTCTCTGCGGGCGCCAACACCGGCGAGCGGATTGCGTAGGCGCGGGCGGCTGGGTCCCCGCGTCCATCGGCGCGGGGACAGGCATTGCTTCGCCCGTAACGGCGGCAAGTTCAGGTTTGGCCGCGGTCAGAGAACTGACCTGCGCCGGCCGGGTGCCAGACTACAGCTCCGGCTCGCTGGCTGTGTCGATCTCGACGAAGGCACTCATGCCCCAGCGCAAGCTCCCAACCGATGCAGCGTCCAGGTCAAGGCTGATCTTGTAGACGGTGTCGCCGCGCCGCTCGGTCGCGACTGGGGCGATGCGAGACACCGTGCCTGGAAGCACCTGGCCATCTAAGGCGTCTACCGTCACCGCTGCCTGCTGGCCCACCTGGATCCGGCCGATGTCCACTTCGGACAGGTCCTCTGTTTCCGCTCGAAGCAGGCTGAGGTCTCCCAGTGTGATCACGGGGTCAGCAGGCTGGACCAGTTCGCCCTCGTGCAGCCAAACGGCGCCCACCGTTCCGTCGAACAACGCCTTCAGCGTGACGTCCTCCAGGGCATTCTTGGCAGACGCGAGCCCTGCAGTCGCCGCCGCCACGTCAGCCGCCGCGGCCGCGATATCCTCCGGACGGCTTCCGGCCTTCAAGGTGGATAGTTGGGCCTCTGCCTGCTGAACCTGGGCTATGGCTACCTCTACCTCAGCACGGGCCTGAGCTGCCTCTGCCTCAGCGGTCCGCACGCCGGCCTGTGCCACCAATTCCTGCGTCTCTGCCTGCGAGAACTGGCCTCTAGCGGCCTGAATGTCCGACAGGGCCTGTGTCACTGCCGCCTGCGCTGCAGCCATATCCTCTGCCCCGGTCCCTTCCTTCACGCCCCCCAGCTGGAGCTTCGCGATCTCCACCTGGGTCTCGTATTCGGCCAGCGCGCCCAAGAGGTAGCGCCTCGCCGCGGGCCTGATAAGCTCAATGATGCGCAAGGCGGCCACTGCCATGTCGACCTGGCGCTCGGCAATCTGAATGTCCAATTCTGTAGCACCATTAGTGGCCTTGTCAAGCTTGGCCTGCGCCGTGTCCAACGCGCCCTGCATCACCGCGACCTGGGCTTCTGCCATGTCGCTTTCGGCCTGTGCGGCCTCGGCCGCGGCGGCCGCAGTGGCCACCTTGGCGTCCGCCACGACCACGGCGGCCTCGGCGGAGCGCGCGTTGGCCTCGGCGATGGCCACAGCAGCCTCAGCCGACGCCACTTCTTCCGGCCGGGCCCCTGCTTTCGCCTTGGACAGATTTGCCTGTGCCTGCACAAGCCCAGCCTCAGCCTGAAGGACGATCTGTTCCAGGTTCCGTGTCTCCAGTTGGACCAGCGGCTGTCCGGCCGTGACCAGATCGCCCTCCGACACGAGAATCGTCTGCACGCGCCCGGATGACTTGAAGCTGAGGTCGGCGGTCCTATGTGGGACAATGACCGCCTGCGCCGACACCACGTCGTCGCCAGAAACTTGGGCGGTGTCTTCTTCCGTGAGCGCAGTGTAGTAGCCTGTCTGAATCTCGGTCAAGGTACTCATTCCCCAGCGCAGGCCGGCCTCGCTTCCGGGCTCGAGATCCAGGGTCACCTTGTAGGCCGCATCGCCGCGCACAGTTGTGGCCAGAGGTGAGATACTGGCGACAGTCGCCGGCAACTCCTCACCCCCCAGCGCATCGACGATGATCGTCGCCGGCTGGCCAACCTGTACCCTATCTACATCCATTTCACTCAGATCTCTTGTCTCAACCCGGAGCCGCTGCAGATCGCCAAATTGCACGGCTGCGAGCTGCGGCGCGACAAGGTCCCCTTCATCCACCAGAATCGCCCCGACTGTGCCGTCAAACGGCGCCTTGAGCAGGGCGTCTTCCCGATTGTTCTTGGCCGCGGCCAATGATGCCTCGGCTTGCTTGACCTGCGCCTCGACAACGGCGATGTCTTCGACACGGCTGCCCGCGTTTGCCAGGTCGAGCTGCGCTTGGGCCTGAAGCGTTTGTGCCGCGGCCCTTTCCTCCTGGGCCCCGGCCTGCAGCAACCCGCCCTGGGCAGCCTGGAGCCCGGCCAGCGCCTGGGCCGCCAGCGCCCGGGCCCTGGCCACCCGTGCCTTGGCGACATTGATGTTGGCCTCGGCCTGCTCCACAAGCCCTTTCGCCTCGGCGATGTCTTCAGGCCGGGCGCCGGCTTTCACTTTGGTGAGGTTGAGCTCGGCAACCTGCACAGACACTTCGAGCTGTTCTGCCTCGCCTTCATTGGCATGGCCGACCTCCTCCATCAGCTGCGTATCCCAGAGCTGGTTCTTGGCAAGCTGCACTTGCTTTTCGGCAATCTGCAGGTCTCGCGCGGTGGGCTGAGCTTTGAGCTTGTCGTAGGCCGCCACTGCCGCCTGATGTGCGGCCCGGGCCGATGCCAACTGGCTCTCGGCAATCGCGATCCCATCCCGCGCCACGCGCTCATTGGCCTCCGCCTCAGCGGCTTTGGATTCGGCGATAGCCAATGCTCCGGAAGCGGCACTTGATGCGGCCTGCGCGATGGCCAGCCCGGCCTTCGCTTCAGCGATTTCCTCGGGCCGGGCCCCGGCCTGAGCTTTGGCCAGCTGAGCTTGCGCCGACTCGAGGCGAGCCTCCGCCTGAACCACAGCCTGTTCGAGATCCCTGGTTTCCAGCACGGCTAATAGCTGGCCCGCCACGACCTGGTCCCCTTCGGATACGAGAATCTTGTCTACGCGGCCAGATCCCTCGAAACTCAAATCGACCTTCTTGAACGGTACGATGACCCCCTCTGCTGAAACGCGATCAGAACTGGACACACGGGGCGAGGCGGTTCCCGGTGCATCCGTGGCCTGGCTCTCTGCAGAAGAGAGACTGCACGCGGAAAGGACCGGCACCAGCACCATGCCCAACAGAACAAGGATCCGAAACCAACGAGATGTGATCAGATTCATGACTCCCCTCCTGCGTTGCTCAACTGCTCTTTGTCACCAAGCCGGTCTGCATGGCAACTGCCACCGCCTCGGTGCGCGAGTTCACGTTTAGTTTGTTCAGAATGCTCGTTACATGGGCCTTCACTGTTCGCTCTGTGATACCTAACCGCACCGCGATCTCTTTGTTGGCAGCGCCTGTCGTCATCAGGCGGAGTACCTCGAGCTCGCGCTCCGACAGGTCCACCCCCTTGGCGCGCCTGTGCTGTTCCGTCCGGGTCAACAGCGCCTGCACAACCTCGGGTGGGAGCAATGACTCGCCCCTGGCCGCGGCACGCACGGCCTCAAACAGCGCGGTGCGCCCCGCATCTTTCAGGAGGTAACTCCTCGCTCCCGCGCCAAGCCCTTGCAGGATGTGGACGTCATCATCGTATGTCGTCAGAATGACGATCTCAATGGCCGGATGACGAGACTTGATCTGGCGGATGGCCTCGATTCCGTCGACGCGGGGCATGCGCAGATCCATGAGCACAACGTCGGGCGACAGCGTCCCGGCCAACTCCACGGCTTCGGCGCCATCGCTCGCTTCCCCCACCAGGACAATGTCCTCCGCCACAGCCAGAATACTTCTGAGCCCCTCCCGTACCAACAGGTGATCGTCGGCAATGACCACGCGAATGGGCAATGGTGCAGTTTCTGCCGCTCGTTCCGTCATTGAGAAGCCTCCTCATCGGTGTTCGCCCCCGCGCGGACGCCGGCGAGAGGACGGAAGTCCTGGACGCACTCGGGACCAAGAGCGCCCCCCAGGCGGAGCGTCACTGTTGTCCCCGCGTGGGGAGCGCTTTCCAGCTTGAGGACGGCTCCAATGCGTTGGGCGCGCTCGCGCATTCCCTGCAGCCCAAAGCAGTCTGGGCGCTGCGAGGCGGCAGCTACATCGAACCCCCTGCCGTTATCACACACCACGAGCTGCAGCGTGGCACCGCTTTGCACCAGCCTGACTTGCACATGGCTGGCCTGTGCGTGGCGGCCGACGTTGCTCAGGCTCTCCTGGACAATGCGCAGCAGGTCGTGAGCGGTGTCGGGCGAGAGCGCTCCAGGCTGACCTTCAACCAGCAACTCGGCACTCACCCCTGAAGCGGCCTCGAACTCGGATACTTCGCCGGCCAGCGCAACCGCAAAGCCTTTCTGTTCAAGCGCCACCGAGCGCAGTGCTTGGATGGCACGGCGCGCTTCGTGCAGCGTCTGCCGGGCTCGCCGCAGGGCCTGTCCAACGACCGCCTGGGCTTGCGCAGGCCGGTTGCTTTCGAGGTAGCCGTCGGCGGCCTCGAGCTGCAGGATCACGCCTGCCAGCCCCTGGGACAGAGTGTCGTGCATCTCCCGAGCCATGCGCTGGCGTTCCTGGCTGATTGTCAGCTCCTCGACCTGGTCGGCATACTCCTGCAGCTGGCGCTGAGCGGTCTCCAGCTGCCGCACCAGCGCCTCTGCGTTCAACCGAGTCCAGCCTTCCCGCACCAAGAACAAAGCAAAAACCGAGATCCCACCAAAGAGCAGTCCGATCTGGGGCAACGAACGAACCAGCTCTGGAAAGCCCCAAAGCAGGACCACGTTCAGGGCCACCAGGCCAAGGAGGAAACCGGCTGACACGACAATGGCCCGCCAGTCCGGCCAGAGCAGCGCGACGGTTTCTACCAAGAGCGCCACCCAGAGGCCTAGTGTGAGCTCCCTGTGGACGGTCAGCAGGCTGATGGCCAAGATCAATGCGGCTTGAGCGGCCCCGTAGGCAAGCCGCCTCTGCCAGACCTTGGGCTGATCGAAGCGCAGCAGCCGCAGGGCGAACCAGTGTAGACCAATGTGCACCAACAGGAGAACCGCAAACAGCGACAGGCGAACGGGACCCACAGCGGTCGCCTCTGACCTCGCAACGTGGACACCGAGTATGACAAGAGAAATCGACATAAAGAGATAGAGCGTCGCTGTCATGGTGGCCGTTGCCCTGTCAGGCCATCCAAACAGCTGGTACAAGCGGTTCCTGTTACTTTGCATGAGCATTCGCCTTTACCGAAACGGGTGCCGGCATTCCAATCTTAAGTAGCTATGAAATTCGCGACTTCCGCGATTACCAGTGATCACTCTGACCTGTGCCCTATACCGATAGGTGGAGCCGCTCGGGGTGTGCGACCATACCGTTCTCGATCCACCACAGGATCCAGTCGCGCACCGTGGTTTCGACGGGTACGAAATCAATGCCCAACTCGTCCTCTGCCCGCGAGCAGTCAAACCTCTGGCTGCGTGCGGGGTGCCGCACCGCATTCCGCGTAAAGGCGGGCGGCCTCTTTTGGGTTCGGGCTGCCATCTCAGCCAGGGCAGCAAACACCATCGCCATCCTTGTCGACAGAAAGCGCTTGGGTGCGGGTACGCCCGTGAGCCGCGTGGCCATGTCATAGAGCTGCCGGGTGGAGATAGTAGCGGCCACCAACAGGTAGGCGTCTCGCACCGGGTTTACCTCCATGGCTCTAATGTGGGCAGAGGCCACGTCGCGAACATCGACTACCGGGAAACCGCCCTCGATGCTCGGACTTTGCCTCCCATTCAGCCAATCAAGAAAACCGGCGCCGAGCGGACCGGGGCCTCGGTCGGCGGGGCCGATGAGCGCCCCCGGCAGAATTTGCACGACCGACAGGCCTGTTTGACGTGAAAAGGCGGCCGCCGCCTGTTCCCCTTGAGCCTTGCTGCGCACGTACGGGTCGTTCACCAGGTCCAGATCGGTGAGGGGCGGGTCCTCATTGGCGATCGTGCTCCCCCGCGTATAGCGGGTGGAGCAGGAGCCGGTGAGGATGACGCGCTTGACGCCGAGCTCACGCGCGGCGCGCAGCACGTTGAGCGTTCCCTCGACATTGGTGCGCACGGCGACGTCCTCTTGGAGCGGTGTGGCGGCAGTATAGACCTGGTCAAGCAACGCCGCGACCGAATGGACGTAGGTGCAACCCTCGAGTGCGCTGCACAGGCTGTCCATATCCGTCACGTCGCCCCGTCGCGTCTCGACCTGGATACCCGGTAAAGCCCGGGTCGCCTTTTCCGGGGTCCTGGCCACCACGACGGGTGTATAGCTCGTCTTGCACAGCTGCCTCACGATGTGCAAGCCCAGGAACCCGGCGCCACCCACGACGGCAACTCTCTCTTCAGCCATCCGCCCTCCGCGAAGGCGTGTCCCACCTAGTGATCGGTGACGTTCAGGGTGCGACCTTGGCGCGCCGCGGCCTGGTGGGCCGGCACGCACATGTGGTGCACCCATGCCAAGACCGGCACGTTGCCCAGCCGGAAGCGAACCTTTGCCACACCATAGCCTCCAGGGATACCTCTTCCCCGGGCAGCGAGCGCACGTCCGCCACCTGGATCGGACCAAATGAAGGACCAACCGGCCTGGCCGTCCTTGCTGGAAGGCCGGGTGCCAATGATGCCTTGGTACAATGGACAAAGGTACAATGCGCGGTGTGTCCCGTCGGACGATGCGCAAGCCGCGCAACGCGCGTATACTGGCCTCAACAAATGCGACACAACCGGCGGCGGCGCCTGGAGCGCGCAGCGCACCCCGGGGCGAGCTGCCGTATTGAAAGAGAGGTACTGGGATGAGGGTCTTCTTTGAGGCGTTCCGTTTCTATTTTCTGGTCTGGCTGCGCGGCGATCCGGTAGAGCCGAAACCCAAGGCGACAACCGCGCCACGGACCAAGCCGGCATCCGTCGTCCAGTTAAGGCCGTTGGAGGACGCCGACTAGGTCTCGAAACGTGTGGGGAGTGAGCCTTGGCCCGGGAGCGGAGCTGAGGCTCACACCGGTGAGCTGTTTCCCGCGCTGCCTCGGGCACCTTGCCTGACTGGAACCGGCAGCAGGGCCGGCAGATATCCATAAAGATTCTTGCGCGATTCATTCGGATCAATCCGTCCTGCGATCTAGACCCCTAGACGAGGCCGCGCCGGGTGTGCGAGCACATCGTTCTCGCCCGGGCCGCTACAGCCTAGTGATCGGTGACGTTCACGGTACGACCGTGGCGCGCCCCCGCCTGCTTGGCCAGCTCGCCCATGTGGTGTAGCCACTTCAGGACAAGCTCGTTCTCCAGCCGAAACCGGTACTTTGCCGAGCCATAGTGCAGCGCCAGGGTGGCCGACATGTATTGGGAGACGGCGGTCACTTCGCTCCACATGAAATCGATCTCTCGCTGTGGACCCTGCCACAACGTCCGATGGCTGGTCACCACCAGCCGGCCCTCGCCAATGCTCTCCCAGCCGGCGACCTTGAGCCAGTCCGACTGCTTCTTCGGCGCCTCGCGCTCCGTCCAGCCCTCGAACAGCGGGTTGGGCTGGTAGGGCGACAGCGTCACGCCCCGAGCCTCCAAGTAGACCTCCTCCCCCGGCAGCAAGCTCACATCGGCCACCTCGATGGGCGTGGGGCAAAAGTTGTTATTCATGTGCTCGTACCACGTCGAGAGCGCCATGTCCAGTCCCACCAGCTCCGGAGGGCCCTGCAACACTCTCATCCGGAAGTCGTTCCCCGGCTGCCGCTGAAAGTCCCACAGCGTGCCGCATGCCTGGCAAACCACCCTCTCGCTGCGGAAGAGCGGCCTACGGTGGAGCAAAGCGTCGTTCGTCCGGCACACCGGGCACTGCCACAGCAGCTGGGCCACCTGCCGCTTGTTGAATCTGACCTTGGACGGTGGAACGGGCGCCAATGGCTGCGACGGCGGCCGGAGCTGCACCGGCTCGGTCACCTCCACCCCATCGCGCCGCACCGGCCCCACCCACGCTGCCAACCCGCCTGGCCCGTAGTGGACCTGCTCAAAGTACTCCGCGATGCGGGCCTGCGCCTGGGCAACGTCCTGCTCGGTCACGGCCCGCAGCGGCTCGTCGCACAGCTTGAACGGTTTGCCGATGACGGTCTTGAACCGTCCCTTCCGGCTGGGCAGGCGCTGCCAGCGCGGCCAGATCTCGTAAGCACCGATCGTCGTCAGAGCCGGCGAGATGGGCGCCGCCGTGCGCAAGGCCAGCCAGGCCAGGATCCGGCCGATTGCCGTGGGAGTGCCGTCCCACGTCGCATCGCCCTGAGGATTCAGGAACACGACCCCCTTTTCCTGCAGCATGCGGTAGCCATCCAGTATGCCTCTCGCCAACTGCGGCGCCGAGTGAGGGACGAGGCCGCGCGTGTGCAGGGTGTCCTTGGTGGCCTGCTGGATGTATGGCACACGGAAGAGCTCTTCCTGAAAGAACGCGAGGACGTTGACCCTGCCCGGGTTTCGCTCCATCTCCCTCTTCAGCGTGTTGGTGGCGACGGTCATGGCGATCGGGACCGCCATCAACCCCGGCTCGGCGTACCAGGTGATGTACGGGCCCCCATCTGGCAGGTTCTCCTCCCCCTCAAAGTGCCAGCCGTAGAGCAGCTTGTTCACGAGGGCTATCGCGTAGTAGGGCGTGCTGTACACCAGGGTTCTCAGCCAGACCTCAATCTTGCTCACCTTCATCGGCTTGACCAGGGTCTCTTCCATCTGATCTTTCCCGCTCCTTTCCGCCTAGCCTCGGGCTTGGTACAGAATCTGCTACTCGAATTGGATTGCCTCGATCACTTGCAGAGTCGAGGCCCTGCGCGCCGGCCACACCGCGGCGAGTTGGGATATGATGAGCGCGATGGCCAGTCCCACCAGCAGCGCATCCAGCGGAATGACTGGCACCAAGCGATATCCCTGTGTGGCGTTTGCCCCGCCGATGAACACTCGAGACATAAAGAGGCCATAACCCATGCCGAACACGCCACCCATGACCCCTACCGTTCCCGCTTCCGCCAGGATCATCTTGACTACCTGCCAGCGGGCCATCCCAACCCCGCGCAGCATGCCGATCTCGCGCGTCCGCTCCAGGACGCTCATCGTGAGCGTGTTGATGACGCCCAGCGCCGCCACTATCACGGCGATAAGCGCCAGCACGTCAAACATCGAGAAGGCTTGTGACACCACAGTCATGGCCTGTTCTTTCATGGCTTGATTGGAGTCGATTGTCAGGTGCATCCGCTCGCCATAGAGGCGTTCCATCTCTTCCATCACTTCGGCCTGTGTGGCGTCGGGGCTGAGCTTGACCAGAAATGCGCTGACATCGTTGATCCCGAAGTAGCGGCGCAGGTCTTTCCAGCTGCCCTCGACGGCAAATCCTCGATCGTTATACTCGCTGACCACGGCTCCCACGTCGAAATCCTTTCGACCGCGACGCGTCTCCAGCCGGATCGTATCTCCCGGCCCGATACCGTACTTGTCGGCCAGGACGGTGCTGACAAAGACAACATCGCCCTCGGCCAGACGGTCCATGAGCTGGCCGGAATCCGCCTTGCTATCGGCAAAGACGAGAGAGGTCACGCGCCGGTAAGACTCGGGATCGTAAGCGTAGAAGGCGATCGTGTCCTGGGTGCCATCTGCCAGGAACACCTTCACCTCCACGCGCCGCATCGGCGTCACCGCCGCAACACCCGGCACAGCCTCGAGACGCCGGCCCAGGTCGTAGCGCAGCGCTTGGCCGGACCAGACGTACAGGTCTCCGCCTATGTAGCCGTCGATCCAGGCATCGATGTCCTTGCGGAATGACTGCGCCAGCGCCTGAATGCTGTAGACCATGCCGATGCTGACCATGAGCGCGATCACTGTCATGGTCGTCCGCTGTTTGTTGCGCGCGACGTTGCGGGTGCCCAGTTCCCCTTCCCCGCCGTAGAGGCGCTTAAGAAAAGAGCTGAGGACTCGCACCCAGAAATGGACCGTCGCCGGGATCACGAACATGGCACCCACCGACATGACCACGACGGCCATGTTTGTGATCACGAACTGCAGGGCAGCCGGCACGGCGATGTAGAACCCGGCGACGGAGATAGCCAGCAGGATGAGACCCCACGGCCAACCTCGACCGACCCACCATTGCTCGCGCGGATTGCTGCGCGAGCGCAACGCCTCCAGGGGCGAGATGCGGCCCGCTTGCAGGACCGGGATGCCGGATGCCAAGAAAGTAACGCCGATCCCGACCGCGACGCTCATCGCAATGCCGTCAAGCGGCACCTCGACGGCGCGCACCGGTTGGGAGAGCAGGTACTCCATGGCCCGGATCAGCCCGCGCGCCAGCAGCGTGCCCGCACCTACCCCCAGCGCGACGCCGATGATGCCGAGGATAGCCGACTCGGTCATGATCAGACTCATGACCTGGCTACTGGTCATGCCCACGGTCCGCAGCATCCCAATTTCGCGGGTCCGCTCCATCACCGTCATGGTAAAGGTATTGTAGATCAGAAAAGCTCCGACGATGATGGCGATGACGCTGAAAAAGTTGAGCCCGATCTGGTACACATCCAGCATCTGTACCACGCGCTTGCCCTGGCTGGCCGGATAGGCCACGGTGTACGCCGAGCCCAGGCGCTGCTCCAGCCCCAGCTTGAGAGCATCCAGCCCGGCCGCGTCGGCGTGCTCCGTTGTGGCCACGACGTCGATTTGATCGAGATCCCCGACACGGCTAAAGATCTGCTGTGCCGCACCCAGGGGCATGACGCCAAAGGCCCCGTTGTTGGTCTGGCCGGCACCTTCCTTCGACATCAGCCCCGTGACACGGACCGTCTCAAAGCCCGACTCTGTGAGGAGATCCACATTGTCGCCGACCTCGATCCCTTGCTCTTCGGCATAGTCATTGACCAGGACCAGCTCGTAGGCATCCGGGTCGGGAGGCAGGAAGCTGCCGTCGACGATCGTGTACTCGCGCACCTTTTCGTCGATGGTGGGGTCAATGCCGTACACAATGAGCCGGCTCGTTGACGCCCCGAGGATGCCCGTCTCCATCTCGCCCCTCAAGTTCTGCCCGGCCAAAAAGGCCGTGATCTGCAGAGAAGGGATCGCGTCCTGGACCCCAGCGGTCTTGAGGACAACGCCCCGTTCGCGCTCCGCAAAACCCTGTTCGTCATCGGTTGCGCTGAACACCACCAGGTTGGCCTTGCCTGAGGCCGCGCTAAAGACACTGGTGAGCGACTCCATGGTGCTGAGGTTGGTGATGCTGATGGCCAGGATCACCGCCACGCCCAGGACGATGCCCGCGATTGTTAGCAGAGTGCGCGAAGGACGCGCTCGAAGCGAGCCGAGCGCCATTGCGAGTGTGTGTTTCATCTTGGCTCTTTTGATACGCTAGGTTGTCAGTCTCTCCATGGTCTCCAGGACGGCCCGGACTCGTTGCCCCATGTCGGTGAGTCCCTCAAAGTCTATCACGGTGCTGATCCGCCCGTCTGCCAGAAAGACGACGCGGTCGGCATAGGCGGCAGCCCTGGAGTCGTGGGTGACGATCACCACTGTCTGCCCCAGCTCGTCGCAAGTCCGCCGTAGCAGCTCCATGATCACAGTGCCGGTCTTGGAGTCCAGGTTTCCGGTCGGCTCGTCGGCCAGGACCATGGCCGGCTCAGTAACCAGAGCCCGGGCGATGGCCACGCGCTGCTGCTCGCCTCCCGAGAGCTGATCGGGCTTGTGATGGCGGCGCTCGGTCAGGCCGACCAGCTCCAGCATGGCGTCGATGCGCTCCTGGTACTTGCGCAGGTTCTGGCCGTCGATCAGGAGCGGCAGGGCAACGTTTTCATCCGTCGACAGGGTGGGCAGCAGATTGAAGAACTGGAAGATGAACCCGATGTTGTGCCGGCGCACCAGAGTGGCTTCTTTGTCGTTCAGGATCGAGAGCCTTTGGCCGGCCAGGGTCACTTCGCCGGCCGAGGGCTTGTCCAGCCCGCCCAGCAAGTGAAGCAGGGTGGACTTGCCGCTGCCCGACGGCCCCATGATGGCTACGAACTCCCCTTTCTCGACACAAAAGTCCACGCCGGCGAGCGCCTTCACCTCGTGCTCGCCCATGGTGTAGGTCTTCTTGAGCGCTTCGGCCTCGAGAATTGCATTCATTCTGTGACCCTGATCGTGACGTTTGTCAGGTAGCATTGGTAGGCGTCGCCCACAGTGTGAATGTCCCAAAAGGCCTCGGCATCCAGCACCACGCCGAGCTGCTCCAGGCTCAGCGCCATTTCCAGCCACTTGATCGAATCGACCGAGAGATCGTTCAGGAAGGAAGCCTCTGGGGTGAGCTTTTCCTCGCTGAACATCAGGATTTCGGCCAGCACATGGGTGAATTCTTGAAAGCTTATGGGATCTGCGTTCTGTAACATGGTTCTTTTTCCTTCTCCATTGGGTTGCGCCCGGACGAGGGAGTCTCGCCTCGTGCACGCACGGCTAGCCGCGAGCCTGCTCCAGCTCTTTCCTGGCCTCTTCACGCAGCATCCAGCGCCTGACCCTCTGTGTAGCACTCAGCGGCAAGGCCTGAACAAAGCGTACCTCGTCCGGGACCTTGTATGGTGCGAGGGCGGCGCGGCAGTGATCCAGCACCTCGACTGCCGTCATCTCCACGTTGGGCCGAGGCCCATCCGCTCCAGCTGGGTGGACAGCCGGTTGGCGCGGTCATTCCACTCGCCATAGGTGGCTCGCTTGCCGCCGAATACCGACGCCTCCCGATCAGGGAAGCGCGGCGCCTGGTGCTCCAAAGCCGCGCCGACAGTTTGTTCCGCCGTTACCCGAAGTTCTTCTGCCATGAGTGCTCCTTTTTGAGAGAGGGTGGGGCTCAGGCGAGCTATGATTCTGTCTGCTCGCGCTCTTTCTTTGCCTCTTCGCGCAGTAGCCAGCGCTGGACGCGGCGCACCGGGCTCAGCGGCAGCGCCTCCACAAAGCGCACCTCGTCCGGGATCTTGAATGGCGCCAGGCGCGCACGCCAATGGTCCAGCAGCTCGGCTTCAGTCGCAGTCTGGCCCGGGTGGAGCTGCACATAGACCCGAATCCGTTCCCCGGCGAATGCACCCGGCACCCCGATAGCACCCGCGTTGGCCACCTTCGGGTGGGTTTTCAGGCAGTTCTCGATCTCTTCCGGGTAGACGTTCTGCATTCCATGCCGGATGGTATCCTTGGCCCGCCCCACGATGCGCAGATAACCTTCCTGGTTGACAACGCGGGCCAGGTCTCCTGTGTAGAACCACCCATCGGCATCCTTTACCAGAGCCGTCTCCTCCGGGCGGTGCCAGTAGCGGTCAAACACCGGCCTGCCCCGTACCGCGATCTCGCCCACTTCTCCGAACGGCACTTCCTGGCGCTGCGCGTCCACGAACTTGATCTCGATTTCGGAATTGGGCCTGCCGTCCGAGTTCTCGAGCAGCTCGGGTGGATCGGGTGGGTCGAACAGCGTAGTGGCAATGTTCTGCACCTCGCTCATGCCATAGCCGGTCGTGCTGTAGCAGCCAAAACGCTTCTGCATGGTCCGCACCAGCTCGCCGCTCACAGGTTCGCCGCCGACGGCCAGGACGCGCAGCGACGAAAGGTCATACTGGTCAAAGTTCGGCAGGCCCATCATGATACGAAACATCGTGGGATAGCCGAACAAGAAGCTGATCTTTTCGTCCTGGACGGTCTGCAGGATGGCCCGCGGATCGAACTGGGGCAGGCCCACCAGCTTCACCCCGAACCCCACGCAAGTACCCAGAAACCGAAAGCCGGCCACCATGAACATGGGCGATATCATCAGCGCGATATCATTCTCGTTGAGCCATTTGCCCTCAATGGCATCCGGCCGGCATGCCTCCGGGACCAAGAACTGGAAAGAGTTGATCACAACACCCTTGGGCAGGCCCGTCGTTCCGCCGGAGAACCAAATGAATGCCGGATCGCTCGTTGTGAGGCCCTCCCGCACGAAAGTGGGCCGCGGCGCCGGTTTTTCGGCTGCCAGGAGCTCGCCGATCGACAGGACGCCGTCACCCTTGGGTCCCTTGACGACGACATGCTTCAGGTCGGGCAGGTTAGGGCGCATCGCGGCAACAGCCGCAACATTGTCCCGGCCCATGAACTGGGGGAGCATCACGAGGATGGATGCCCCCACATCCGCGAGAACGTGCTCTACCTCACCGGGCTGGAGCATGGGGTTGACGGGGACCGTGATGGCCCCCATCTTGGCCGCAGCGAAGGTGGCGATGGCAAACTCGACGCAGGAGGGGAGCATGATCGCCACGCGATCTCCCTTATCCAGTCCCAGTTCCTCAAACTGGACGACCAGGGTGTTCGCTGCATCGTCCCATTCGCGAAAGGTGAGCCGTGAGCCTCCGAAGACCAAGGCTTCCCTGTCGCCCCACCGCCGGGCGGCGTCCTCCAGCACCTCGCCGACCGGCCGCTCACAGTCAATACCGAGCTTGCTCATGTGTTTGCTCCTTCCTGTTTCGAAATCGTGTCCTTCCCTCAGACCGCGTTGCCGGCGACTATTATGGTACCTACTTCACGATCAATGGCAAGTAGGCGTGGTACAGCACCGTTCCAGGCTCCCATACAAGCAGCTGGATCACGGGCGCCGCTGTGCCGCAGTCATTGGTCACCGACAGTGTAACCGGAATCGTGCCTGACTCGGCGAAGGTGTGGGCCACGGACGTGCCCACGTCGGTACTGCCGTCGTCCCCAAAGGTCCAGGCGTAGGTGAAAGGGGCCACTCCTCCGCCAACCATAGCCGTCAATGTCGTCTCAACATCGCGGTACAGTGGTTTCGGCTGCCAGTCAAAGTGAACGCCGCTCGGTAAGCAATCAACAAAGTCCTGCGCCGTCACCGCGGCCTGAAGCGGGTTGGTGAAGTATTGCCGGAATACCGGGCCCAAGTTGATTTGGAAGGCATCCAGGACATAGTGTGCGACCGATATCAGGACGGTCTCGCCAGGGCTAACTACTCGAAATCCCGCATCTCCATATGATTGCTGGTCACCGGTGTCCGCTGAATTCCCCTCCTTGAGGTCCAGGTAGTAGTTGTAGATCGCGGACTCACCAGCGCTTATGTCCTGCACTTGCACGATACTGCCCTTCGCGCCGCTCACCTGCCTCCATAGCGGAAGGGGTGTTGTGGGAATAGAGTCGTAGGCGCCATCGATCGCCACCCCAGTGGGTGCGTTGCTCTCAAAGTAGGTCATGGGCGCCATACCAGTCAATGACGGATTGCCCCAATCCTCTGAGACTCGGAAGATCTCGTAGGTCAAGCGTTCGCACTTTTGGCTCACCTCGCCGCCACGGAATCTACCGCGATCCTCAAACATCGACGCATAGGCCCATGACTGATCGTTCAGCACCCCGCCTCCCACTCGCACCGGCCCCGGGATGGCCGGCGGGTCCCACGACTTGATAACTTCCTCGCTGTTTTCCGTTAGGTCGAAATGCTCCCATTCGCCATCAGCAAGGCAGTCGCCCGACAGGCGGAACTTGGATCGGTCCAGCACATCCCCGCCGAAACCGTTGAGCTGAAGCGAGTCCATGCCAAGGTGCTCGGCCGGGGCATAACCGATGATGTAGGTGCCGGCCGCTATGCTATTGCTTGCGCTGTCCCAGGTCACGTAAGGGGCAAATGCCGGTGCCAGCGTCGCAGAGCGGTACACGTACGCCCACCCCTCTTCGACTGGGTTGAGTGGGTTCGTGACATGCACCTCGATGCGTGGGTAGTTCTTGGAGTCCGCATCATCCAGCCACTGGTACGGGGTAGCCATGAGTCCTAGATCGGCCGCCATGAACACCAGCTGGTCGTCGTCATCGAGCAGACCATCCTCGAATGGAACGAATTTCGAGTCCACACCTACCTCGTCGAGCTGAAACGGGACCACGTTCCATGTGCTGCCGTCAAATGCGTACACAAAGAGATCGGCCAGCGTTACGCCGCTGAAGAGGGACAGCTGGCTCCCGGTGAGGACCACCGGCTCGAGCGTGCGGGTCCAGATCGGCACCCGAGCTCCCGCCTGCTCGTCTGCCGAGCTTTGGGCAGGTGAGAGGGCCTCGCCTGGGATGGAAGCGGCCACTTGGCTGCCCTGCCCAGGCGCCAAAGGAAGAAGCAGGACGCCCACCAAGATCGCTGTGCAGCACCGAACCACCTGAATAAAGACCGAGCTGTGTTTCATTGGATCCTCCTCTGGATTCTTGATCTGTGGTAATCACCCAGCCTCGCTGAGGCTGATCCTGTCACGGCCTGGCCGGTCCGTAACGTGCTGAGGACCGGACCGGCCACGCCGTGTGTAGTTACGATCTAGAACGGTTTAGCCACGCGAATAGTCTCCCGCACAGGCTCGTGAGACGCTATGGGCTACCGGCAGAGCTGCGCAGCAGCAGCGGCAGGTAGACCTTGTATCCCAGACTCACCGACTGTGTCGCACTCCAGGCACCGTTGCCGATGCTGTTGTATGACCGGACCCGGTAGTACCAGCTCCCCGCAGGTTGGGCGGCTACCTCAAACGAGGTGGCCGGCCCTTCATACCGGGTCGTCGCCGAGCCGAAATCGGGATTGTCATCTTCTTCCAGCTCATAGCCGGTCGCGCCGCTCACGGTCAGCCACTGGACGACGTACGTTCGGTCGCCTTCCGGATCGTTGATCGGCAGCAGGTCCGGAGCGGCCGGGCCGACGCCCACCGACCTCGTGTTGGACCAAGGGCCCTCGCCATAAACATTGCTGGCCCGCACCCGGTAGTACCACAGGCCGATCTCCTGCGCACTCACCTGGTACTGGCTGTCGACGCCCGTGTAGCGCACGGTGGGCGAGCTGAACGCCGAGTTGTCGTCTTCCTGCAGTTGGTAGCTCGTCGCCCCTGTCGAGTCGGCCCAGTCTACGAGATACTCCCCATCCCCCTCAAGGTTACTGATGGTGGCCATTACAGGCGCTGCAGGGGCGGCGCCCACCGCCTCGGTGCTTGACCAGGCGCTTTCACCGCTGGCGTTAGCGGCCCGCACGCGGTAGTACCACAGGCCACCCTCCTGTTCGCTCACCTGGTACTGGCTGTCCTCGCCGGCATAGCGCACGGTGGGCGAATCGAACGCCGGGTTGTCGTCTTCCTGAAGCTGGTAGGTCACCGCCCCCGCCACGGCGTCCCAGTCCACGAGATACTCCCCATCGCCGTCCGCGTTGTCGATGGGGGCCAACGCGGGCACTGCCGGGAGCACGCCGACCTGCTCGGCGTTCGACCACAAGCCATCTCCGCCGGCATTGCTCGCCCGCACCCGATAGTGCCACAGGCCGGTCGCCTGCCCATACACCTGGTACTGCGTATTAGCCCCGCTGTACCGCACCGCCGGCGAAGTGAATGTCGGGTTGTCATCCTCCTCGAGCTGGTAGCCGGTGGCCCCCGTCACGTTGCTCCAATCGAGCAGGTAATCCCCGTTCCCGTCTGCGTTGCTGATGGGATCGAGCAAGGGAGCCGCCGGGACGACGCGTGCCGACTCGGTCTTTGACCAGAGGCTGTCCCCGCCGGTATTGCTGGCCCGCACCCGGTAGTACCACAGGCCGCTCGCCTGTCCGCTCACCTGGTACTGGCTGCCGGCGCCCGTATAGCGTATGCTGGGCGAATCGAACGTGGGGCTGTCGTCCTCTTCCAGCTGGTAGCTTGTGGCTCCCGTCGGGTCGCTCCAGTCCACGAGGTACTCCCCATCGCTCTCGGGATTGTCGATGGGGGCCAGCGCAGGTGCGCCGGGGGCGACGGCCACCGCCTCGGTGTTCGACCAGGGGCCATCCCCCCCGGCGCTGGTGGCTCGCACCCGGTAGTACCACTGGCCCCCCCTCTGTGCGCTCACCTGGTACTGGCTGTTGGCCCCGGTGTAGCGCACGATGGGCGAATTGAAGGCCGCGTTGTCGTCCTCCTGGAGTTGATAGCTCGTAGCTCCCGTTACGTCGCTCCAATCAACCAGGTAATACCCATTGCCATCTACGTTGCTGATGGCGGCCAAAACAGGCGCTGCCGGGATGACACCGACCGACTGGATGTTCGACCACGGACTGTTGCCGCCGGCATTGCTGGACCGCGCCCGGTAGTACCACCGGCCGGTCACCTGGGCACTCACCTGGTATTGGCTGTTGGTCCCGCTGTAGCGCACGGTCGGCGAGCTGAACTCCGAGTTGTCGTCTTCCTCCAGTTGGTAGCCTGTGGCCCCTGTCACGGCGCTCCAATCGACCAGGTACTCCCCATTGCCGTCCGTATTGCCGATCGCGGCCAGCACAGGTGCGGCAGGGATGACGCCCACCGACTCGCTGTTCGACCAGGCACTGGTGCCGCCGGCATTGCTGGCCCGCACCCGGTAGTACCACAGGCCGGTCCCCTGCCCGTTGACCTGGTACTGGCTGTCGGCCCCTGTGTAGCGCACGGTGGGCGAGGTGAACCCGGCGTTGTCATCTTCCTCCAACTGGTAGCTCGTGGCCCCTGTCACACTGTTCCAATCGAGCAGGAATTGCCCATCCCCGTCGGGGTTGCTGACCAGGGCGAGCACGGGAGCTGTCGGGATGACGCCCGCCGATTCGGCATTCGACCAGGCGCTGTTGCCGCCGGCATTGCCGGCCCGCACCCGGTAGTACCACAGGCCGGTCTCCTGCCCATACACCTGGTACTGGCTGCCGGCGCCCGTGTACCGCACCGTGGGCGATCTAAAACTGGCGTTGTCATCTTCCTCGAGCTGGTAGCTCGTGGCTCCCGTCACATCGCTCCAATCGACCAGGTAATACCCATTCTTGTCGGGGTTGCTGATCGCCGCCAGGACAGCAACCGCCGGAATGACGCCCGCCGGCTCGACGTTCGACCAGGCGCTGTTGCCGCCGGCATTGCTGGCCCGCGCGCGGTAGTACCACAGCCCGGTCCCCTGCCCGCTCACCTGGTACTGGCTGGTGGTGCCCGTGTAGCGCACGGTGGGCGAGCTGAACTCAAAGTTGTCATCTTCTTCGAGCTGGTAACTCGTGGCGGCCGTCACGTCGCCCCAGTTCACGAGATACCCTCCATCTCCGTCTACATTGTCGATGGCGCCCAGTGCCGGTGCCTGCGGGATGACACCCACTGGCTGCGTGTTCGACCACGGGCTGTTGCCGCCGGCATTGCTGGCCCGCACCCGGTAGTACCACAGACCGGTCGCCTGCCCATACACCTGGTACTGGCTACTCGCACCGGTGTACCTGACCGTGGGCGAGGCAAAGGTGGAATTGTCATCCTCCTCCAGCCGGTAGCTCGTGGCTCCCGTCACGTCGTTCCAATCAACCAAAAAGTCCGCATCTCCCTCCGGGTTGTTGATGGTGGCCAACACGGGAACCGCCGGCACGACGCTCACCGACCTGGTGCTGGACCAGGCGCTGTTTCCGCCTGCATTTTCGGCTCGCACCCGGTAGTACCACGTGCCTCCGGGCTGGCCCGTCACCTGATACTGGCTGCTGGCCCCGCTGTAGCGCACGGCGGGCGAGCTGAACGCCGAGCTGTCGTCTTCCTGAAGCTGGTAGCTGGCCGCCCCCGCCACGTCTTCCCAGTCCACCAGATACTCTCCGTCGTCGTCCGGGCTGCTAATGGCCAGCAGCTCAGGGGCTCCGGGGATGACGCTCACCAGCTCGCTGTTAGACCACGAGCTGGAGCCCCCGGCGTTGTTGGCCCGCACCCGGTAGTGCCAGGTGCCGGCCTCATGGCTCGTGATCGAGTACTCACTGGCTGCTCCCGTGTAGCGCACAATGGGAGATCCAAAATACGGGTCGTCGTCCTCTTCCAGGGTGTAGTCAAGTGCCTCGTCGACGGCGCTCCAGTCGACGAGGTAGTCTCCGTTGCCGTCTGCATTGCCGATGGGCAGCAAGACCGGCGCATCAAGCGGCGATGAGCTAACGACGGCTGATTGGCTGTTGCTCCAGGCGCCACTTCCGCCGGCGTTGGCGGCCCGCACCCGGTAATACCACGTGCCTCCGGCCTGGCCCGTGACCTGATACTGGCTGCTGGCCCCACTATAGCGCACGGTGGGCGAGCTGAAGGCCGCGTTGTCATCTTCCTGCAACTGGTAGCTTGTGGCCCCTGTCACGTCGCTCCAATCGACGAGGTATGCGCCGTCGCCATCCGGATTGCTGATGGCGGCCAATACAGGCACACCTGGGACGACGCCCGCCGACTCGATGTTCGACCACGGGCTGTTGCCGCCGGCACTACTGGCCCGCACCCGGTAGTACCACAGGCCGGTCGCCTGCCCGCTCACCTGGTACTGGCTGTTAGAGCCACTGTAGCGCGTGGTGGGCGAGCTGAACGCCGAGTTGTCATCTTCCTCTAGTTGGTAGCTTGTAGCTCCCGTCACGTTGCTCCAGTCGACCAGGTACGCGCCGTCTCCGTCCAAGTTGTCGATATCCGCCAGTACAGGCGCCGGTGCGCCGACAGCCACTGACTCAATGTTCGACCAGGCACTGCTCCCGCCGGTGTTGTTCGCCCGCACCCGGTAATACCACAAGCCGGTCCCCTGCCCATATACCTGGTACTGGCTGCCGGTCCCACTATAGCGTACGGTGGGCGAAGTGAACCCCGAGTTGTCATCCTCTTGCAGTTCGTAGCCCGTCGCCCCGGCCATGTCGCTCCAGTCGACCAGGTAGTCTCCATCTCCATCAGCATTGCTGATCGCGGCCAACAAGGGAGCGTCCGCCACGACCCCCACCGACCGGGTGTTCGACCAGGCGCTGTCTCCGCCGGCGTTCGCGGCCCGGACGCGGTAGTACCAGGTACCCCCGGCCTGGCCTGTGACCTGGTACTGACTGCTGGCCCCCGTGTAGCGCACGGTGGGCGAGCTGAACGCCGAGTTGTCGTCTTCCTCCAGTCGATAGCTCGTGGCCCCGGCCACATCGCTCCAGTCCACGAGATAGTCCCCGTTGCCAT
>JBFYTF010000542.1:0-2848 GCA_041300865.1 Anaerolineae bacterium
TGGTGCGGCCCGTGCAGGAGCACGAGAAGTTGCTCCTCCTGAACAGCCGGGGCAAGATGGCCGATCTGCTGCCTGTGCTGCACGCCACCGGCTTTCACGGCATCTATCCCGTGGAGCCGGCCTGCAATGACATCGCGCAGCTCAAGAAAGAGTGGGCGGGACGCATGGCCCTGGTAGGCAACATCTCCACTACCCTGCTGGCCAGTGGCAGCCGGGACGAGATCGAGACGCATGTCCATGCTGCGTGCCTGGAGCTGGCGCCGGGCGGGGGCTATGTCCTCGGCCCGGCCGGACCAATCGACGACAGCGTGCCGCCGGCCAACCTGGTGACCATGGCGCGTGCGGTCCACCGTTATGGGCGCTATGGGGCACCGGGGCGCGAAGCCTGGGTGCGGCCGCCCCCGGCTGTGGCCGCGCAGCTGCCTGAGCAAGGAGAACGGCACGGAAGCTGATTTTGACCTGATGGTCAGGCGTGTTTCAGACGGACACGACGCGCAGCGGCCCCTCAGGGGCTCCAGCGGAGGAGGAGGACAATGACGGCCAAACTTGAGCAGGCAAAACCCGCCGGGCAGGGCTTCTTGGACCGGACCCGGTTCGGGAAGCAGTTCCGCGAGATCCTCAGGCCACTGCTGGGCCTGGTGGGTATCACCCTCCTGGTAGCCCTCCTGGCACCTACCTTCCGCCAGGGGGTCGCCGTGCGCGACGTGCTGGAGAACTCGGCCGTGTTGTTCATCATGGCCACGGGCACGACGGTGGTCCTCATCGCAGGCTGCCTGGACCTGTCGGTCGGCTCGATCCTGGCCCTGGCGTCGGTGACCACCGGTTGGCTGCTCATGGAGCAGCAGCCCGTCTGGCTGGCCATCGCAGCCGGCCTGGCGGTGGGCATTGTGTGCGGCCTCGTCAACGGCCTCATTGTGGTCAAGACGGGCGTGCCGACGCTGGTGGCCACGTTGGGCACGCTGATGATCTTTCGCGGTTTTGCCAACATGATCGGCGCCGGGAACGACATGTCGCGCTTTCCCGAGTCGTTCCAGTGGCTGGGCGCCGGCTGGCAAGGTCCGATGGTCGTCTCGACCTTTGCGTTTCTGGTCGTTTGGTTCATGTTGTCCAAGACCAAGCTGGGCTTTCACGCCTATGCCATTGGCGGCAATTCCGAGGTGGCCCGCCTGTCAGGCATTCCGGTGAACTTGAACAAGGTGATCTATTACTGCCTGGGCGGATTTATGGCCGCCCTGGCCGGCATCGTCCAGACCTCGCGCCTTGACTTTGCCACGCCCAACCGCGGACAGGGCATGGAGCTGTGGGCCATCGCCGCCACGGTTATTGGTGGGACAAGCATGTTTGGCGGCATCGGCGGCGTGGGCAAGACGATCATCGGCGTGCTCATCATCCGTGTCCTGGAGGCCGGCCTGATCCACCTGCACGTGCCGTCGTTCTGGCAGCAGGTAGCCACCGGGGCAGTCATCATCATCGCCGTCTGGCTCGACTTCTTGCAGCGCCGGGCCAGGGAGAGGGCTCGCTAGCGCGGGTCACCAATCAGACAGCGGGAGGTGTGCATGGAACAAAGAGCGAATTCGCAAGGCCCAACTGTAATCTGAACCGAGCCCCGCAGAGGGGGAGAAGACATCCCGAAAGGAGCTATTTCGACCTATGAAAAGCAAACTGAACCTGCTGATTTCACTGTTGATCGTCGTGTCGCTGCTGTTGGTGAGCTGTGCTACCGCCGAACCCGAGCCAGCCGCAGAAGCGACGGAGCCGGCCGCGGAGCAGCCGACAGAGGTCCCGGCCGCAGAGGAGGGGGCCAAGACCATCGCCTTTTCCGGGTTCTCGATGACCAACGAGTTCTGGCTCACTCTCGAGCGGGCAGCCGAGGCCCGGGCCGAGGAGCTGGGCGTCGAGTTCATCAACCTCACGACCGAGGTCCAGGACGCCGAGGCCCAGAAGGCGGCTGTGGACAACGCCATCACCCAGGGCGTCGATGCTATCATCATCGGTGCCGCCGACTCTCGTGGTTGGGACGACACCCTGGCCAAGGCCGAGGCGGCAGGCATCCCGGCCATCGCCGTCGACACCGCCATCGAGAACGACTACATCTACAGCCTCATCCAGACCGACAACCTGTCGGCCGCCGGCCTGGCCGGTGACTATCTCTGCGAGCAGCTCGGCGGCGAGGGCAAGGCCCTCGTCATGGGCGGCTCGGTGGGCCACCAGACCGGTGATGCCCGCAAGAACGGCGTCGAGGAAAAGCTCAAGGCCTGCGGCGTGGAGATCATCAGCGACTGGGCCAACTGGGACGAGAACAAGGCCGCCGAGATCGCCCAGAACACGCTGACCGCCAACCCTGACATCAATGCCATCTTTGTGGCCCACGACCCGGGGGCGGTGGCCGCCCTGTCCGTCGTCAAGCAGAAGGACATGTTGGGCAAGGTGATCGTCGTCGGCTTTGACGCCATCCCCATCGCACTGAAGGCCATCAAGGCCGGCGAGATGGCCGCCACCGTGCGCCAGGACCCGGCCAAGATGGGTGCCGACGGCATCGACCTGGCCCTCAAGGCCATCAACGGCGAGGCCATGGAAAAGACGACCTTCATCCCGGGCGAGCTGATCACCCAGGAGAACGTCGACCAATTCCTGACCGAAGAGCCGTCTGAATCTGGCGAGGCGCCTGCCGAGGACATCACCATCGCCTTCTCCGGGTTCTCGATGACCAACGAGTTCTGGCTCACCCTCGAGCGGGCAGCCGAGGCCCGGGCCGAGGAGCTGGGCGTCGAGTTCATCAACCTCACGACCGAGGTCCAGGACGCCGAGGCCCAGAAGGCGGCCGTGGACAATGCCATCACCCAGGGCG
>JBFYTF010000570.1:0-3474 GCA_041300865.1 Anaerolineae bacterium
TGCTCGGGTCACTGGGATAGCGGGTCGCGCCATAAGGATAGTACCGCAGCGCCGGCCCGACCTGCCCGCCACTGGTGTCCAGCACCACGCTGTTGCTGCCCAGGTGATCCGATAGTAGATATTGTAGCACACCATCCCGCCGTTGTGCAATTCGCTGGCAGTTGGGGTGTTCGAAGCAGAACGGGCCTTCTCCATCAACCCCAACGGCGCTGGCGAAAAGCTGCAAAAACGGGAGATTTCCGGGATAATAAGGCATCTCTGTCAGGAGGTGCCCTATGACCGTTTCCGTTTCTTTGGAGTCGGGCGGCCCCGCTTGCCCCGAGGCCGCCCTGTTCCTACAAGCGCAGGCAGGCTGCCGCCACTGCCTGGAACAGTTGATGGTCCGCCACGAGGGTCTGATCCACACCGTGATCCGGCGACAGACGACGCTGGATCCCCTGTCGTACGCCGAAGCCGTACAGGCCGGTCGTCTTGGCCTGTGGCGGGCCATTCTTCACTTTGATCCCCGGCGCGGCCAGGCTTTCTCCACCTACGCCTGGCCATGCATTATGCACCGGGTCTGGAACGAAGTCAAGATGGCTCGCCGCCGCGAAAGGTGGACTCACCATCCCCAAACCTGTGAGCGGCTGGCCCTGCAGCCGCCCGGCGAGGGGGATTGGCTGGCTGTGCGTCACGATATCCTCGTTCGCCTGGCCCTGCGCCGGCTATTGGCGCGCTTGCCCCAGCGTCTGGCGGGCATTGTCCAGGCCTACTATGGCCTCGACGGCGCACTGCCTGCCTCTTTTCGGCAGATCGGGGCCGTGGTGGGGCTGAACCGTGAAACGGTTCGCGTCCTCCACGTTCACGCTCTGATCTGGCTGCGCCATCCCGCCCATTCCCAGGAACTGCGGGCGCTGTTGGGCTGTCATGCTCTGGCCGATTATGAAGCGGCCGACGAGAAAGCGCAGCTCTGGCGGCGCCGACGGGGGAATCGCCGTGACCGCGCCCTGTAGACCCGAGGACAACCGCGCTCATGACCCGGACTTTGTGGCCCAGTGCAGCCTGCCGGCGCTGCAAGCCCGTCTCCCTTTGCGTTGGCCTGTGCCGCCTGACGTGCCACCCTGTCCCAAGCGGTCCTACCGTTCCTGGTACACCTATCCCGTCGCTGACGTCCCAGCCTGGCAGGCGCTTCTCGAGCCCGCCACCTGGCCAGAGCTGGACAACTTTGACCTGGTCCTGCTTCTCGTCGACTTTGCAGGGCTGCGCCCGGTCCTGGCCCGTCGTCTCCACTGGACCTCGGCCCGCGGCTGGCGTCCCTTCGACCCTGTCTCCCTGTTTCTGTTGCAGGCCTGGCAGATCGTGAACGGCTGGAACCGGACGAAAACCTTGCAAAACTTGCAGAAAAAGCGCTATGCCGACTATGCCCAGCACTTTGGCTTCCGCCAGGGCGTCTACCCCACCGAAGGGGGCATGCGCTACTTCCTGACCACTCTGGGTCGCCATTCGGAGGTGCCCGGCCAGACACTCCAGGTCAAAACCGATGAAAACCAGGTCATTGAGGTTGCGATTCAGTTTCTCAACGAGCTTCTTGTGAGCAGTGTGGACCTGATCCGTCAGGCCGGGCTGCTGAGTCCTCAGACCTGGAGCCAGGCGTTGGTCTGTCCTGACGGCATGCTCCACGAGGCGGCTTCTCATCTGCACTGCGCTTCGGTCCAGGCCAGTTGTTACCAGCCCACCACGGCTCAGGTCCCCCGTCCCTGCCCGGCCAAGGACAAAAAACGAAAAGGGTGCGACTGCGACACCCTCGCCTGTGTCCAGGTGTGCCGCCATGCCCCGATTCGGGATGCGGAGGCTCGTTTCGTGTGGTACAGCGGCTCCAACCAGCGCCCCGACAACCCCAACCGCCCCACCGAAGAAGGACCAGCAGCCACCAAGCGAGGCAAAGGCTGCTATGGTTACCGCAGCCAGTCGTTGCTCCTCAGCGATCCGGTGCGCCGCTTTTATGTGCGCCTGCTGTCAGATTTCATGACCGCCACCGCCCGCGAAGAGGTGCCGGCCACGGCCATGCTGCGGCAACTGGAACCCTTCTACCCCGATCTGCACCTGGATGTCTTTGCCGCCGATGCGGCCTATGGCTACGGCGTGCTGTTGCACACCCTGTACGACATGAACGTCAAACGGCTGGTGGACCTGCGGGCACAAGCGACGGATGCTGACAAAGCCAACTGGCCGGTGCGTGGCTACGACAACAAGGGACGGCCCATCTGCACCTACGGCTATGCCTTCACCTCCAACGGCTTCGATACCCAGCGGCGGCGTCACAAGTGGTTTTGTGGCAAGGCGTGCCTGAACGGTGCCAAACCCGCGGTAGAGGTGGCGGGAGTCACCTATCCACCCCAGGCCTGTCCCTACCAACGAGCGGACCTGGCCCATGGCCGAATCTTGAACGTCGGCGAGTGCTTTGGCGACGGCTCGCGGCGCCTGGTGCGCGATGTCGCCTATGGTTCTACTCTCTGGGAGCAGCTCTATCACCGGGCCAGGAACGCCTCGGAGAGCCGCAACGCGACCTGCCAGCACCTGGACCTGAAGCGGCTGCCGGTGTACGGCCAATCGCGGGGCAAAGCCCTCATCTTCCTGGCCGATACCTGGTCCAACTTGTTGACCCTGGCGCGCCTGGTGCGGGAGGCCACTTTCGCCGCCTGGGACACCTGACGTCGTTGCCGAAAAACCGAATCAACTCCTGGCCCATCTCGCGACCGCGACCCGCGTGGTGTGTCGCCCCCTGCCTGCCACCCGGTTTTTGCCCGTCGATCGGCCGTTTTGGGCTGTGCTGTGGGCTTGATTGTCGAGATTGTTGCCCTGCACCGCGAGTCCCGACTCCTCAGATGCCTGCCAGCACCTCTGCAGCAGACCTTCTGCTTCGTTTCAACCCACCTGTTCGGGGCGCTGTTGGGCCATCAACCCCCAAAAGGGTCCACAGCCCGCGCCACCCTGCCCCTACTGCTTCGAACACCCACTGTCAAATTGCTGACCGGTAAAACGATAGTCGGTCGGCACCGTGCCGCTGGTCCAGCGCTCGACGCCATAGGGCCGGTGACGGCTCTCGGCCACTTCCGCGACCTGGTTGTTGTCGATGCGGAATGTCACGCTCGTCGTGCCCAGGTGGTCGCCTGCCAGGTAGTATAGCACACCTCCCTTGTTCATGGCAATTCGATTTCCGCCAAAGAAGTAATACTTGGTCACCTGGCCCGTGGTCACGTTCTTTTCATAGGGTAAAAGTCGGGGTGACGGGCGCCATCGGGCCGGTTTCCGCAACGGGCTCCTTGCCCAGGACGGTCAGCTCCAGCCCGCGAGGTGCGGCGTCGCTTGCCGGCAGGGTGTGGGCCTGGTCTCCCGCGGGCGAGATTGAGTCAAGGATCAGGGCCAGAACGGCCAGGACGCGATAGTGTGGCGGCCCATTCCCCGCTCCCCGATTCCGACCTGGTTGCCAGGGCG
>JBFYTF010000588.1:0-3811 GCA_041300865.1 Anaerolineae bacterium
CCAATGTTCCGATCTACGGCGGTCAGGCCGGCCAGCACCGGTGAATCCAGAGCGGCGCCGTGGGCCGGCGGCCAGGCGCCTGTGCCCAGGCACAGCAGGGCCAGGGCGAGTGTCAGACAAAACCGTAGGCGTTTCATGTTCGTGCTCCTTTCTCGATCCGTGCCGAATCCCGACACGCGAACTACCGAGGGAGACGTGCTACATGCATTGGCATAGGCATCACCTCCCTTTGCCGGCTGCGGGGTAGCCAGGCCGTCCGCGGCCCTACGAGCGGCTGGCTGCCCCGCGCGCGCCGAACGGCCGGACTGGGGCGTGCGAACTGCCCTCAGCTCAGACGACGAGGCGGCCATCTTCTGGTGGTCAAGTGGCCCTGCTTTCGGTGACAATGACGATGGGGTGCCATGCCCTGCAGTCGCACGCGGACCCCCCATTGGCGCGCTCCATGGTATCGATCAATCACTGAGGCTGCTTCATCGATGGAAAGCCCAAGTCCTGCCGGAACGACAATGGCACCGCCTGAGCCGTCGGCACCCCAGTCTGGCCCACGCATTCGGCCACACCGCCGGTCGAGAAGGCGTGGGCCCTGACCCTAGCCAACCACCACCTCTTCTACGCAATAGCCGTCGGCCGCCGGTCGGAATTCGCTCAGCCGGTAGCTGAAATGGGGGTTCAACTGCTTGACCATCGTGTCCATATAGCGGAGCGAAGTGGCGCGGCAGCTGGCCTCGATGCTCGCGCCGTCCATCCCCAGTGCCTCTGCTGCCTCGTAAATAGGACACCGGCCGACTTTGGAGGCGATCCGTTGGGCGCTTTCCTCTATCACCTCCGAGGTGATGCCCAAGCCTTCCTCGATGGAGCGCCCCACGAGCGAGGCTGCCATCGCAATGCCGATTTCGTCAAGGCCGACCTGGTCTTTCATCGCCTTGCCCTGCGCTGCGCCCATCATCTCGCACATTTCGGCGTCCAGGGCGGTGGCCCGGTCCATCCCGATTTCTTGCCCGACCGCGTTGAGGTAAGCATAGAAGAAGGTAAATGCACTTTTCGCACCGTTGAGTGTGTCTGTACTTGCCATTTGACTACTCCTTTCCCTTGGACCTGGCGGGCTGTGTGATTGGGCGAGCCGGCCCCTGCACCGCCCGCAGACACAGAGGCCGACCTTGGTGTGGCGCCGAGTTCACCCCCTTTCCGCTCCGAGCCAGGCATGCTTTGCGTCGGCAAGGACCAAAGCCCACAGTCACCCGTTGCCCCCAGCCCGCTGATGCCGCAGATGCAGGCCCGGCTCCATGCCGTGCACATCATGCACGGGAAATGCAAGAACCCACCTCGCCGTCCGGAATCCTCCGCGCGTCTATGCAAACGCCGCGGAAGGTTCCCCGAAAGCCTTGACGGCAGGTGGGTCCCGTATGATGGTTGTTGTGTGCGCGGCAATGACGGCTACCAGTGCAAACCTACCGCCCTGGTCCTAAGCCAGTCCCTGCGTAGCTGCAATGAGGAACTCACAGGCACAATGTCAAGAGCATTGCACCTACATTCTACTACGATTCCGGAGAATGTCAATAGCTCGATACGGTCCAGGCTTCGTCCTCGATCCGCACACCGTCCAACTACAGAGGGCGCAGGTCGTGGATAAACACCGAGGCATAGCGGTGGCGCCGGGCGCCACGCCGAATCATGGCAACCGCTACGGTGCCTCCACCTGCTGCAGGACGAACACCCCACCACCCCGTGTCCCGGCATAGACCACGCTCGGCGTCGCCGAGACAATGGCCAGCGAGCTGACCTCCGGATTCGTCAGGCCGGCGTTCACGGGACTCCAGCTCATTCCCCCATCGCCGCTGACGTACACGCCGTAACTCGTGCCTGCATAGAGGGTCAGCGGACGCCCCGGATCCAGCGCGAGGACGTACACCGTGGGACCTGGCAGGCCGCGATTGGCCGCGTGCCAGGTCTCGCCGCCGTCCGTGCTCTTGTCCACGCCGCCAGTCGTCCCCGCATAGAGGGTAGTGGGCCGCAGCGGGTCGATCGCGAGACTCCCGTAGTGAACGTAACCCCACGTAAGCGACTTCCAGGTCACGCCCCCGTCCGTGCTCTTGTACAGGTTGCCCGGATAGTACCTCATATTCGCGGGGTGGGTATAGTCATGCGTCCCCGCGTATAGGGTGTCGGGCATTTGCGGGTCAATCGCCAGCGAAAGGACCTGTGGAGGGTCCAGGCCGGTGTTGGCCGTGTGCCAGGTCGCGCCGCCGTCCGCGCTTTTGTACACCCCGTCGCCATCCGACCCGATATAGAGGCTGGCCGGCGTTTGGGGATCAACGACCAGGGAGGTCACATTGCCCCTGGGCAGACCGTCGTTGGTCCAGTCGCTGCCTCCGTCCGTGCTCTTGAACAGGCCACTCGCCGTGCATGCATAGAGGGTCGTCGGGGCTTCTGGGTCGATCGCCAGCGCCTGGATGCGTCCCGTGCCCAAGCCCGCACCGGCTGCAATCCAATTCTCGCCGTCATCGGTGCTCTTGAACAACCGGCCGTCTGCCAGGCCGGCGTACAGTGTGGTTGGCGCGACAGGGTCGACCGCCAGGGCGGTGACCTCTTCACCCACGAGGCCAATGTTCTCCCATGCGCCAAGGGAGATGGCGCGAACCGGTGGCGTTGGAGTGGGAGTCGCGGTCGGGGTGGGTGGTGGCGTGGAGCTGGCCGGCGCAGAAGGGGTCTCTGCACCGGTGGCGTAGGCCACAGCCAGCGCCTCTGGCAGGCCGGGTATGTCCGGCGAGAGCTCGGCAGCCTCTTTCAGGTCGGCCAAGGCCAGTTCAACCTCGCCGGTCAGCAGGTAGCAGAGCCCCCGTTGATAGAGCGCTGAGGGTAGATCCACTCTGACCTGCGTGGCCCTCATCTGCGCGTCGACTTCACTGGACAGCACACGCTCAAGAGTGGCGCTTTGCTCAGCCGAGAGGCTGCTCCGCAGCAACGACTGCTCATCCGAGAACTCGACGGCCTGGGTCAGGTCGGCAATCGCCCGTTCATAGTCCCCCAGGGCCTGGTAGGCAAGACCGCGATTGTAGTAGGCTTTGCCGAAATTGGTCTGGAGCGCTATCGCCTGGTCCAGGTCGGCGATGGCCAGGTCAACCTGGCCGGTGGCGAGATAGACGAGCGCCCGGTTGTTGTAGACCATCCCCGATTCAGGCATCAGCTCCAAGGCCTGCTCGTAATCAGCCAGTGCCCGATCATACTCGCCCAACGCGTGATAAGCCAGAGCCCGGCCATTGTAGACAGCACCGACGCCGGACTCGTAGGAGAGTGCCGTGTCGTAGTGTTGGATCGCCTGCCGGTACGCACCGCTGTAGTATTCGCCGGTGCCCGCCTGGAAGGCAGTATAGGCCCGCTCTGAGGTGAAGGTGCTGCCGTCGGATTGGGAGACGAGGACAGAGCGGACCAGTAACGCCAGCAGCGACAGGATCAGGCCGATGGGGATCCAGATAACGCGGACGCTCCTCGCCGGTTTCCTGGGAGAAGAGGGGCTCGCGCGGCCTGCGCCGTTATCGCGGGGAGGTGCATCTGGCGGCCCGGGAGGTGATCCGTACGGTTCGTGGCGTACGTCCCGCACGTCTCCCGATGGCTCCACGATAAAGTCCGGTTTCTGGCCTTCACCAGCCACTGCCGAGCCGTCCTGCCGCACAAACCATGGGCGGGGAGCCGCGCGACCTGGAGTCCCATACGCCCAGACCAAGAGAACGCCAGACCAGGCCCAAGTTGTGACGCCTGGACCGTGTCGTGTAAGGGCCTGGCACCGGTGGCCTGTGCCCCGGTATCCTTATTA
>JBFYTF010000603.1:0-4405 GCA_041300865.1 Anaerolineae bacterium
TCGCGTCCTGGATGTAGTTGCGACTTCAGTCGCGTCCTGGATGTAGTTGCGACTTCAGTCGCGTCCTGGATGTAGTTGCGACTTCAGTCGCGTCCAGTCAGGAGAACAACCCAAGTCGCGACTACAAACGCGTGCCTGCGGTGCCCCTCCCGCGCCTCAGTCGCCCCCGTACTCCACGGGGGGCAGTTGCCCCTTGCGGCGCAGCGTGTCAAAGATCCAGCCCACACTCTGCTGGGTATGGATGCGCCAGATGGCCTGCGCCAGGATGAGGGCCGAGGTGACGATCTGGATGCGGCCGCCCACGACCTCGTAGGCAGTCGCCGTCGTGTCTGACAACACGAGGGTTTCCAGGGGGGAGGAGCGCAGCTGGTACAGGGCCTCGGCCGTGAAGTCGGCGTGGACTGCGGCGGCGTGCACCTCGCGCGCTCCCCGCTCCAGAAGCCGGTCGACGACCTGGAGCAACGTCGCCCCCGACTGGATCATGTCGTCATAGACGACCGCCGGCCGGCCGTCGACGTCGCCCACCATGTCAATGACCGTCGCCTCACCCTTGGGCGTGCGGCGCTTGAAGGCGATGGCCATTTCATCGCGGGCGATGACGTGGTCCAGCCCGGCCTTGAGATGATCGCGGAACTCGGTGGCGCGGGCGACGCCGCCAGCATCGGGCGAGACGACGACGGCTGCCTCCCGGTCGAGGCGATCGCGAAAGAAAGAGGCCATGAGAAAGGCCATGCGCATGTGGTCCACAGGGATGTCGAAAAAGCCCTCGATGGCCGGCGTGTGCAGATCGACGGTCAACAGCCGGTCGGCACCGGCCACGGTGATGAGGTTGGCGACGAGCTTGGCCGTGATTGGCTCGTGGCCTCGCTTCTTCTTCTCCTGTTTGGCATAGGCCAGGTAGGGCACCACGGCGGTGATGCGCCCGGCGGACGCCCGGCGAGCAGCGTCGATCATCACCAGCAGCTCCATCAGGCTGTCGTTGATGGACTGATAGGTGCAGTGTTGGTCTTCGCTGCGCAGCTCGAAGCCAAACGACCGGCAGGGCCGCTGCATCGGTCCGTGGAGCGATTGGCAGATGGGCTGAACAATAAAGACGTCGGTGCCGCGCACGACGCTGTCGAGGTCCACCTTGACCTCTCCGTCGTCGAAGCGGGACACCTGGGTGCTCTCCACGCCCAACCCCAGTTCCGCGGCGATCTGCCGCGCCAGCTCCGGGTTCGCGTTGCCGGTCATCAGCTTCAGCTCGCCAAAGTGCCGTCTCTGGTCGTCTTTCATCTTGACTCCTCGGCCCGGAGCGCATCCAGGGCCAGCTCTACAGCCTCTTCGGGGGTGCGGGCCACAAGCACGGCGCTCACGGCTCTGCCCCCCTGGTGCAGCTCCCAGGTCTCCAGGCCCACGACGGGCTTGCCCATCTTGAGGGCGAGACCGATCTCGGACAGGGTGCCATAACCGCCGCTGACTGCAACGACTGCCCCGGCCGAGCGGACGACGACGGCATTGCGCGCTTCGCCCAGGCCGGTGACAATGGGGATGTCGACGTAGGGGTTGGCCTGCTCAGCGTGGACGCCGGGCAGGATGCCGACCGTCGTCCCGCCCTGGGACCTTGCGCCGCGACAGGCGGCCTCCATGACCCCGCCGCGCCCGCCACACACCAGGACGGCTCCCCGCCGCCCGATCTCACGGCCGACGGCTTCGGCGATGGCGGCCACCCGCTCGTCGCAGCTCGCCGAGCCGACGACGGCCAGGACAGGGGCCCGAGCCCGGTCCTGCACTTTGTCGTCCAACTCCTTAGCGGCGACCAAGGATGGCCTCCAAGAGTGTGGTATAGACGGCGCCGGTGGGGCGCAGGTCGCTCTTGATGTGGGACACGGCCGAAACGGCCATGGGGCCCAACTGCCCGGTGGCGGTCGCAGCTACCACCTGGCCCACGCGGCGCACCTCGCCGGGAGAGGCATCGCGCTGCACGCGGCCCAGGGTGAGGTGCGGCTGAAAGGCACGCTTTTCGGTCGGAAAGCCCAACGGCGCGACCTCGTTCTCGACGGCAGTCCGCAGGCGCAGCAGGCTGCCTGTCGCCTCTTGCAGGCCGACCCACACGACGCGCGGTTGGCGAACGTTGGGAAAGCAGCCTACGCCCTCGGCCAAGATAGTGAAAGGCTCAACGGCCGCCGCGGCGCGGGCCAGGGCGCGCTGGATCTCGTCCAGCTGCACCTGGGGCGTATCCCCGAGGAATTTCAGGGTGAGGTGGATGCCCTGGGGCTGCACCCAGCGCACGCTGCGCGAGCCCAGCTCACCGCGCAGCCGGTCCTGCAGCCCGCCGAGGTTGGCTCGCAGCTCGGCGCTGAGGTCGATGGCGATAAAGGTCCGCAGGGTGGCCATGGTCTCCTTTCCCTATCGCGTCTGTCCGTCGTCGCTCCTGCCCTGCGGCGCGTTGCCGGCCGCAGAACGCTGATTGCCCAGCTTGAGTACGCGCCAGGCATTGCCGCCCAACATGCGCAGCAGCGTGGCGGTGGGCATGCGCGCTTCGCGCATGCGGGCGATGACGCGGCGCGGTGTGAGCAGTGGAAAGTCGGTAGCAAAGAGGACCTTGCCCGGCGCCCAGCGAGCGGCCAGGCCAAAGATGTCGTCCTGGTAGAGGTAGAGGCTGGCAGCAGTGTCGTAATAGACGTTGCCCATGAGCCTCGCGATCTCGGGCATCAGCTCGTAAAAGATCGTGCCGCCTCCCCAGTGCCCGCAGATGAGGGTCGCCCTGGGAAAGAGGCGGGCAAAGCGGATCACCTCGTCGGGCGTGACGCTGCCCTTGCCGGGATAGAGGTGGCCCACCGGCTCGCTGCAGTGGGTCAGGAGCACCATGTCGTGGGCTATGGCGGCCTCGACCACGGGCGCCATGGCCTTTTCGTCGTCGAGGCGGTAACCCTGTCCGTCGGGCATGAGCTCGCCCACGCCCCTCAGCCCGGCGGCGGCACAGCGCTCGATCTCGCGCACGGCTTCGGCTCCCGCCGCGGGGTTGACGATGCAAAAGCCCAGCAGCCGGTCGGGATAGCGGGCCACAGACTCGATGACATAGTCGTTATCCTGGCGGCAGAGGTCCATGTCGCACCAGCCAAAGCCAAAGACTACGGACTGCGTCACCTCGGCGGCGTCCATGGCGGCGATGAGCTCCTCAGCCGAGCTGAGGCGGGCCTGGCGGTTGGCATACAGGTCCCGAAACCAGGCATCGCGCACGAGATACTCGTCGCGCCGCTCGATGATCTCGGGCGCAGTGATGTGGGTGTGAACGTCAATGATCAACGGCCGACCTCCCGCCGCGGATCCTCGCCCCGGGCGCTCATTCCAATCCGCTCAGGCGACGGGCCAGGCGGCGAGCAGCCGACTCGCTGTAAGCCCGCACGTCTGCCCAACGCACCGGCCTGAGAAGGCGCGGCATAGGCTGCTGTTCGGCATCCTCGAAGTATGCCAGGGCCCTGACAGCCACGGGCAGAAAGCTGGGCCGGTCAGCATACTTGAGGTGCGCCAACTCGAGAAGCCGGTCCAGGCTCACAATCTCGCGCAAGCAATAGACATCCACGAAATCCCGTCGGGTGCCCCGTGAATTGATGGCAGCCAGCTTCATGAGGCCAATGTCGGTTGCCGAAGCCAGGTGCACGCCACGATAGTTCACGTGAGGTTCGAGGAGCGGATGCGGCTGATGGACAAAGCTAACGTCAGTGCCGGACAGTCGCCCAAACAGCATCCCTTCCTGGTCGGAGACAACTTCAAACTCACCACCGGCCGCAAGAGCCACCTGCATCTGTTCGCGCTCGGGAGTCGACAGGCGGCGAACCGTGCTGAACCAATCGAGGTCGGTGGAGATCCGATGGCCGAGCTGCAAGGCCAGGGCGGTGCCGCCGGCAAGGTAAAAGTCTTCGACCATGCCGAGCTGGCGTAGATAGTCGAGTCCCCGCTCGCAGCCAGGGGTAAGGGCCGTCTCGTAGAATTCTACCACACGTCCGCACTCCGTGCTTCGCGGGCCCAATCTGGCGCGCTAAAGTCGTCGACCCCAAGAGCCAGGCGCCAAAGGGCGAAGGAGCGCCTGGACAGCAAGCGGAAACCATGGCGGCGCACCCATTCTGCGACGCGTTCCTCACCGTAGGTGGCAAAAAGCCAACGGAGCTGCTGCCAGGTGCCCCGTTCCAGGAGCCGCTCGATGATCACCCCGCTGTGACGCTCCACATCCAGTGTGGCCCAGTCGTACTCGGGAAACAGCCAGGCCGTGCTCGCGGGCAAAGGCAGGCGCGTCACGACAGGACCTCACTGCCCTGGGGAGAGGGCCCGGGGGTGGTGCCCCGACCGCGACCACGGTTCTCGCGCACCGGGTATTCGCCGCGCCGCTCGATAGTCTCGGGCGCGGTCATGTGCGTGTGAAAGT
>JBFYTF010000609.1:0-2820 GCA_041300865.1 Anaerolineae bacterium
CCGGTGCCCGACTGCGTGGATACGGCCTTCTTCTATCCTGCCCGGGAAGAGGAAAAGGCGGATGTTGCCCGGCTGAAGGCCAGCGTTGGCATCCCTGCGGAACAGAAGGTCGTAGCCTACCTGGGCCTCCTCGCCCACTACCAGGGTACAGACCTTCTCATACGGTCCGCAACCCAGGTCGCCGCCCGGCGGGACGACGTGCATTTTCTGATCATGGGCTTTCCCGCGGTGGACCACTACCGCCAGCTGGCCCAGGATCTGGGGGTGAGCGGGTCTGTCACGTTCACCGGCAAGGTGCCATACCAGCAGGCGAGGGCCTTCCTGGCCCTGGGTGATGTGGCGGTTGCACCCAAGCTCTCGGCGACGGAGGGCTGCGGCAAAATTCTGAACTATATGGCCATGGGCCTGCCCGTCGTCGCCTTCGACACGCCTGTCAGCCGCGAGTACTTGGGCGCACAGGGTATCTATGCCCGGCCAGGCGATGCCGATTCCCTCGCCCAGGCCCTTCTCGCCGCTCTCGAGGGCAATCACAGCTTCCAGGCCGCCCAACTGCGACAGACCGCTGCCGAGTGTTATTCGTGGGACCAGGCCGCGGGGGCCATTCTTCAGGCTTACGGCGTGGTTTGCCACCGGCCGGCATGCGTGCTATAATGCGGCGCTCACCGGGGAGCTGCCCATGATCGTTCGAGTCCAGGAACTCGTCGGCTATAGAGAACTCGTCCGTAATCTGGTCCTCCGTGACCTCAAGGTGCGCTACAAGAACTCGGCCTTGGGGTTTCTGTGGTCGCTCCTCAACCCGCTGCTGATGACCCTAGTCTTTACCGTGGTGTTCACGGTGATGCTGCCCCAGGACATCGACAACTTCCCCGTCTTTTTCATGGCCGGCTTTCTGCCCTGGACCTTTCTCTCCGCGTCAGTGCTCGGGGGGACGAGCTCGATCGTCAGGAACTCGCACCTGATCAAGAAAGTCTACTTCCCGCGCGAGATCCTGCCCCTATCCGAGGTGCTCTCGAACCTGGTCAATTTTCTGCTGGCCATGATCGTGCTTTTTGGCCTCATCATTGCCTCCGGCATCGGCATCACGCCGGCGGTCCTGATGCTGCCGCTGATCATCCTGGCCCAGTTTGCCTTCACTCTTGGCATCGCCATGTTCCTGGCGACCGCCAACGTCTTTTACCGTGACACGCAGCACATCATGGAAGTAGTGATGCAGGCCTGGTTCTTTCTCACACCCATCTTTTACTCTATCAACCGCCTCCCGGCAGAGGCCCAGGTTCTGGGCCAGGTGATCGACGTACGGCTTTGGGCGCGGCGCTTGAACCCCATGGCGTCGTTAGTAGCCGCTTACCAAGACGTGCTTTACTGGGGTGAGTTCACGGGCCTCGATTTTTTCCTGAGGACGTTTGTCACCTGCGTCCTCGTGCTAATTGCCGGCTACCTTGTGTTCTGCCGGTTCAGCTCGGTCTTTGGCGAGGAGACGTAACAGGGCAACGACGCCGGCTCCCGGGCAGGCGTCTTGCATCTACAGTGGAAAGGGTGTACATGGAGAGAGCCAAGCGTGTCATGATCATCGGCCTTGACGGCGTGCCCCTGCACTTGATCCAGGGGTGGGCCGGGGAGGGCCACCTGCCGAACCTGGCCCGCCTGATGGCCACCGGTGCTGTGGGCGACCTGCGCTCCACGATTCCGCCGACGTCCGGGCCTTCCTGGTCCTCCTTTGTCACAGGTATGAACCCCGGCAAGACCGGCATTTATGACTTTCTATACCGCCGCGACCACACCTACAGCTTTCCGCCGGTCAACGCCTCGCAGCGCGGGGGACAAACAATCTGGCGGGCCTTGAGCGACGCCGGCTACCATGTGTCGGTCTTGAATCTGCCCATGTCCTACCCGGTGGAGCAGATCAACGGGGTCATGATCAGTGGCTGGATGACACCCTACAAGGCCACGGACTATATCCACCCGCCCGAGTTGGCCGCCGAGCTGGAGCGTGAGATCGGCAACTATCGCATCTACCCCACCGAGACGTTCGCCGAAGGGCGCAAGGAGAGCTTCTGGGAGGCGAGCCTCGAGCTCCTGGACATGCGCACACGCACGGCCCTCCACCTGCTCAAGACCCGCCCCTGGGACGTCTTCATGGCCGTCTTTTTCGACACCGACCGCATCCTGCACCAGACGTGGCACTATCTCTCCACCGATCATCCGTGGCGGACGGATCAGGAGGACAAATCGCAGCCTGTCCGCGCCTACTTCCAGAAGGTGGACGAGAGCATCGGCCGGCTGCTGGAGCACGCCGGCCAAGATACGCTGGTCATCATCCTCTCGGACCATGGCATGGGTCAGGCCAACAACTTTATCGTGCTCAACAACTGGCTGCTGGATGCCGGCATGCTCCGCCTGAAGCGGGACCCATGGACGCGCTCGAAAGAGTTTCTCTTTCGCCGCGGCTTTACCCTGCGTAACGTGCACCAGCTGGCCGACCGCCTGCACCTGGCCCAGCAGGCCGAATACGTAGCCGGCTACTTTGTCGACCACCTCCTCAAGCTGGCCTTCCTTTCCT
This sequence comes from Anaerolineae bacterium, assembly GCA_041300865.1. Taxonomy (GTDB): domain Bacteria; phylum Chloroflexota; class Anaerolineae; order JAAYZQ01; family JAAYZQ01; genus JAAYZQ01. Next base: position 2,561 of record JBFYTF010000609.1, read on the forward strand.
TTCTCGACGTCGACTGGACCCAATCGCGCGCCTATTCTTTCGGGCGCCACCTGGGCTCCATCTATGTCAACGTCAAGGGCCGGGAGCCGGGGGGCATCGTCGAGCCGGGGCAGGAATACGAGGCCGTCCGCGACGAGATCGAGCGCCTGGCCCTCGACTTTCGCGACCCACGTACGGGCCGGCAGCTCATCGGCCAGGTGCTGCGCCGCGAGGAGGTCTACAACGGTCCCTATGTGGAGCGGGCGCCTGACCTCATCCTG
>JBFYTF010000646.1:0-3347 GCA_041300865.1 Anaerolineae bacterium
GCGTCAATGGCCACCTGGTCCGCGGATCCGAGGATCAGGTCCTTTTGCTCCACCCACATGGCCCGGGGTCCGGGGCCATCGCCGGCAAAGGTGCCGTCCATGACCGCAAAAAGGCCAGAGTGGATCTCTTGCTGAATGGCCAGCAGGTCCACGACCGTCTCGTGGATCACCGCATGCGTCCAGTGACGCCGCTCCGACAGGAGTCCGCCGAAGGCATTCTTCATGGCACCGGTGATCGTCGTGAAGACGTGGGTCTTGACTGTGGGAAAGTGGATGATGTTCTTGTCGAAAAAGATGCCGGGCACATAGATGCCATCAGGATAGACGTCGTCGAGGACGAGCATGGGCGCCTTGGGCTCGTAGCGCACCCACTCGACCTCCGGCTCGTAGAGGTGGACGTTGCGCAACCCGTACTTGTCCGTCACCAGCTTGTGCTTGTTGTTGCGCTCGCCGACGTAGGCATCGACGACGACTGTGCGGTTGTGCGCCGCGATGAGCTCCCGGTAGCCATCCTCCAGCAGCGTGCGAACTGCACCTTCCAGCTGCCAGGGTGCTGTCGAGCAGGCGGGATACCATTGCTGCCAGGAGATATTGATCTTGAGCAGGGTGGGCCTGCTCCGGTCCAGGCTGGCCTCGTAGTCCGCCAGCTTTAGCAGGCGCCGGTAGTCGTCCAGCACCGTGTCAGGCTGGGTGTGGAGCAGAGCCACACGCCCCTTGCCGGCATAGTTCTTGTCGATCACAACGCACCTCCCCGTGACGTTCAGGGTCCGGCTGCCCGGACTGCCGCTAGTATACCGTAAGTCGGCCGGAAAGTCCAACGCCCGCAGCCAGTTCGGATCTGCGGGTGCCATATCGCCGTCCAGATGCAGTTGCCATTTCGGACGAAACGTGGTATAAACAGGGGCGGCAGCTTCGCAGAGATAAGGGCGTGAGGGTGCGTCGCGGCGCTGGGGCGACCGCACGGAGCACCTGACGGCCACACTTGGAGAGAGGAAAGGAGCGAGTCGATGTCACCCTGGATCAAGGCTGGATTGGTTGGCGCCGCGATTGTCGTCGTGTTGTCTCTACTGCGCCTCATCCCGATCCTGTGCGTGAGCCTGATCCCTTGCGGGCTGAGCCCGCTGATTTACGCCGGTGTGGGTGCCCTGGCTGCGTACTGGGTGCCTCCCCCGCGCAATGCGGGCACGGCCGCGGGGCAGGGTGCCCTGGCCGGGGCGCTGGCGGGCCTCATCGGGGGCATTCTCAACACCATCGTGGGCACCGTCCAGGCGCGGTACTGGGATACCTCCAACATCCTCGCCGCGATGCCGCCCGAGTCGTGGGAGCAGATGCGCCAGGCAGGCATCGATCCGTCCAGCCTCGTGGGCCCCGGGTTGTTTCTGTTCACCGGCAGCATCTGCTGCCTGGGCGACCTGGTCTTTGCCGCCCTCCTGGGGGCCATCGGCGGGGCCATCTTTGCGGCTGTGAAACCTGACTAACGGCGAGGAGAAACACGGGCTAGAGGCTGCACCGGAAGGGCAGCAGCCTCTTTGTCTGGCACCCCACTCTGCGGGCGGTCACGCGGCCGCGTCGCCGCGGGAAGGAAAGAAGCATGGATGCTGACGGCAAGCTGAGCGACGACGACCAGTTCGAGGACTGGGAAGACGAGGAAGAGGACGAGCAGGACGGGCACTGCCCCGAGTGCGGGGCGCCTATGGAGCCCGACGATACGGTTTGCTCCCACTGCGGGGCGGAGTTTGGCTTCTATTGCCCGGTGTGCGACCGGGAGATCCCGGCGGACGTCGACGTCTGTCCCTTCTGCGGCGCGGAGCTGGAGGAGGGATTTGAGGACGTGAGCGGGGAGCCGGCGGCCGCCGTCGAGCGCAGTGAGTACTGCGGCAACTGCGGCGAGCCCATCGGCCCGGACGACCTGGAGTGCGCCAACTGTGGGGTCGACCTGTGCCCCGACTGCGGCGCCGCCCTCCAGGAAGAGGATGTCGCTTGCCCGGTGTGCGGTGCCGAATTTGCCTTTTCCTGCCCGGAGTGCGGCGAAGAGCTGCCCGGCAGCGCCGAGGAGTGCCCGCACTGCGGTTTTGTGTTCGAGCTAGAGGATGAGGATGAGGAAGGGTGATGAGGGGCAAGGGATCGAGCTAATCCTCCTGCCCCGCGACGCCGTGGCCGAGGGGCCCGACACCCTGCGCTGCCCGTCGTGCGGCACGGGCGTGTCGTACAACGACGGGATCTGCTCTGCCTGCGGCCAGGTCTTTTGCCCGGGCTGTGGCCACGCGCTGGAAAGCGACGACGACGAAAGCTGCTCCGCCTGCGGGCTGGCCCTGAGCTTCCCCTGCCCGGCGTGCGGCTTTTTGGTGGCGGCCGGCGCCCGCCTCTGCCCGGAATGCAGCTTGCTCTTCGTCCGGCGCTGCCCCACCTGCCAGGCTCGCATCCTCGACGGCCCGCCGGCCTGTCCTCAGTGTGGCACGGAGCTGGTCTTGGAGCAGCGGACGTCGGCAACCATCTTTGCTGCGGCACCCGGCCTGGTCCTCTTGCGCTGCCCGACGTGCACCGAGAGGTTTGCCAGCGAGCTGGGGGCGTGCCCTGCCTGCGGGCAGCGGGTCTGCCCGGAGTGCTTTCTGCTCTTGCAGGCCGAGGAGAACGTCTGCCCCCACTGCGGCTTTCACGCCGCCCGTCCCTGCCCTGTGTGCAAGGCCGACGTCGGCCTGGGCCTGCCCGAATGCCCGGCCTGCGGCCAGGAGCTGTGCCCGGCGTGCGGCGCGGCCATCGCCGAGAACGATACAGCCTGCCCACGCTGCGGCACCGATCTGGAGCTCATCTGCCCCCAGTGCGGCGCCGGGCTAACGCCCGAGATGGAGCGCTGCCCCGAGTGTGGCCTCTCTTTCGCTCATCGCTGCCCGGCCTGCAGTGCCGGCCTGGAGTCCGGCGCGGATCGCTGCCCGGCGTGTGGCCAGCCGCTGTGCCCGGGCTGCGGCGCGGCCGCCGGCCAGGAAGACGAGGCCTGCCGGGCGTGTGGGGCGGAGCTGCGGTTCTTCTGCCCCGTGTGCCAGACCGAAGTCAGCGCCCGCGACGACTCTTGTCCGGCCTGCGGTGAGGCCCTGGAGGACTAGGCCAGGCTCAACGGACCGACAACGTGCCCACTTCCAGGGCGCGCCCCCCGAGACGTTTCAATCTCCTGGTCATTATCGGCTCCTCTCGTACTGCTCACGACCACAGCAGCGTCATGATGGCGCAGACGACGGTGATAGCCAGCACGACGACGAGCGTGTGCGGGATGACGCGCGACTCCTCGCCGATGGCGTCGATGCTGGCTGCGGCATTCTGCAGCTTGGCCGGCGAGATGGCGCTTGCCAGCC
>JBFYTF010000657.1:0-2506 GCA_041300865.1 Anaerolineae bacterium
CGTGCTGCCTTCCCACGCGGAGCGTGAGAAGACGGACAACACCGGCCAGATCTGGCAAGAGCGAACCTATTTGCCGCCTCGCACCGCCCAGAAACCAGATCCCAAAGACTTGCCTAAGGTATTGAGGGAATTGCCCTGGTCGAGGTCGACGATCCAGGCGCGATCGGGCCAGTCCTCAGAGCTGGTAGCCGACCAGTAGCGCAGGTCTTGATTCGCCTTCAGGTTACCAAACACACCTTGGGTACTGTCATAGCAGCCCTTCCCTGCTGTATCCGTCAGAGCTAGGCCGCCACCCATCACACCCGTGCAGTTCAGATCCAGCGCCCTAGCAATCGTGTCATCCCACTCCGCTTGGGTCGGCAGTCGCCAGTCCCCCGGCGAGGAATTGTCGCTCAAGTCCGCCACGCCATCTCGCAGATCCGCCGCCGTTTGGTTGGCAACTTGATAGCCAACATTCACCGAATACCATAAAACGTTCTTCAGCCAGACCAGCCCCGTCACCGTGTCCGTCACTGTGCCGTTACCACAGTCCACGTAACGGTTGTTATTGTCGAAGCAGGGCGGATCGGCTTTTACCGCATCGCCCGGCGGACCTACGGGGCCTGCCGGACCTGTCGCACCTTGAGGGCCTACCGCACCTACGAGGCCTGCCGGACCTGTCGGACCTTGAGGGCCTACCGGGCCCTGCACATTCCACGTTAAAAGGCTTTCCTTTTGGGTACATTGGGTAACCGAACTGACGATTCTGGTCATGCCGGTCTGTTTATTGACACAGGCTTGAATTGGGTCATCGGCGGCTTGAGGGGATGCCACCCAGCCGAGCAGAATCAAGAGCGCTGAGATACTTGACACTGTCGCTGGTCTCGCGTAGCAATAAGTTTTGGCAGTCATAAGTAGTTCCTCCGGCTAACTCTAGCGCTCCTACGTTAAAAGGATAGGAGACCCAACCACACGAGGGGTGTGGCCCAAAAAGAAAGGTTAGCAGGTGCGGGTTCGGCTGGAAGGGGGAAGGAGCGAGATTTTTTGATGTTATCTTGATCTGCGTCATGTGTGCCGCGCGTGGGGTGCGGTTTGAAGCTGCGTAGTCGATACTTGGGGCATGTGGGGTCGGCGGATGGATTTCCCATCCTTCACTGCCAGACAGTCCGGAGGAGATTCCAGATAATCGTAGGCTTCTTTCACGGTGCCCCAATAGAGCCACCCCCTCTCAGAAAAGGGGACAAAAGCACCGGGTCGGGGGATAGGAAGTTCAACCGCACGGGCGGCTGAAGCGGGGCTAACGTAGCATCGCCGGGAGGGGCGTGGCAAACCCCGCGCGGGAGCCGACGGGGAGGGACGGGGCCGAGGTAGCCATCCCGGGGCCGAGGGGACGTGAGGGGTGGTTACCGGGGCCTGGGTGCAGGGAGGGACACGTCGCTGGCGGGTGGCGACGACGGAAGGAGGCTACCACTGCACTTCCTGGTTGAAGACATACTCGGGTGACGGTTGCGCGAGGGCGTCCCAGTCCGGTCCGAGATCGGCCGGTGGGTCGTCCCAGGCGGGCAGCGCAACCTCGGGCGGTGGCGGTGGGTGAGTCAGGTCCGCATCGCGCCCGTAGGCGGTGGCGGCCAGGCGGAGCGGCGCATGGGGTGCCAGCACGCCATGGTAGCGGTGGCGGTGCACGCGCGGCGGCGGGATCAGGGCAGCGAGGTGGTCGATGAACGCCAGCGGGGTGAGGGACAGCGCGGTGCGTCCGTCGCGCTGTGGCTCCGGCAGACGTAAGCATTTCGCGGGCGTCGTCGGGATCGAGCAGCCTGCGGCGGGAGAACCAGCGCAGCACGCGGCGGCGGACCTGCTGTTCGATCACGGCACCCTCTTCTGGCGCCAGTGCCGAGGCCTGCCGGAACTGGACCCCGCCAGCTTGCAGCGGCTCGAACACCCCGTCGAGGATGCCGCAGTGGTAGTGGATGTGGCGATTGAGCGAAGCTCCGAAACGGTGGACGAAGCTCACGGCCCCGAAGCGGGCCCATGCTGAGGCCCCGGGACAGCTTCTGCGCAGATGGGCCTCGACCACCCGCAGGAAGATATGCAGCACGGCGGTGACTGCCTTTGGCTCCCGTTCCAGGTACCAGCGCAGGCGCTTGGGATGCGGGGCCGGGGCAGGGCCGGGTGCTTTGGCCGGGGGCTGAAGCGTGCTCATCGCCATCGCCAGGCGCGTCACCTGCTTGCCGGCGCCCGCTGCGACTCCCAGCCGCTGCTGTGCGTCGTCCTCGCCGGCGATCCATGCTTGACCGCCCTTTCCCAGGTCAGCTTTTGGTTACCCGGCTGAATGATCAGCCGGTCCTGGGCAAACCGGAAGGGGCGCCGCTGATCCGAGTCGGTCCAACTGGGGATCGATCCTGCTTCCACGTGATGGATCACGGTATTGCCCTCCACCCGGTAGGTTCCGCAATAGGCGAGATAGGTACTGTAGGCCCGCGCACGATCCGGTTCGGAAAGGGTCTGGGCGGCGGCAGGTTCGAGCGGG
>JBFYTF010000660.1:0-4344 GCA_041300865.1 Anaerolineae bacterium
ACCCGGCCGAAGAGATGGAGGCCTATCCTATCAGCCGCTGGGTGAACAACCCCGACAACGAGGGCCCGCGCTGTATCGAGCCCTTGCTAGCCTGAGGACGGAATGGCAAGCTCTGACGGCCAGGGGGGCGAGCTCGGGATTACGGTGCGCCTGCTGGCCAACTATCGCCAGTATCTTCCCCGGGACCACGACAGCCGGGCCGGGTATGGCGTGCACGTGGCGCCGGGCACGGCGGCAGGCCAGCTCCTGGACCGGCTGCCCATCCCTGCCGGCGACCGGTACACCTTTTTCATTAACGGCCGCCACGCGGAGCGCACGCAGATGCTCCACGAGGGCGACGTGCTCTCTGTCTTTCCGGCGGTCGGCGGCGGCTAAGCGGCGCCGGCCGCCCGTGGGTTGGAGGCGGACCGCCCCACAAGATGTAGGGCGAGCTGCAGGCACCGGCTCGTCCGGAGGCGACATTGCAGAGTGAAAGGAGCAAGGATATGCACGGTTGGCATGGACGCCTGCTGCGCGTCAATCTCAGCGACGGGAGCCTGCGCGAGGAAGTGATCCCCGAAGAAGAGTCGCGCAAGTACATCGGCGGCCGGGGGGTCGCCATCAAGTATCTCATGGAGGGCATGGACCCCAAAGCCGGCGCCCTCTCGCCCGAAAACCTGCTGATCATGGCCACGGGGCCGCTGACCTCCACGCCGGCTCCCACCGGCAACCGCTACATGGTCGTCTGCAAGTCGCCCCTCACCGGCGCGCTGGCCAACTCGAACTCGGGCGGCGTGTTTCCGACAATGATGAAGCGCACCGGCTATGACCTGTTCATCTTCGAGGGCAAGGCCGCGGGCCCGGTCTACCTCTACGTCGACGAGGGCCAGGCCGAGCTGCGCGACGCAAGCCACCTGTGGGGCAAAGACACCCACCAGACCGAGGATATCATCCGGGCCGAGACGGCCGAGGACGTGACTGTGGCCTGCATCGGGCCTGCCGGCGAAAACCTGGCCCTCATTGCCGCCATCATCAACGACAAGCACCGCGCCGCCGCCCGCTCCGGCGTGGGAGCGGTCATGGGCTCCAAGAACCTGAAGGCCGTGGCGGTCAGGGGCACGCGGAAGCCAGAGCTGCACGACGAAAAGGCCATGCGCGGCGTCGTGCGCGAGGCCATGGCTGAACTTTCGGCCGCCCTGAAGGCCGGTTCCTCCATGCGCATCTACGGCACCTCCTACGTGCCCGACGTCACCAACGAGGCCGGGGTCTTGCCCACACACAACTTCCAGTTCGGCCAGTTCGAAGGCGCCCACAAGATCAATGGCCCGTCGCTCAAAGAGCACTTTCTCATCCGGCACAGCGGCTGCTTTGCCTGCCCCCTGGCCTGCGCCCGCCTGACGGAGGTCAAGGGCGAAATCTGGGGGGAAAAGTACGCCGGCAAGGGCGAGGGCCCAGAGTACGAGTCCATCGGCTCGCTGGGCAGTGCCTGTGGCATCGACAACCTCGCCGCCATCACCCGGGCGAACTATACCTGCAACGAGCTGGGGCTGGACACCATATCCACCGGTTTGACCATCGCCGCTGCCATGGAGATGTATACCAAGGGCATCCTGAGCGAGGCGGAGATTGGCCGGCCCTTGCCCTTTGGCGATGCCGATGGCCTGTTGGACATGCTCCCCCTGGCCGCCTACCGTCGCGGGTTTGGCGACCAGATCGCTGAGGGCAGCTGGCGGCTTGCCACCCGTTACGGCCATCCCGAGATGTCCATTACCGCCAAGAAGCTGGAGTTTCCGAGCTACGATGCCCGCGGCCTGAAGGGCATGGGGCTGCTCTATGCCACGTCCAACATCGGTGCCTCGCACATGGCCGGCGACACAGCCTACACCGAGTTGTTTGGCGTGGGGAAGAAGGTTGACGGCCTGACATACGACGGCAAGGCCGAGCTGACGAAGCATTTCCAGGATGTGTTCACTATCATCGATTCCGCCGGGCTGTGCGTCTTTGTCGCGCTGCGCTACACGCTCGACACGGTCAACGGCTACATCCCCACCAGGCTCACGCAGATCATCAACCACGCCACCGGTTCCAGCTACACGCCCGAGACCCTCCTCCAGGCCGCGGAGCGGGTCTACACGCTCGAGCGCCTGTTCCTCGTCAAGTCAGGCATGAACCGCACCGACGACACCCTGGCCGTGCGGATGAGTGAACCTATGCCTGCCGGACCCATTCAGGGCGAGACCTTTGAGCTGGAGCGGCTGTTGGACGACTATTACCTGGCCCGCGGCTGGGATGCCAACGGCATTCCGACCATGGACCGCCTGGATACGTTGGGCATCGCCCACTACGCCTGAGCCCGCCGGCCGCGCAGTCTTGAGCCCGGTCTCGACCGAGACCGGGCTTTTTCGCGCGTCCTCCCCTTCTTGGCGTCGGTCCCGTAGATTTGGCAGTGCCGTGACCAACTATACCGAACTTATGACGAAAGCGCGGTATAATCGGCCATGGCTAGACTCCACGCGGTGGAGCGGGGCTCCAGCACCCCCCGGTGTGGCCCAAGACGCGCCTCTGGAGCCAGCAAACCTAGATGTCGGCGTGAGACCAGCTTCTTTTACAACAGGAGATGAAAATGTCCGAAGCGACAGACACGATCAAGACGCGGCTCGCTGAGCAGCGCTACATCGCCTCCGATGAAATAGCCACCGTTGTCTATCTCGCAGAGGAACTCGGAAAGCCCGTGCTGGTCGAAGGACCGGCAGGTGTTGGCAAAACAGAGCTGGGCAAGGCTTGGGCAGCCGCCCGCGAACGGCGCCTCATCCGCCTGCAGTGCTACGAAGGACTGGACGAGACCAAGGCACTGTACGAGTGGGAATATGCGAAGCAGATGCTATACACCCAGCTCTTGCGCGATAAGCTGGGAGAGATCACGGGCGACGCCCAGACCCTGAGCCAGGCAGTTGAGCGCATCGCCCAAGAAGAACAGATCTTTTTCTCGGAGCGGTTCCTTCTGCCGCGACCACTGCTGGAAGCCCTGACCTCCCCAACCCCCGTGGTGCTCCTCATCGACGAGATTGACCGCGCCGATACCGAGTTCGAGGCTTTCCTCCTGGAAGTCTTGAGCGACTTCCAGGTGAGCGTGCCCGAGTTGGGGACCATCAAGGCCCGGCATCACCCCCTGGTGCTCCTGACGAGCAACAACACCCGGGAGCTGAGCGAGGCTTTGAAGCGCCGCGCTCTGTACCTCTTCCTCGACTACCCCACCGTGGAAGCCGAGCTGGAGGTGGTGCGCCTGAAGGTCCCGGACCTTGCGCCGCGCCTCGCCCGCGAGGCTGTAGAACTGGTGCACGAGCTGCGTCACCTGGACCTGAAAAAGTCGCCCTCCATCAGTGAGACGTTGGATTGGGCCCGCGCCCTCGTCAAGCTCAACGCCGATCAGCTGGACTCCGAGACGGTGCGCAACACCATGACCGTCCTGTTGAAGCACGAGGCCGACCTTGCCAAGGCGGAACATAGCATGTCGTCACGCACCGAGTCCAACGGCAGCCGCCTCAAGTCAGGCCCCGTGGGCTTTGATCTGAACAGCCTGACCCCCGTCAAGCGTTCAGGGCGCGGTTACTAGAGCGACAGACGATGGAACAGCGAATCGCCGACTTTATCGCCGCCCTGCGGGCAGCAGGCGTGCGCATTTCCATCGCCGAGAGCGAAGACGCCTTTCGGGCGACAGAGCGCCTGGGGCTTAAGGAACGACAGGTCTTTCAAGACGCATTGCGCACTACCTTGGTCAAGGAAAACCATGACCGGCCGACCTTTGACCAAATGTTCCCCCTTTACTTTGGCAGTGGTGGCCCGCCCCTCCAGGACCTGGCACAGGACCTGACCCCCGAAGAGCGGGACATGCTGGCGCAGGCCCTGCGCGCCCTCCTGGAGCAGATTCAGCAGCAGGGCCGGAAGTCGGGTGAGGGCCAGCGCAGCGACCAGCCCGGACAGCCAAGCCAGCAGAACGGCCAGCCCGGTTCTCAGCAGGACTTGCTCCAAGCCCTGATGCAGCTCTTGCAGCGGCTGCTGCGCGGCATGAATCCGACGTCCGAGCAGATGGACCAGATGGCGCAGCAGACCGGCATGCCAAGCAGCTCCGACCCGCGGCAGCAGCGGCGCAAGCAGGAACGCATGATGAACCAGATGGGGATGGACAAGCTGGATCAGCTCATGGAAATCCTGGCCGAGCTGCTGAAGGATATGGGCATGAGCGACGAAGCCGTCCAACAGCTCATGGAGGGGATGGAGGCGAATCGCGAGGCCCTGGGCGAGCAGGTGGCGCAGCACCTGGGCGCCTCTGCCGCGCGCGAGCAGGCCGAGTCTCACCCCTATCAG
>JBFYTF010000665.1:0-4077 GCA_041300865.1 Anaerolineae bacterium
GGCTGGATGCCAAACAGCGCCAGGGCAACATCGGTACGGTGCGAGCCGATGAGCCCGGCAAAACCCAGCACCTCCCCGCGGTGAACGTCAAAGCTGATGTCGCGAAAGACCCCCTCTCTGCCCAGGCCGCGGACGCTCACCAGCAGCTCGCCGCGCTCCGCCTCGCTCTTGGCAAAAAAGTCCTCAACCTGGCGGCCCACCATGTCGCGGATCACCTTTTCCGCCGTCACCTCGGCCCTCGGCGTCGACGAGATCCACTTACCATCGCGCAGCACGGTCAGACGGTCCGCCACCAAAAACACTTCTTCCAACCGGTGCCCGATGAACAGGATGGCTACTCCCTGGGCGCGCAGCGCCTCGACCAGCTTGAACAGCTGCCTCACTTCGTGCGCTGACAGAGAGGCCGTTGGCTCGTCCATGATCAGCACGCGGACCTTCAGCGAGATGGCTTTGGCGATCTCGACTGCCTGCTGCGCAGCCAGGGTCAGGTTTCGGGCCGGCATTCGCACGTCGAGCTTGACGTCGAGCTTGGCCAGGATCTCTTTGGCGTCCCGGTACAACCTCCCCCAGCGCACGACCGGCCCGCGGTCGCGGTGGCTAATAAAGATGTTCTCGGCCACGTTCAGGTCGGGAAAGACCATCGGTTCCTGGTAGATGGCAGCCACGCCCAGCCCCTGGGCCTCCTGCGAGTTGCGGATGTGGACCTGCTTGCCGTCGAGCAAGAGCTCACCCTGGTCCGGCCGGTAAACTCCCGTGACGATCTTGATCAGGGTCGACTTGCCCGCGCCGTTCTCGCCCACCAGGGCATGCACCTCGCCCGGGTAGAGCGTCAGCGACACGTCGTCCAAGGCCTGGGTCATGTCGAACCGCTTGGAGATGTGCTTCATTTCCAGGATAGGTGCGTTCATCTAGGCTACCTCGTGCATGACTTGCTCAGGGGCAGGGACAGGCGCGACGAGAGGATGGACCGCGCACACTGTGAGGGTTATCTCGTTGCGTACCAGCTGCCGGCGGAACTCGGGATCCACCACGCTGTCGGTAATGAGGTGGGCAACCTGGCCCAAGCCGGCGAAGGAGGTCAGGTCCACTTTGCCAAACTTGGTCCCATCTACCAGGGCAACCACCCGCTCGGCACAGCGGATCATGGTCTTCTTGAGCTGGATCTCGTTGATGTCCACCTCGGTCAGCCCTGCCTCCACCGACAGCCCTGAACACGACACGAAGGCGGTCTTGACGTGGAGAGTCTCCAGCAGGCTTTGCCCCAGCGGGCCGACCACGGACGTGCCTTCGGGGTGGACGATACCGCCGATGAGGATGACCGTATGGGAGCGATTGCGGGCCAGGGCCAGGCCTGCTTCGATGCCGTTGGTGATGATGGTCAGGTTGTGGCAGTTCAGGAGATGGGGGACGAGGGCATAGACCGTGCTGCTGGCGTCCAGAAGAATGGAGTCGCCGTCCTCGACCAGCTCGGCGGCCTCTGAGGCGATCCGCTGCTTGGCCTCGCCATTGACCTGGAGCCGGGCGGCAAAGGCCGGGCTCAGGCAGGGCCTCGTCTCCTGAAGTACCGCGCCACCCCGCACCCGGGTAAGCCGGCCCGCACCTTCTAATGCCCGCAGGTCGTTGCGGATGGTGCCCTCTGATACGCTAAGCAGGGAAGCCAACTCGACAACCGTGATCCCTGGCTGCCGGCGCAGCAGATCGAGAATCCGCTGCCTTCGGTCAAACGTGGTCATTCTCCCTCGACTCTGAGACGGGTCCCCTGCGCCTGGATTGGCCCAGGCGCTCCAAGACGAGCTGACGCAATTTGACACTTTGTCGGTGATGTTTGGCAGAAGTAGTGTATCATCCTTTTCGAAATTTGTCAATACCCCATTTGTGCTGTTGGAAACTATTGATGCGTTGACGAACCTTGTCGCTAGCCGGCTGTGCCTTGCCGTCCGGAGCGACTTAGCCGGACAGGAACGAAAGTAGCCGCTCGTAGGCCTCATCCCACGCCTCCCGGGGCCCGGGCTCGAACGTCTCCACCTCAAACGAGCTGCGCACCACCTCCCTGCCTTCGACCAGCGACGCGACGTGCCCCAGGGCGATCATTTGCATCAGCACGTTGCCGGCTGCCGTGGCTTCGACTGGACCGGCGATCACGGTCCGGCCGGTTGCGTCGGCTGCGAGCTGCGACAGCAGGTGGTTCTGCGTGCCGCCGCCGACGATATGCAGCGGTGCCAGCCGCCGGCCCAGCATCTGCTCAGCCCGCTCCAGCACCCAGCGGTATTTCAAGGCGATGCCCTCCAGTGCACAGCGCACAATCTCGCCCCGAGTCTCGGGCATGGACTGCCCGGTCTGGCGGCAAAACGCCTGGATGCGGGCTGGCATGTCGCCCGGCTTGAAGAACTCGCTATCATCGGGATCGATCACCGCTTTGAGCGGCGGGGCCGCCGCTGCCATGGCGGCCAGTTCCGCGTAAGAGTGCTCCTCCCCCTGCTGCGCCCATGTGCGCCGGCATTCTTGCACCAGCCACAGCCCCATGACGTTGCGGCAGAAGCGGTACGTGCCGCACACCCCACCCTCATTGGTGAAATTGTAGCCCAGGCTCTGGCCATCGATGACCGGCTCGCTCACTTCGGCGCCGACGACCGACCAGGTCCCCGAGCTGATCCAGGCAAAGTCGGGACCGTCGGCTGGGACGGCTGCCACTGCCGAGCCGGTGTCATGGCATGCCGGCGCGATGACCGATAACCGGGCGCCGGCGCCGGTGGCTTGGGCGACGTGCGGCAGCAGCCCTCCCAGATCGGTTCCAGGCGGCACGACGGGCGGAAAGATGTGCGCCGGAATGCCCATCCGGGCCAGCAGCTCGCCATCCCAGTCGTTGGCCCGCGGGTTGAAGCATTGGGTCGTGGTGGCGATGGTGAGCTCACCGGCCTTCTGCCCGGTCAGCCAGTAATTCAGCAGGTCGGGCGTGGTCAGGAAGGTGCCGGCAGCCCGCAGTGCCGGCGAGTCGTGGACGGCCATCGACAGAAGCTGGTACAGGCTGTTGATCTGGAGGAACTGGATGCCGGTGCGCTCGAATATCTCGGCGCGCGGCATACGACGAAACGCCTCCTCCAGCATACCATCGGTGCGCCCGTCGCGATAGTGGTAGGGATTGCCCAGCAGCGTCCCGTCCCGCGCCAGCAGGCCAAAGTCGACGCCCCAGGTGTCGATCCCGACGCTGGCCACGCTTTCCCCGTGCTCGCGGACGGCGGCCGCCAGGCTGTGTTGGCATTCGGCCCACAGCCGCAGCACGTCCCAGTGCAGCCCGTCAGGCAGCTGCACCGGGTTGTTGGGGAAGCGGTGCAGCTCGCCGAGCCGCAGCTGCACTCCATCAAAGGTACCGACCATGCCCCGTCCGCTCTCGGCGCCGACGTCCAGCGCCACAAACCTCACTGCCTCCGGCATGTTCCCCCCACGCCTCCCGTATGACGTCAAGTGAGCAGCAGGTGCGGCCGCTCGACGAGCTGGACCACTCGCTGCAAGAACCGTGCGGCGGGGCCGCCGTCGACCAGGCGATGGTCGAAGGTCAGGCTCAACCACACCAGGCGCCGGGCCACCACACGCCCGCGGACGATGGCCGGCTGCTTCTTGATGCGGCCCACCCCCAGGATGGCGCACTCGGGCAGGTTGATAATGGGCGTGAACGAGTCGATGCCAAACATGCCGAGGTTGGTCAGGGTGAACGTTCCCCCGGCCAGCTCCTCGGCCGCGCACCGGCCGGACCGCGCCCGCTCGACCAGCGTCTGCGCCTCTTGCGCCAGGCGGGCCAAACCCTTGTGCGCCACGTCTCGGACCACGGGCACGAGCAGGCCCCGCTCGGCATCCACCGCCAGCCCGACGTCTATGCGGCGCCACACCCGGATCTCGTCCTCGGCCAGCGAGGCGTTCAGCCGCGGATGTTCCGTCAAGGCTCGGCCGAGGATGGCCAACAGCAGGTCGTTGTACGTCACGCTCAGCCCATCCTCGGCCAGCCGGCGGCGCAGCTTGACCAGGCGCGTGGCATCGGCCTCGGCGTTCAACGTGACCGGGGCGGTCGTCGTGGCGCTGGCC
>JBFYTF010000668.1:0-7706 GCA_041300865.1 Anaerolineae bacterium
TTGGGGCTCACGCGCCGCACCACCCGCTCCAACAGGTCCAGCTTCAGGTAGGTCTGGTTCTCAAAGCGCCCGGCATAGGCAGCCTGCTCCTGGACCAGGTCGTAGCAGGTGGAGCTGTCGACGTCGACCATGATGCCGGGCAGCCCGATGCGCTCAAAGTCGTCCCGGTGCTTGGCGTAAAACGCCTCACAACAGCTCCCCACAAAGGCCTCGTGCCCCTCGTCGCGCAGGCGCTCCAGCGTCTCTTCCAGGTCCTCGTAGTTCTGGATGCTGACCGGCCGCAGCCCGTAGCGCTCGGCCAGGGCAAAAGCGTCGCCGATGCAGCAGGCGCCGCACCGGTCGCAGCCGGCCTCGTAACGGTAGGCGCAGGCGGGCAGCTTGGCGCAGTAAGGCAGCAGCAGGATGGTGCTGCGTTGGATCTCGGACAGGGGCCGGGCCACGGTATAGATGTCGTTGACCTCTTCGGGGGCGATGTCGTGGCGCATATAGTCCAGCTTGTCCAGGGCGTGGCGGATGGAGTACAGGACGTCGCCGGCGCTGACGCCCGGGATCTGGATGCCGCTCTTTTGCCAGAAGCCGCGGACGATCTCTTCCACCTCCGGCATCCTGGCCGGCGCGTTCTTGAGGGCCGCTTCCAGGTCATAGATGGCCCGCCGGGGATAGGCAAAAAAGTCGCCGGTGATGAGCGCGCTGCGGATGCGCCGCCCGTCCTCGTCGACGGTCAGGGCCACGCGGACCAGGCCGCCGGCGCTCTTGTACAGGGCCCGCAGCTCCCGCTGGTGGTCCAGGCTCCGCCGCGGGCCGTAGACCCACTCGTCGGACTCGAAGAAGGGCAGGCGCTCGGCCAGGAGCCTCTCCTCCGCCGGCAGCAGGCCCGCGGGCGAAAAGGCCACGCCAAGGGTCTCGGCGAAACCGGCGACCAGCGCGGCCTTGATCTCGGCCAGGGGTGGCACGCGGCCCAGCTCCCACTTCAGGCAGGTGACGCGCTCCTTGACCGAATCGATCTCTTTGTCCTTGAGCTTTTCCGTCGGGATGCGCAGGGCACGCAGCATGACGTCGACGTCGAAATCGACCAGGAGCGAGCCCTGGAAGAGGAACGAGCCACCCAGGGCCGTGCCGCCGGTGCCCGATATCTTGCGGCCCTCCACCTCGATGTCGTTCTTGGGACGAAAGGCCGCCGCGACCCCCAGGCGGGCCAGGCCGCGGACGGCCGCCTGGCACAGGAGCTCGTACATGGCTTCGATCTGGACCGGGATGTTGGGGTGGCCCTGGGCAGCATAGATCTCCCAGCCCAGGGCCGAGGTGTCCCAGTAGAGGCCGCCGCCGCCCGTGAGACGGCGGTTGACGTCAATGCCGTGCTGCCGGCAATAGTCGACCCGGATCTCCTGCTCGACGGCCTGGTGGTAGCCGACCAGGGTGCAGTGGGGATCGAACTGCAGAAAGCGCAGCGTGTGCGGTGCCTCTCCCCGGCTATGCGCGCTGAGAACGACCTCATCGATGGCCATGTTGCGGGCAGCCGTGGCCGGAGGTGTATCGAGCAGACGCCAGAGTTCGCTCACGCTCATCTCCTGAAAGGGTGCGCCCTGTCTTGTCCTGGGGCGGCACCGGGGGATTATACCAGGCGAGCACACCCCTGTCAAAGGCGACCCGGGCTGGAACCCAAAGCGCCTGTCCACCGTCATTACTACTGGTGCCTGACGATCAAGGCGCAGGCCCGCCGCTCGCTGCGTGGGACAAGAATGGGCGGTGCGTCTGGTTGCGACGGCCTTTTCGTGGTAGAATAGAGTGCAGAACAGCCCGTGCTCTCTGGCCCGTGAGGGGGCGCGGAGATGGTGAGAGGTGGCAGTGCTCAGACGAAGGATGCTCCTGTTGCTGTCGGCGGTGGCCGTGTGGGCCGGCTCGCTGCTGGTGCCCCTCGCCTCGCCTGCCGCGCAGGATGATGGCCTGCCCGCCGGCCTGTCAATGCAGGCCGACGTTGCCTTTGACGGCACCTTCAAGTACGGGGAGTGGCTGCCGGTCTGGGTGGACCTCGAGAATTCCGGCCCGGACCGGGACGTCGAGGTGCAGGTCCGGCTGACAGGCAGCGGGGGGACGACGACCTTTGCCACGCCCGTCTCGCTGCCCACCGGCTCGCGGAAACGAGTGCCCATCTATGTCCTGCCCAACAACTTTTCCCACCAGCTCCAGATCGACCTGCTCTCCGAGGGCAAGCTCCTGGCCGGCCGCACCGTGCCCGTCTCGCCGCGCGTGAACGTCACCTATTTGGCCGGCCTGGTCACGCCGCAGCGAGGCGCCCTGCACTTGATGCTCGGCGCGTCGCTGCCAGGCCAGAACCGCGTCCTGGACCTGGTGAGCGTGTCCCTGGACGAGCTGCCCGAGCGTGCGGAGGCGCTGCGCTCCTTCGATGCCCTGGTGTTTAATGACGTCGATACGTCATCGCTGACGCCCGGACAGGCCGCGGCGCTAGAGACATGGGTGCAGCAGGGAGGGCGCCTGGTCATCGGCGGCGGCGCAGGCGCGCGGCGCACGGCCGCCGGCCTGCCCGCCTCCCTCCTGCCTATTGTGCCGCGCAGCGAGGTAGAGCTGGATTCGGTGGCGGGCCTCGCCGGGCTGGCCGAGGGCGAGGCCATACGCGTGCCCGGCCCCTTCCTCGCGGCCACCGGCGACCTGGGCGCGGGGCAGACCCTGGCCGCCGAGGGGGACCTTCCCCTGGTCCGCGAGCGGCTCGTGGGCACCGGCAGCGTCGACTGGGTGGCCCTCGACCTGACCACCTCTCCCTTTGATGCCTGGAGCGGCACGACGACCTTCTGGGAGCGCCTCCTGGCCCCGGGTGCGGCCTATCCGCCCTGGATGGCCCAGGACATGTCCGCGCGGCAGATGCAGGCCGGTTCCATGACCTACGCCCTGAGCAACCTTCCGGCCCTGGACCTGCCCTCCGTGCAGGGGCTCGCCCTGCTGCTGGCCGTCTACATCCTCGTCGTCGGGCCCGTCAACTACCTGGTGCTTCGCTGGCGCAAGCGCCTGCAGTTGGCCTGGCTGACCATCCCCGTGCTCACCCTCCTCTTCTCCGCCGGCGCCTTTGGCCTGGGCTATGCCATGCGGGGCAGCGACGTCATCCTGAACAAGATCAGCGTCCTCGGGCTGCAGGCCGATGGCAACGCTTCCATGCTCAGCTACGTCGGCCTCTTTTCCCCCTCGCAGCGATCCTACGAGATCCAGGTCCCGGGCTCGCACCTGCTGAGCCCTCTCAACCCGGACTATAATCCGTGGGGGCCCGGTGGCCTGCCCACGAGCGGGGAGATGGTCTTTGTCCAGGGACCGGCCGGCGCGGTCCGCGGCGTGGCGGTGAACCAATGGTCCATGCAGGCGCTCATGGTCGAGGGCAGCTGGCCGGCCTTCGGCCAGGTCGACGGCGACCTTGTCCTGGAAGGGCAGTCGCTGGCCGGCCGGGTACGCAACGACACCGGCTACACTCTGCGCGACGCGGTGCTCATCCTCGGCAACGAATTCGTCCGCCTGGGCGACCTGGCACCCAGGCAGGAAGCGGCGGTCAAGATGGCGGTCGGTGACCTGACGGCGCAGCCCTTCGGCTCACCCGTTAGCTATCGCCTCTTCGAGGACGCGCTCAACCGGCCCGGACCCAACGGTGTCCCGCGCGAAGTGCAGCTGAAGCAGACCTTGCTCGACAGCCTGTTTCAGCAGGGGGGCAAGTTCGGATCGTCGCCCGTCGTTTCGCGGAATGCCGGTGCCCTGCAGGGGCTGTACTTCCTCGGCTGGCTGACCGAGGCTCCGCCCGAGATCCAGGTCGAAGGCCGGGCGCCGACGGAGCAGGCCATCTCCCTCGTCTACACCCCCCTCGCCTACGACCTTCCGCACGAGGGCACCGTCTCGCTGCCGGCCGGACTGATCTCGGGGACGTTGCTGGAGGCGCCCCTGGATGGCGGCTTTTGCGGGCCGCCGGGCACGACCGCCATCTACATCGGCCGCGGCCAGGCGGTATTCGAGTTCCGCGCGCCACTTGCCGACGAGCTGGAGATCGAACAGCTGAACCTGACCCTGCGCAGCGATGGGGGCTGGTGGCAGTCACCCGCCATGGCCGTCTATGACTGGTCGGCAGGCGACTGGGCCGAAATGGGTGAGATGACGTTAGGCACCGTGGCCCTGGCCGATGCCGGTCACCTGGTGAGCGACGACGGCCGCATCCACATCCGCATGACCTCGGAGGGTGGCGGTGGGAACTGCACGTACATCGACCTGGGCCTGGAAGGTACCCGGCGGTGACGAGGAGGCACGATGCTGGCAGTTGAGACTCGGGGGCTCACCCGCCGCTATGGCAAGGTGACGGCGGTGGATGCCATCAACCTCCAGGTGCCGGCCGGCGCCATCTTTGGCCTCATCGGTCCCAACGGTGCCGGCAAGACGACGACGCTGCGCATGCTGTCCGGCCTGCTGGAGCCGACGGCGGGCGAGATCATCATTGGCGGCCAGGTGGCGAACCACGACTGGCGCCTGCTCCGCCGCCAGATCGGCTACATGCCCGACTTTTTCGGTGTGTACGAAGACATGCTCGTCTGGGAGTACCTGGACTTTTTCGGGCGCTGCTACGATTTGCCCGCGGCCCGTCGAGGCCACGCCGTGGACGAGCTGCTGGAGCTCGTCGACCTGGCCGACAAGCGCGAGGCGTACGTCGAGACGCTGTCGCGCGGCATGCGCCAGCGGCTGTGCCTGGCCCACGCCCTGGTGCACGACCCCCAGGTGCTGCTCCTCGACGAGCCGGCCTCGGGCCTCGACCCCCGGGCCCGGGTCGAGATGCGCGAGCTGCTGCGCGAGCTGGGAGCCATGGGCAAGACGGTCATCGTCAGCTCCCACATCCTCAGCGAGCTGGCCGAGCTGTGCGATTCGGTAGGCATCATCGAAAAGGGCCGGCTGGTGGCCGGCGGGCCCGTGGCCGAGATCACCCGGCAGGTGTACGAGGGGCACACGCTGCGCATCCAGGTCCTCTCGGACACCGCCGAGGCCGAAGCGGCCCTGCGTGGCTGGCGGGGCGTGGGCTCCATATTGACCACAGCCAACGTTCTCGAAGTCGAGTTCCTGGGCGATGACCAGGCGGCGGCCGAGCTGCTGGCGGCCCTGGTGTCGCGCGGCGTCCGCGTGGCCTCGTTTGCCCAGCTGACCAGCGACCTGGAAGAGATCTTTTTGCGGCTGACGGCCGAGCGAGGCGAGTGAGGAGGCAACCGCAGTGAAGCTGAAAGTGAGCCGCCAGGCCAACCCCATCGTCGTCAAAGAGCTGCGCTCGCGGATGAGGGGCTGGCGTGCCTTTGCCGTGCTGACGGGCGTGCTGCTGCTCCTGGGTGCCGTCAGCTATCTTCTCTATCGCATGGCAATGATCGCGGCCGGCTCGGGCGGATTTCCCCTCAGCCCCCAGATCGGGCAGCTCCTCTTCATCGGGCTGATCCTCACCGAGCTGCTGCTCGTCAGCTTTATCACGCCGGCCGTAACCGCCGGCGCCATCAGCGGTGAGCAGGAAAAACTGACCTACGAGATGCTCCTGACCACGCCTCTGCACCCGGCGAGCATCCTGTGGGGCAAGCTCATCTCCGGTCTGGGCTACGTGTTCCTCCTCATCTTTGCCGCCGTGCCCATGGCCAGCCTCGTCTTTATCTTTGGCGGCGTTGCGCCCGGCGACATGGTCAAGGCCTTGGCCATCCTCATCGCCCTGGCCATCACCCTGGGCGTCACCGGCCTGTTCTTCTCGGCCCTTCTGGGGCGCACCACGCGGGCCATGGTCGCAACCTACCTGTCCGTGCTGGCCTTGCTCGTGGCCCCCACCTTCGTCTGGGTCTTTATCGGCGTCCTGCGCCAGAGCCAGCCGCCCGGCTGGATCCTCATCCCCAACCCGGTCAGTGCCCTCTTCTCGGCCCTGACGCCCGTGCAGCTCGGGGGTGGTGCGACCGAGATCCTGTGGGGGTTGGCGCGCCTGCTGGGCGGCTATGCCGATCCCTCGAGCGCCTTCCTGACGGGCGTTGCCCGCCCGCTTTATCACTACACCCTGGTGCTGTACGGCGCGCTGTCGCTGGTCCTCTACCTCCTGACCACCCGCTTGGTTCAGCCCGTCCGCCGCTGGCGCATCGGCCGCCGGGCGCTTCTGACAGGGCTGGCCGTCCTGCTCCTGTTTGGCGGCGTCGCGGCCGCCGCTTTCCTCATCACGGCCAACCGCTACGAGTGGGCCTCGGGCCGGGCAACTCCCACGCCCTTCCCGCGCGATATGATTTCCAGCCGCATGCCGGCTATACCCGTGCCGGCGCCGGTGGCGACCGAAGCGCCCGCCCCCATTCCCACCCCGGCGCCCAGGGCCGAGGATCGCGGGCCGGTGCTGGCCGACGAGGAGCTGGCCGCGATCTATGTCGCGGTCGTCCGCCAGCTCTACCTGGTGGATCACACCTTCGAGGAGGGGCACCAGTTTCCCACCGTCTACCTGCTGGCGGCGACGGACGACAGCGTGGGCGATCCGAAGGCCCCCATGAGCGACGGGCAGCCGATCTCTGCCGCTGTGCAGCAGGCGGTGACCGGCGTCCTGGCGGCCGACCCGGCCATCCCTGCCCGGCTGGTTTGGGTAGACAGCACCGAGCAGGTACCCATGGATGCCAACAACACGGTGGAGGATGGCGGGGCCATCTTTACCCTGGGCAATGTCCATGCGCAGGATGATGGCCGCGTCCTGGTGCCGGCCGGCCTCTACTTTGCCATGCTCGGTGCCGGCGGCAGAACCTACGTTTTGGAAAAGGGCGACGGCGGCTGGCAGGTCGTCGGCGATACGGGGGTGCAATGGATCAGCTAGGCGGCATTCAGAGGTCCCCTGGGTCTGAGGCGGCGGGCCTGCGCGCTATGCTCTCCCGGGCGCGCCGGCGCCTGCGGCTGCGCGACGGCTGGCTGTGGGCCCAGCACGCCCTGTGGGCAGGCTGCCTCGGCGGCGTGCTGGTCCAGTTGGCCGGCCGCCTGTGGCCGGTCGAGCGTCTCTGGTTCTGGACGCTGGTGCCCCTGGGCGCCTGCCTGCTGGCCGTTGCGGCCTATTCACTCCTGCGCCGGCTGCCACTGCTCCTGGTGGCGCGGCGGGCAGACGCCGAGCTGGGCTTGAAGGAGCGGCTGGCAACGTCGCTGCTGTTGGAAGAGTGGCAGCAGGCACGCTCCGAGGGCGAAGAGGTGAGCGCCTTCCAGCCTGCCCTCGTCGCCCGCCAGAAGGCGGACGCCCTGGCGGTCGCCCGCTCCGTCGACCTACGCCGCGACATGCCCCTCACCTGGCTCAAGCGGCCTCTCCTGGCGGCGGCCGGGCTGGCGGCCCTGGCCCTGATCCTGGCCGTCCTGCCCAACCCCATGGACCCCATCCTGGCCGAGCGCCGGGCCGTGGCCCAGGCCGCGGAGGAGCAGGCCGAGGCCGTCGAAGAGCTGCGCGAGGAGGTCGAGGCGGCCCAGGAGCTGCGGCCCGAGGAGCGGGAGGAGCTGCTGCGCCGCCTGGAGGAGCTGGCCCGCGAGCTGCGTGCCAATCCCGGCGACCGGGAGGAGGCACTGGCCGGCCTGTCCGAGGTCGAGGAGGCCCTGCGGCAGGAGCTGGATCCGGGCGCCGATGCCCGCCAGGCGGCGATGGAGGCCCTGGCGGCCCAGCTCCAGGCGCTGGCCGGCCAAGGAGCGGGCGAGGAGACCGATCTGGC
>JBFYTF010000678.1:0-5631 GCA_041300865.1 Anaerolineae bacterium
GCCAGATCCTGGCCGACGTGCTGGACGTGCCGGTGCGCCAGATTCAGGATCCGATCCTGGCCAATGCACGCGGCGCGGCGTTCATCGCCGCTGCCAGCTTGGGCGAGATCACCTTTGACGACGTCCCCCACCTGGTACAGGTCAAGCGCACGGCGGCGCCGAACCCGCAGAACCGGGCACTGTATGACGACGCCTTTGCCAATTTCCAGACGATCTACCGGCGCATGAGCCCCCTATACAAGCGCCTAAACAGGCAGAGCCTGAGCGAGGGCCGGCTGTAACAGAAGCCATCAGCGCGGGCTGACGACGTTGAGCTGCACCCGCCGCGTGAACTGCTGCCAGTCGTCCTCGGCCGCAGAAAACCCTTAAGTGCCCGCAGCCTGGGCTACGACGGCAATGCCGGCCGAGCGGCACAGCAGGTGGTACGCCTCAGCACAGCAGCTCGAAATTGGTAAACATCGGATGCCCGGGAAAATAGTGCTCGAGCTCGCGGTGGTTGACGTCGAGCAGGTTGTCCTGGGGTATCAGCAGCCGGTGCAGATCGCCGTCGAGGGCGGCCTTCAGATCGCTCAGGGCCTCGCCCAGGCCCGCCGACAACTCAAAGACGGGCGTCGGAAAATCGCTGCCGAACAACAGGCTCTCCGGCGGAAGCCGGCGGAGGTCGTCAAAATAGCTCCGCCGGAAGGGCGTGACCATCGCCGAGAGGTCGGCGTAGCACCGGCCGCGCCCGCCTGGGACACCGGCCGGATAGCTGTGCAGATAGCGGCGGATGGTGCGCAGCTCTCCGTGCTCCAGGAGCCGGCCGAGCCGGGTGCGGGCATAGTAAGGTAGGCCGCAGTGGGCAAAGATGATGGTGGCGCCGGCATCGAGGGCGGCGCGGAGATTGGCGTGGATGGCCCGCGTGTTTGGCCGGTGGACCCGGTGCTCGGGACTCCGCCACCGGTTTCGCCACTGGTCGCGCCGGTCCCAGCTCAGGTAGTCGTAGGACGCCGTGCGGGGATCACTGGACGGAATGGCGTATTCGGGGCCGACGTGGAGCAGCAGCGGGAGAGGTTTGCCCTGCCTGGCTGTGGCCAGAAAGCGGAGGGCAGCGCCCACCTTGGGGTGGGCAAGGTCGAATTGCTGGGCCGAGGGCAGCCACTTCAGGAGCACCGCCCCCTTGTCCACGTAGTGCAGGACACGCTGCTCAAAGTCGGGATCGTAGGGATGCACCGAAGCCCCGAGCAGAACCTTCTCGCCGACGGTCCTCTGCAGGTCAAGGATATAGTCGTTGTCGACCCAGAAGTAGGACAGGTCCTCGCGCCGCCGGCCGTCGAGATCGTAAACCGGATCGATGGCCAAGCAGACGACGTGGCCGAGGCGCGAGGAACGGATCGCCTCCTCGGTCGACGCCCGCAATGTGGCGTCGCTCACGTCCTGGGCGTCAAGGCGGCCGTAGAGCAACATGGCCTTGAAAACCGGCAGGCTTCGGTACCGAGGGGTCATCTGGCCCCATTGCGGGTGCGCATCGCCGACGAGGCCGACGTGACAGTGGACGTCGGTCACCCGGGCCGGATCGACCGCCTGCCGGGGGGACCCTCGCCTCAAATCGCTCATATCTCACCTCCTTCGTCCAGGCAGCAGAGCCGGACTTCCAGGCCTCACACCGGTCCTCCGCCCGCCCGTTCGATGACTTCGTTCACCTCGGCGACCGACAAACGCGCCGGTTTGGCGGCCAGCAGCTCGTCAAAAAGCGGCAGGGCGCCCGTGCGCACGGCGTGCTCGGCATAGAGGAACATGGCCGCGGACCAGGCCTGCTGGGCAAAGCCCATGGGACGGCCACTCTCGCCGTGCAGCCATTCGTTAAACTCCCATTCGCCGTGGAGGCCCTGGCGGTTGGCCTTGGCCAGTGCCGCGAGCAGGTCCTTGGCCTCCTCGGCCCAGCCATGGCGCACCAGGGCGGCGACGTGAGCGCCGCCGATCATCGGCCAGATGCCGCCGTTGTGGTACTGGTGGGGGAGGTTGAGATTGCGGCTGCGATAGTACTCCCGCCAGTTCGTTTCGCCGGGATAGATCGGCGGGTGGATGGCCCTCGTGGGATAGGGGTCGGCCATGCCCACCTGGTACATGTAGCGCAGGATGTGCTCCGCACGGTGCCTATCGGCGACGCCGGTGAGGATGGCCAACAGGTTGCCCAGACTGTCACACCAGTCGCCATATTCGCGGAATGCCACCCACGGCAGGTAGTAGGGCCGGCTGGAGATGGTACCGACGTTGTGATAGAGCATGAACCATTCCAGCCGGATGAGCTTGAGCTTTTCGAGGTGCTCGGCAAAGTGTTCGGCTACCCAGCAGCGATCGACCCACATCAAGAGGTTGATGCGCTCGTGCACGCCGGCCGCGTCCAGGGCAGGCAGGTAGCATGGGGTCTTTTCCGGGAGGTGCTTGTGCAGCTCTTCGTAGGCCAACAGCGCCGCGTAGTACAGCACGTTGTCGTAGAGCACGTTGTAGCGCACGGCCAGGAGGTCCATCCAGTCGCCCGCCTCCGGCACCTCCAACAGGCCACACTCGTTCATGTCCTGGTAGGTCAGCCAGCGGATGGCCGCCTCGATGCTGGGCCAGTGCTGGCCCAGGAAGGCCATGTCACCTGTCACCTGGAAGTGGAGGTAGTGGCCCAGGATGTACCACAGGTTGGCGTCGACCGCCCCGGCATTCTCAGTGCTTACGTAACCGGTATCGGGGTTGACGTTGAGCTGGATGAGGCCCAGGGGAGACTGGAACGCAGCCATTGTCTCCAGCGACCTCCGGCCGGCCGCGATGAACTCCGCGTCCCCTGTCGTCGCGCCACCGAGGAAGGCGAGCATGCTGTCGCGGGCCCAGATCTGCGGGTAACCCGCCGCCAGGGCCGACGCGCGGAAGCCCTGGGGAGCGATCGTGCGGTGAAGGATCTCGAGGGCATGACCACGGGCGGTCTCGATGAGCTGCAGGTCAGACACGACGCCTCTCCTATCCCTTCAGCGATCCGCCAAGCATGCCGCGGATAAAGTGGCGCTGGAAAAAGACATAGACCACCAGGATGGGCCCGGCGACGATGAGGGAGCCGGCCGCCAGGCGGGGGATGTCGGCGGTGAAGCGGCCCTGGAAGAAGGCCAATCCGACAGGCAACGTGCGCACGTTCTCGTCCTGGACGAGGACGAGCGCCAGCAGGAACTCGTTCCAGGTCCACATGAAGAGCAGCACGACCAGCGTCAGCACTGCCGGCCGAGCCAGGGGCCAGAGCACCTGCCACAGGGCCTGCCAGCGGCTTGCCCCGTCGATGGTCGCGGCATCGATGAGCTCCTGTGGTGCGCTGCGGAAAAAGCTGGCCATCCAAAAGGTGCCAAAGCTCACGCTCAGCCCGATCTGGGGCAGGATCAGGGCCCAGTACGTGTCGGTCAACGCCATGCGGCGCAGCATGTGGTAGAGGGGTATGACCACGGCTTCGAAGGGGATCATGAAGCCGATGAGAATGACCGCAAAGAGCAGCCTTTGGCCGGGAAAGACAAGCGTGCCAAAGGCATAGCCGGTCAGAGTGCTGAGAAAGACGCTGGCGACTACCACCGGGATGACGACGATGACGCTGCTGCGAAAGTAAAAGCTGAAATGTCCGGCGTCCCAGGCGTTGACGAAATTCTCCAGGTTCCACGTCTCCGGCAGGGCAAAGGGGCCCCGGATAACCTCGCTGTTCGTCTTGAAGGCGCTGAGGACGATCCCCAGGATGGGCAGGAGGACGATGAGCAAGAAAAGGGTTAAAACAGCGTAGCGGGTGAACAAGCGACCCCACGTGCGCGCGCGTGCCATGGTCAAGCCTCCGGCTCCGGCTGAAAGCGCAGGATAAAGAACGAGATGGTCAAGATGAGCAGTGTCAGGACCGTCGCTACCGCGGCGGCATAGCCGATGCGGTTCAGCTCAAAGGCGGCACGGTAGACCAGGAAGGCCACCACCAGCGTCTGTTCGCCTGGGCCACCCTTGGTGGTAACAAAGACGAGGTCAAAGACGCGCAGCGCGGCGATCAGCGTCGTGATCAGGGCCACCACGATCTCGGGCCGCAGGCCGGGCAAGGTTACGTGGCGGAACTGCCGGTATTCGCCGGCGCCGTCCAACTGGGCGGCCTCGTAAAGCTCGGGGGCGATGCGCTGGATTCCCGCCAGGAAGAGGACCATGCAGAAGCCGTACTGCACCCACGTACCGATGGCACCGACCGCGGGCAGGGCCCAGGTAAAGTCTCCCAGCCAGGGCTTGGCAAGTGCCTCCAGCCCAATGGATCTCAGGAAGCGGTTGAGGGGCCCAAAGGCCGGGTTAAAGATCCAGCGCCAGACGACACCCACCACAACCATGCTGATAACCTGGGGCATGAACAGCCCCGCCCGGTAGAAGGGCATGCCTGCCAGCTTCTGCCGGCCGAGGAGGCTGGTCAAGAAGAGGCCGATGAGGATCGGCAGAATGCTGTAAAAGATGATAAAGAACAGGTTGTGCGACAGGGCCAGGAGGAACTGGTTGTCGTTGAGGAGCGTGGCATAGTTCTCCAGTCCGATGAACTCCCGGTTTCGGCTGAAGCCGTCCCAACGGTAGAAACTGGTGCGGATGGTTTCGACGATGGGGTAGAGCACAAAGACCAGGTAAACGGCCAGCCCCGGTGTCAGGTAGAGCCAGCCCAGGAAGCGGGATTCGCCAGGCCGGCGTGTGCGCTGGTTCATCTCTGCTCCGACGTGCGCGCGTTAGGGCTCCAGGAAGGTCTCTCCCTCCCACCCTCCACGTGGGGAGTGGGAGGGAGGACCAGTGAGGCCTTATTGTCCGGCCTGGAACGCGGCATAGTCCTCCTGCATGGTGGACGTAAACTCGGCCGGGGTGGTCTGCAGGGCAAAGAGTCTTTGAAGCTCGGCGACGATGGTGTCATAGTTCACGGCCCAGTCGATATAGTGGCCGACGCCGTCGTCCTCATTGATGCGGTTCCAGGCGGCCACGGTGTCGGCAAAGAGGCTGCCTTCCTCGACCTGGGCGTCCTCGGGCAGGGGCATAGCGGGCACATAGCTCGCCTCGGCCCAGAGCTGGGCAGCCCGGGGGCTGACCATCCAGTCTACGTACTCGGCGGCCAGATCGGGGTTCTCGGTCGTCTTGCGGATGGCGTAGGGGATGCCGACGCCGCCGATGGCCAGCTGCGGGTCATCAGCAGATTCCTGGGGCACGAGGAAGAAGCCAAAGTCAAACTCTCCGCCGGCCAGCTCAGGGGCGAGCCAGCTGCCGGTGATGGTCATCACACCTTCGCCGCTCTTGAAGAGAGCCGTGACGTCGTCGTAGCCGATGCCCTCAAAGCCCTCGGTGAAGTAGCCGGCCTCGACCCACTGCTGCACGATCTCGGCCGCCTGCTGGTTCTCCGGCGTGTCAAAGCTGACGTCGTTGCGGAGATAGACAAAGTCGTCGATGTAATCGCCCGTCGCCAGCACGTGCTGCACGGCGCTGAACTCGTGGATGGCGTTCCAGCCGTCCAGGCTGCCAAAGGCAATGGGCACCTCGCCCGCGGCCTTGATGTCGGCCAGGAGCTGGGTGAACTCGTCCCAGGTCGTGGGCACCGTCCAGCCGCCCTCCTCAAACTTTTGCAGATCGGAAGAGCGT
>JBFYTF010000691.1:0-9269 GCA_041300865.1 Anaerolineae bacterium
CATCCGCGCCTTCATGGAGCCGCGGCTGATCCTCGGGCCCCAGCTCATCCAGCGCTACAACAACTACAAGAGCGTCACCCTCCAGGGTGGTCCGGCCCCGGGGCGCAGCTCCGGCGACGCCCTGGCGGCCATGGAGCGCCTCAGCGCGGACACCCTGCCCAGCGGCTTCGGCTTCGAGTGGACGGGTACAGCCCTGCAGGAGAAGGAAGCCGGCGGCAAGACCCCCATCGTGCTCGGCCTGGCAGTGCTCTTCGCCTACCTGTTCCTGGTGGCCCTCTACGAGTCCTGGGCCATGCCCGTGGCCGTGTTGCTCTCCGTCATCGTCGGCATCGTCGGGGCCATGCTGGCCCTCTGGGTCACCGGACTGCCCAACGACCTCTATGCCCAGGTGGGCATCGTCGTGCTGATCGGCCTGGCGAGTAAGAACGCCATCCTCATCGTCGAGTTCGCCATGGAGGAGCGGCGACACGGCCGCTCCATCCAAGAGGCCGCCGCCACTGCCGCCCGGCTGCGTATCCGGGCCGTGCTCCTGACGAGCTTCGCCTTCCTCCTCGGACTGATCCCGCTGGTCATCGCCAGCGGGGCCGGCGAGGCCAGCCAGCGGGGTGTGGGCACCGCCGTCTTCGGTGGCATGCTGGCGGCGTCCATGGTCGGCATCTTCCTGATCCCCATGCTCTACGTGGTTATGCAGTGGTTCAGGGAGAAGGTCCACGGCACGGCGCAGGGCAGGGCGGCGGAGGCGCCGGAGTCCCCGGCGCCGGGGCACGCTCGACCCTAAGAAAAGCAGTTGAGCCGCAAAAGAACGCAAATAGACGCAAATAAACAATAAGTTATCGGCGGTCTCCGGTTCACCCTGCGGGTGACCAACGGATTCTGCCTATGCGTAATTTGCGGCCGAATTGCTCTTTCTAGGTTGAGGGGCTCATAGCCGGGAGACCCTCCCAGGAGAGCCAAGGGTCGCTCAAACGCTGGCTTGATGGCAGGGTGACGGCCATCGAAGCGCAAATAGCTCGCCTGTGAGGGCGGCCTGTCTCGGTCAGAACCCGGTCGTTGGCGGATGCCAACCCGGCGAGGGCCCCCAGGCGCCGTGCGGGCACGATGTAGGGGTTGTTGAGCCGCAGCGCCTCCACGGTCGCACGGCCGGCAGGCGTCAGCCCCACAATCCAGGTCCCGCCTTGGTCCCATTGGAAGTGCGCGGACCAGACCTGGTCCCGGGGGTTGAACAGGGGAACCTCCACGCCAGTCACCGGATCGAGCGCAGCGACCCGGGTCCCCTTGAAGCTGTTGCGCCAGGCGCAGGAAAGCCACAGGTTCGGGCGCACTGTCGGTCCGCCCCGCACGCGGGGAACGATGTGTTCGATGTGCATCTGGGCTCCGCTGACCCCTTGGTCGGTCAGACAGTACCCGCAGCGATGCCTGGCCTCTGCGGCGACCTGTTCTCGCAGGGCGCGCGGTACCGCGTCGGACATCAGGCGGCTTCGGCGATGGCCAAGAGGCCCTTGCCGCTGCGCACCGACAGGAGGGCCTGGGCGCGGGCCTTGCGTAGGGTGATCCGACCGTACCGGTCCCGCAGATCGTCAAGCTCCTGGCGCTCGGCCTCGGTCAAGCCGTCGCGACCGCTGATCTGGGTCAACCGCTGCTGATTTGCGTCGCTTAAGACCGCCTCGGGGATGGCCTGGAGGGCGCTGTCGCCCAGCCAGGTCATCTCGATGAGTTCGGCCTGCATCTGCGCGGGCACGTCTTCCAGGGCAGGCAGGACGCCCTCCAGCTTCGCCGCGATCACCTCCTCCAGAGGCCGGTGCAACGCCTGCGCGGCCCAGCCGGCACGGCGGGCCAGGGCGTCGGGTATCTCCAGGGTGATCGTCGTCATAGGGAAAGGTCTCCGGTGCCGAAGGGTTGCGCCGCTTGCCGGCTCACGCGCAAGGCAAACGCGGTCAGGGTTGGCTGCGATGATACGTCAAGGTCGCTGCGAGCGAATCCGGCGAAATGCACGTCCGTCTGGGACTCGGCCGGGCAGTGCCCGCGGAACCGTCCCTGCCCTCGTAACACCGCTCTGCGGTGTTGCACATCCCCTTGGCGCTCTGCGCTTCGGGGATCGGCACGGAGTCGGCGCGGAGCGCCGACAGGGCCAGAATCGAGCACCGCCGCACTCGGCTAAGGGCTGCGGTCCCGCCTTGGGGTCGGGAGAGGACCGGGGAAGGACCTGGGGCTCGGCAAGACTGCTGGGTCCCGCCGACGGGCTCGCTTCTTTGCCATAGCGGAAACTGTGGTCTGGCCCGGATTTGCCGCGCCATTCCGGCGCGTTGACAGCCATGCAGGAATCTGCAAGCCTTGTCCCGCCCATTGTGAGGCTCGTCGGTAGACCCCCCAGATACCGAACGCTAAGCCCCTGACCCACATCGACTCCGACTATTCCGCCCAAGATTCAGAGAACTCGCCCGGGATCTGGAGCGCGCAGGGTTCGTCAATGGGGGGCAGGGGTAGTCACAGGAATTTCGAGCACCCAGCCGGGCATCGGCTCACGCTCTCCGGCCAACCCGGGGACGACTCCAAGTCCTACCAGGTACGAGAGGTCCGCAAGACCATCGAAGAGGCCAAACGGTGAAAGACAGTGCCCGCTACGTCAAGCTCGTCGAGTGGTCGGACGAGGACCAGTGCTTCGTGGGTCAATGCCCCGGCATCATCGGACCCTGTTGCCATGGCGGAGATGAGGCGCAGGTCTACGCCGAACTCTGCCAGATCGTCGACGAGTGGATCGACACATTGAAAGCAGATGGAAGATCCCTGCCGCAACCTACGGCGGGCCGGCACCCGGCAGAGGGATTATTGGACGCGGCCTGACGCCGGAACATCGCCGTCGCGTGCGGTTAGACAGTTCCCCGCCAAGCCTATCGGGTACTTGCGACAACGCACTGCTCCAGGCATTTTGCGTGGTCTGTCCTCGATAACCTACTCTCCGTATACCCAATTCTCTCTCTGTAGCCGTCGGAGAGATAAGTAAACTGTCCACGGAACTCGAACTCTGCCCCCGTTTTCCATAAGAAAACTCTAGGTTCCCGGAACTCCACTTATAGGCAACGCAAGAATGACATTATTTGCAGGCGAAGAGCTGTCGTTCGACATTCGCGAAACGGAGGGCCCGGCAAGGTCATCCAATCGCGACATAAACGAAAAATACGTTCGCGGCGAGATTCGAATCGTGACTGAGCAAGCGCGCTATCCGTTGAATACTATAGCGGATATCGTTGAGAACCGGTCGTACAAACTGACACCGGAATATCAACGGAGGCATCGATGGTCAAGGGATCAGCAGTCGCGGCTTATTGAGTCGCTAATTATGAACGTTCCTATCCCACCAATTTTTCTATATGAGTACGATTATTCGAAGTACGAGGTCATGGATGGCCTCCAGCGGCTTACCGCGATACATGACTTCTATCGAAGTAACTATGAGCTGACGGGTTTGTCGCAATGGCGTGAACTGAATGGAAAGCGATACGTTGACCTGCCCGATCGGGTCAGGGAAGGAATTGACCGTCGCTATTTGTCATCCGTCATCCTTCTCAAAGAGACGGCAAAAGACGAGGCGGAGGCCCTGCGCCTGAAGCAAATGGTATTCGAACGGATAAATAGTGGGGGGGCTGCGCTGAAGCCACAGGAGACACGAAATGCTATTTACGATGGACCCATGAATCAATTGTGCATTAAACTCTCAAAGAACGGTTCTCTCTGTCGTCTTTGGGGTATTCCAGTCCCGGAGGAATCCGAAATTGGAGGTGGGGCACCTTCTCAGGAACGTCTTGAGAATGCCGATTTTCGCGAGATGATGGATGTGGAACTCGTACTGCGCTTTCTGGCCTACAGGCAGAAGAAGAGCCTACATAAGGGCAATGCGAGTCTGTCAGCATACTTAGACGCCTACCTGCAGCAAGGCAACAGGTTTACTGATGCCGTTCTGGCGCAGTTGAACACCCTCTTTGAGACAGTCATATCGCTCGTTGAATCTGCATTGGGCGAAAGAGCATTTTGGCTATTCCGATCTCGTGGGAAGGAGCCAAACATTCGGTGGGCATGGCTAGAACGTCCTACGACTACCGTCTATGACCCGTTAATGTATGTTATCAGCAACAGAATTCATCAAGAGATGGAGATTCGCAGGGCTGCGGAGCGTATTCAAAATGAACTCGAGGGCTTTTATCAGGAAAATTACGAGATCTTCGGCGGTCGCGATGTTAACCGCAGTATTCTGGTCGCGAGGGAGGTGCGCCTTAACGCGCTGTTTGATCGAATCGTTGGGCAGCCATGAATGATGCTCTATCCACATTCGTTTCTGGAGTCGCCGACTTAGAAGTGTTCCTTGAAGCGACAGCGCAAGAAGCGCGTCTGATCGAATGCTTGTGCGAGCATACGGAAGTCTTGTCTGTGGTAGAACATGAGCTGATTGGTGGAATTGCTGCCTCTCATACTAATAGAAAGCGGTATGTCTATGCGGTGGCCATCGTTTCTCTTTACGGATTGCTCGAGCGATTCGCCGAGGAGGTAACTATCGGATATGTGAGGGAAATCGCGAAGCTCTTTGATCGATACGAGCTCTTGCCGGAGATTATTCGGGAGAATCACGTTTCGGCATCAATAGATCTGCTAAGATTGATAGCCGAAGACCGCCACAGGTCTGGCGTCTCGAAGGAGTTGGTGATTCGCAATCTGCATTTATGTCTTTCGGGTGCTCCAGATTTCTCTCTAAACGGGGAGGCTTTTGCTATTCACCGCGGGAACATCACTTCTGGAAAAGTGCTCGAATTTACATCAAAGTTGGGAATTAATGCTTGCTCTAAAAGGATTCTCATGTCGGTCGAGTTCGGCGAGTGGTTCAAACGCGTTGAAGCCGTTCGCAACATCCGTCAATTGGCGGACGATGAGATTCGATCCTTCCTTCGGCCGATTGACGATTTGGTAGAGCGTCGCAATCAGTTGGCGCATGGGGTAGTGGTACAAGATCAGATCGAGTCAATTGAACTGCTTCAGGAGCGCTGCGAGTTCTTGCTCACTTTCTGCAGGTCGCTGTTTAGAGTAATGCGCGAGGAGTTAATGCTGCTTAGGATTCAACGGCCGGATGCGTTATCACTTGGCAAGCCGATACAGATTTTCAAGAAAGATATTGCCTGTTTCGAGATTCGTGAGGGCACGATTAAGGTGGGCGATACACTGGTTGCAAAGGCGGACGATACTCTGCGACCCTGCTTGTTTGGTAAAGTCCTGAGCATCCAAATAGATAGGGTGGATACGGATCAGATCGCTGCATCTAGCCCTGTTCAGTTCTGCGCGCGATTGGATTGTTCGGCGAAGAAGAATTGGGAGTTCTTCTTGGTGCCCAATGATCGTACTGATTGAAGGACGCCGACATGCGCCGTCTGGTGGAGGTGTCTCTCAATTGGCTCTGCAGGCCCTAGGAGAACCATGCAGGTCTGGAGTGTAACCCGGGAATGTAACCGGGGACAGATTACGGTATGTCCGTCGCCCCGACGGGCAATCGTCTCGTGGGCACAAAATGCGTCGTGCTCCCCCTCCGGTGAGTGCACGGTGTTGACTGATCGGTCAACACCCCTTAGCCTGTCCGCATGAACATCCCTGAACTTCTCAAGTCCCGCCGCGAGCGGCGCGGCCTGTCCCTGCGTGCGACGGCTTTGCGCTGTTCGGTCGATCCGGGCCACCTGTCGCGGGTGGAGTCCGGCGCAACCCCGCCTTCGGACACCCTGCTCGAACGCCTCGCCGATGCCTTGGCCATCCCCTTGGACGAACTGCTGCTGGTCGCCGGCCGGGTTCCGCCGTCGCTACAACGGTTGGTGGAGAAGGACCCGCACCAGGTGGCGACGGCTCTGTCTGACCTGGCGGGCATGATGGTCGCGGAGCCCGGCGAGTCCTACGGCGGCGCCGTGCTGGGCGGGCCGACCGAACGGTCCATCGAAGCTGGCTTCCCGTTCGAGTATCTGAGCGAGATTGCCGAGGTGGAGAGTTGGCGCAAGGAGGTCTGGCGCCCGGTTTATCACACCCACAAATGGTGGGCGCAGCGGCTCGGCAGTGTCTTTCGGGCGGTGATCCTGGGCTGCGCCACGCCCAAGGGGACGGCGGTGATGGACCTGTATGCCAGCGCGGTGAAGCTGCCCGGGCCTGTGATCTTCGACCCCTTCATGGGCAGCGGGACCACGGTGGGGGAGGCGCACAAGCTGGGTTGCACCGTCATCGGCCGGGACATCAACCCGGTCGCCTGGCGGGCGGTGCGCACGGCCCTGGCACCCATCGACCGGACCCGGCTGATGGCCTTGTTCGCCCAGCTCGAAACCAGCGTCGGGCCGGAGATCCGCGCCCTGCACACCAGTCGGGACGGCAACGGGGACCCGTGCGAGGTCCTCTATTGGTTCTGGGTCAAGCAGCTTGATTGCCCGGACTGTGGGTCTGCGGTGGACCTGTTCTCGTCCCGGGTCTTTGCCAAGCATGCCTATGTGAAGAAGTACCCGACCGTTCAGGTGGTCTGCCCCCACTGCGGGGAGGTCTCCGCGACGCAGTTCACCAAGACCTGGGCGACCTGTCCGGCCTGCCGCAAGGGGTTCGACCTCCACTCGGGTCCCGCCGATGGGGCTCAGGCCCACTGCGGACACTGCGGTACCCGGTTTGCCATGGCCAAGACCGCTCGGGCGCGGGGGGAGCCGCCGCGGCATCGCCTCTACGCCAAGCTGGTGCTGCGGGCCGACGGCAGCAAGGAATATCTTCGCTCGACCCCGCAGGACGCGGCCGCCTATGAGCAGGCAAGCGCCCGACTGCGGGGGCTGGCGCCGCCGACCCCGACCGTGGAGATCCAGCCCGGATACAACACCCGCCAGGTCTTGAACTACGGCTACCGGCGCTGGGACCAGTTCTTCAACGACCGCCAACTCCTGGGGATCGGCCTCCTGTCCCGGGCCATCGGCGATCTGTCGGCGGGGCCGGAGCGCGACGCCCTGTTCGTACTGCTGTCCGGGGTCCTGGAGTTCAACAACCTGTTCGCGAGCTACAAGGGGGAGGGCACCGGGGCGGTCCGGCACATGTTCTCCCACCATGTCCTGAAGCCCGAGCGCACCCCCATCGAGGCAAACCTCTGGGGGACCAGCAAGTCCTCGGGCTCCTTCCTCAACCTGTTCCAGTCGCGGCTGCTGCGGGCGGTGGACTACAAGGCGGCGCCCTTTGAGCTGGTGCTCGACGGCGGCGGCACCAAGGCCGGCCGCAAGCTGTTCGGCAAGAGCCGGCCCATGGGGGCCGAGCCCCTCGACGCCTGGCCCCAGGCTGGGCTGGCGCCGGGGGCTGTCTATCTGTCCTGCGGGGACTCCTCGGCCACCGACATCCCGGATCGCACCGTGGACGCGGTGGTGACGGACCCGCCCTTCTACGACAACGTGCACTACTCGGAGCTGGCGGACTTCTTCCACGTCTGGCAGCGGCTCTGGTTCGGGGAGGCCGGGCCTGCCGCACCGGACACGACCCGCCACCCCGGCGAGGTGCAGGACACGGAGTCCGAGCGCTTTGCCGGCAAGCTCCAGGGGGTCTTCGCCGAATGCCATCGGGTCCTCAAGGACGACGGGCTGCTGGTCTTCTCTTACCACCATTCCCGGGAGGACGGATGGACCTCGGTGGCGGCGGCGGTGCTGGAGGCCGGCTTCAGGCTGGTCCAGACCCAGCCGGTGAAGGCGGAGATGTCCGTGGCCATGCCCAAGCTCGCGGCCAAGTCGCCCATCGACCTCGATGTACTCATGGTCTGCCGCAAGGCGTCCGCGGACCTTCGGCCGGCCGTCGCCGTCGATGCGGCCTTGGCGGCGGCGCAGACCGCGGCGGGGGCGAAGGTGCGGCGCTTCAACGGCACCGGGCGGCGGCTGTCGCTGAACGATGTGCGGATTGTCGTCTACAGCCAGGCCCTGGTGGAGCTTTGCGCCGGGCGCGAGCCGACGGATGTGCTGACGGCATTCGAGGCGGCGTTGACCTCCTGTGCGGAGATCTCCCAGCGGTTGCATGTCCATCAGAGCGAGCGCCCCCGCGGCTTCGTACTTTCGACCGCCGGTCTGCCCGTCCAGGCGTCCCTGTTCTGAGGCCCGCTCTGGGCCCAACGCCTTTGCCGCAAGCGGGGCGAGGAAGCGGATCTATCCGCTCAGGCGTGCTCGTAGATGCTGAACCGGCGGACCTGGCCAGCATCAGGTCGGGGGCTGCCCTGGGTCGTTGGCCGGGTCTTGCCGTCCAGATGGATGGAGTAACTGGCCAGGGATGTGGCGAAGATCGCCCGTTCCAAGTTGCCGACCGGGTTCAGGCGAGGGTCGGACAGGGCCCACTCGGCGGGCAGGATGAGGCGGCAGCGGCCGATCCCCGCCGGGTCCAGGGTGAAGGGTTGGGGGAAGCGGTACATCTTGCGATCACGGATGAAGCCGTCGCCGTAAGAACCGAATCCCTCGATCCCCTCGTTGACGTGGGCGGCCGCCATGTCGTGGTCGGCGTTGATCAGGTCCCCGTGGGCGATGCACAGGGAGTGCACAGGCCGCGGGCTTGCCCCGCCGCCGGTATAGAGGAAGAAGACCAGAAAGACGTTGCGGCCGTCCTTACGCCCGGATGGGATGGTGCTGTTGGAGTCGTAGTCTTTGCGCGCCGGCCTGCCGTTGGCAAAGGCCAGCGACTTGATCTCGTAACCCTCGCAGGGCGGCCGCGCGTCTTCGCCGACCCAGAAGTCCGGGTAGCTGTTGCGGCCCTGGGGGTGCGGCGGCAGACCGAGCGAGGCGACGCGGTCGGCGAACCAGTCCTGGGGGAAATACTCCTTGTCGTTGGCACTCCGCGGGATCATCTGGACCCCAGCGGCGATGGCCTGATGGGCCGCGATGAAGATCTCGACGCTATGGGTCATTTGGCTTGCCGATCCTGGTCCAGGGGGCACGCAGTGTAGCCCTGGGACCGGTGGTAATCGACACCTTTCGGTGTGCCCCCGGCGTGTTGCAAGGACCTGCAGGGGCGGCCGCCGGATGAACTGGCGGCGGTCATGCGCGGCCTGGTCATCGCCGCCAATCAGGACCCGGTCCTCTCAAGGGTCTTCTCCACCTGGGCCACCAACAACCCCCAGGTCTTCCTGAACATCGACCGAGAGAAGGCCCAGACCCTGGGGGTGGCGATCCAGGACGTCTTCAACGCCCTGCAGGCGACCCTGGGCGGCTACTACGTCAACGACTTCAACAAGTTCGGCCGGGTCTGGCAGGTCCAGGTGC
>JBFYTF010000382.1:0-6278 GCA_041300865.1 Anaerolineae bacterium
GGCATTCATCTCTGGCAAGAACGAGTCCAAAGGAGGATGGAAGCATGAAGCGCAGTTCGTCGATCGTTAGCCTGGCCTTGATTGCCGTCTTGTTGGTCACCCTCATGGCCAACTGCGGCCCGACGCCTGAACCTGAGGTCGTCGAGGTGACGGTTGTGGTGGAAAAACAGGTTGCTGGCCCAACCACGCCACCCCAGGTTGTTGAGGTGACCCGCGTCGTCGAAAAGGAAGTCGAGAAGGAAGTGGTGGTCACGCCAACGCCGGCTCCCTTGCCCGAAGGTGCCAAGACCATCTTGCGCGTGGGCACCGGCGACAGCGGCGAGGGTCTCACGCCGCACCAGGAGATCATTGCCCTCTTTGAGGCGGAGAACCCTGATATCCTCATCCAGCTCGAAGCGGTGGCCGGCAGCGACTATTATGCCCGGCTCCTGACCCAGATCGCCGCCGGCGACCCGCCCGACATCATGCAGATCGGCGACGACGCCGTGCCCATGTTCGTGGACAAGGGGGGGCTGCTGTCGCTGGACGAGTACATCAGCGGCGAGTACCCACTGGACCCGAGCATCTATTTGCCCGGAACCTTCACCCCCGGCCAATACGACGGACAGCAGTGGTGCTTGCCCAAGGACTTTTCGCCGCTGGGCGTGTACTATAACAAGAAGCTGTTCGACGCGGCCGGCGTGGCCTACCCGGAAGAGGACTGGACCTGGGACGACCTGCTCGCCACAGCCCAGGAGCTCACCGACCCGGAAGCAGGCATCTGGGGCATCCAGCTCACCGCGAACTGGACGACCGGCTTTGAGTATTGGGTGGGAGCTGCCGGTGGCCGCCTGATCAGCGAAGACGGCACCCAATACGTTGGTTACATGGACTCGCCCGAGACGATCGAGGCGGTCCAGTTCTTTAGCGACCTGTACCACAAGTACCAGGTCGCACCACCGCCCGCCGACTTTAATCTGTGGGCAGGCGGCAACGCCGAATTTGACAACGGCAAGGCCGCCATGCGCCTGTTTGGCCGCTGGCCCCAGGCCGGCTACAAGACGAACCCCAACATCGACCTCGGTGTTGTGCCGCCCCCGGCGGGCGCGCAGCCGGCCGACGTGCTATTCTGGGGCGGGTTCTGCATCGCCAGCGGGACCGAGAATGCCGAAGCGGCCTGGCGCTTCTTGAGATTCTACGTGGGCGAAGAGGGCTCGCAGGTCTGGAAGGACTGGGCCATCCCGCCGGTCGCCTCGGTAGCCGAGGAAGCCGGCCTGATGTCCGACCCCATCGAGGGGGCGTGGATCAAGGGCCTGGACATGCTGGTCGACCGGGCCTATGTCTTTACTCCCTACTGGGGCGAGACGGCCGACCCGGCGCTGCGCAAGGCGCTGGAGACGGTGTTGATCGATCCCGACGCCGACGTGGCCACCGTGATGCAGACTGCCGCCCAGGAAGCACAGGCGGCGCTGGACGAAAAGCTGCAATAGGAGCCGGTTCGAACGGAAGAAGAGGCCAGGGTGTCACTCTGGCCTCTTCTTCGAGATGTGGGCACCTGTTTTTTAGGAGCAAACCGTGAGGTCCGTAGCGACAGCGATGCCAGGCCAGGCACGAACGTCCCGACCGCGGCGGCGAACGCTGACACGACTGCAAACCAAAGAAGCCATCGCCTTCTATCTGTGCATTTCGCCGTGGCTAATCGGTTTCGTCCTGTTTTACGCCGGGCCCATGATCGCTTCGTTTGGGCTGAGCCTGACCGAGTGGGACTTGTTGAGCCCACCGAAGTTCATCGGCCTGGCCAACTATGTCAAGATCTTTACCAACGATCCTCTCTTTCTGAAGTCGCTCAAGATTACGGTTATATATACGTTTAGTTATGTGGCGTTGGATCTGATTCTGGCGCTGGCCATCGCCCTGCTTCTAAATCAGCGCATGCGGGGCATCGGTGTGTTCAGGACGGTCTATTACCTGCCGTCGGTGCTGGCCGGAGTGGCGTACGTGGTCATGTGGATGTGGATGTTCAATCCCCGGGCAGGGCTAATCAATACGCTCCTCAGTTACGTGGGCATCCAGGGACCGCGATGGCTCCAGGATCCCGACTGGGCACTGCCGGCGCTCGTTATTATGTCGCTTTGGGGTGTAGGGCGCAGCATGGTCATCTACCTGGCCGGGCTGCAGGACATCCCTGCCGAGCTGTACGAGGCGGCCAAGATCGATGGGGCGAGCCGCTGGTCCGAGTTCTGGAAGATCACCCTGCCGCTGCTGACGCCGTCGATCCTGTTCAACCTGGTGTTTGGCATCATCATGACCTTTCAGTCGTTTACGAACGTCTATGTGGCGACCAACGGGGGGCCTCTGGACTCGACGCTTTTCTACGTTGTTTATCTATACCGCAAGGCCTTCGAGCACCTGGCCATGGGCTACGCCTCAGCCCTGGCCTGGATCCTGTTCCTCATCGTGCTGGTGTGTACCATGATCATCTTGCGCGGCTCTGGACGTTGGGTGTTCTATCGGGGTGAGATGGAGTGACACAGTGTTTCAGTCGATGAGAGCCGGCGAGCGGCTGCGCCGGGCAGTGATCTGGGTGCTGTTACTGGCCGGGGCAACAGTGTTTTTGCTGCCGATCTTCTGGGCCATCTCGTCGTCGTTCAAGCCCGACTACCAGGTGCTGGAAGTGCCGCCCCGCTGGCTGCCCAACCCGATCCGCTGGCAGAACTATCCGGAGGCGCTGACCTACATCCCCTTTGGGCGTTACACCCTGAACACCTTGGTCATCGCCATCCTGGCCATCGCCGGCAATCTTGTATCGTGCACGCTGGTAGCCTATGGTTTTGCCCGGCTGCGCGCGCCGGGCAAAAACGCGCTGTTCGTGGTCATGCTGGCGACGATGATGCTGGTGGACCCGGTGCGCATCATTCCCATGTACATCGAGTTCAATGCCCTGGGCTGGATCGACACCATCAAGCCGTTGGTGGTGCCGGCGCTGTTTGGCAGCCCGTTCTATATCTTTTTGCTGCGGCAGTTCTTCATGGGCATCCCACGCGAACTCGAAGACGCGGCGCTTATTGACGGCGCGAACCGTGTGCAGATCCTGTGGCGGATTATCGTTCCCCTGTCCAAGCCGGCGTTGGCGGCCATTGCGATTTTCAATTTTCAGGGGGTGTGGAACGATTTTCTGCCACCCCTGGTTTTCCTCCACGACCACAGCAAATTCACCATCGCCCTGGGCCTGAACTTTTTCCGGAGCTCGTACGATGTACGTTGGGGTTACTTGATGGCCGCTTCTTTGGTGGCCATGCTGCCGATGGTGATCGTCTTCTTCCTGGCCCAAAAACAGTTTATCGAGGGCATCTCTTTCAGTGGCATCAAGGGCTAGAGGGCTACGTCGATCTAACGGAAGTTCTTGTACTACGTTACGCGGAGGCAATCCAACATGTCCGTGCCCGCACCTACAGCAGCGCAGTGCGCCACCTGCCGGCCGCCGAACCGCAGACTGTCGTTTCTGGAAAGATACCGCGGTTTTCTGCTTTCTTCCAACACACTAATCACCATAGCCAACGGTATCCTGCTGCTGGCAGGTCTGATTGTCAGCCTGCTGGTCGAAGACCCGTTGCCCGCCAACGTGCTCTATGCCGCGGCAGCGGTGGTCGGCGGTGCGCCCATCTTCTTGTTCGCCGCGCGCGGCATCGCCCGGCGCGACTTTACCGCGGGGGTCATGGTCAGCGTAGCCATGGTTGGCGCGCTGCTCATCGGCGAGTACAGCGCGGCGGCGCTGGTGGCGTTCATGATGATGTTTGGCGAGATGTTGGAGAACTTTGCCGTCGCTCGCTCGGATGATGCCCTCAAGGAGCTGGCCGGCCTCATCCCGACCCAGGTGACGCTGCTGGCCGGGGAAGGGGAGCAGGTAGTACCCGTCGAGCATGTGCGAGTGGGCGACCTCCTGCTGGTGCGGAACGGCGAGCGCATCCCGGTGGACGGCACGGTGCGCGAGGGGCAGGCCGCCGTGGACGAGGCGGCCATCACCGGCGAGTCGCTCCCGGTGGACAAGGTGGCCGGCAGCGCGGTGTATGCCGGCACCATCAACGTCGCGGGCACGCTGATCATCGTAGCCGAAAAGCTGGGGCGAGACACGGCCCTGGGCACCGTGGTCAAACTGGTCGAGGAGGCTCAAAAGACCCAGGCGCCGGTGCAGCGCATCGCAAATCGCTACGCACGCATCCTGGTCCCCGTTACCTTTGTCGTCGCCATTGCCGTCTATCTGCTCACCGGCGACCCCGTCCGCTCGGTCACGGTGCTCGTGGTCGTCTGCCCGTGCGCCCTGGTGCTGGCCACGCCGACCGCCCTGGTAGCCGCCATCGGTAACGCGGCGCGGCACAACGTCATCGTCAAGACCGGCGCCGACATGGAAAAGCTGGGCAAAATCGACGTCGTGGCTTTTGACAAGACCGGCACGCTGACCCAGGGGCGGCCGGACGTGATGGCGGTCACGCCGTTCGATGGCCTGTCGCCTGATGACCTGCTGGCCCAGGCCGCCGCGGCCGAGCGGGCCAGTGAGCACCCCCTCGGGCGGGCCATCGTGGAGTACACTGTCACCCGCGGGCTGGCGATTCCACAGGCCGATGGGCTCGAGGTGCTGACCGGCCTGGGTGTGGCGGCACGGGTGAATGGCAGTCTCGTCGTGGTGGGCAGCCGCTCACTGCTGGCCGGGCGGGGCATCGAGCTGTCAGCCGAGCAGGGCGGGCGGTTGGCTGAGATGGAGGCGCAGGGCTACACCGTCGTTCCCGTGGCTATCGATGAGCGGGTAGCCGGCCTCATCTCGCTCGCCGACGTCGTCCGGCCCGAAGCCGCCCAGGCCATCCAGGCACTGCATGCGGCGGGCGTGAACAGGGCCGTGATGATCAGCGGCGACAACGAGGCGACGGTGCGCACCGTGGCCGGCAAGCTGGGAGTGAGCGAGTACCACAGCCAGATGCTGCCCGACCAAAAGCTGGCCCTCATCGAGCAGATGCAGGGCCAGGGGCTGCGGGTCGCCTACGTGGGCGATGGCGTGAACGACGCGCCGGCCCTCGCCGTGGCCGACATTGGCATTGCCATGGGCGCCGCCGGCAGCGACGTGGCCATCGAGACGGCCGACGTGGCGCTGATGGGCGACGACATGGACCGCCTGCCGCACATGGTCGCGCTGTCGCGTGAGACGCTGCGCACCATACGCGTATCAGTCATCTTTTCCATGAGCATGAACCTGCTGGCGGTGGTGCTAGGCATGGGAGGCATCATCGGCCCGGCCTTTGGCGCAGTGATGCACGAGCTGTCGGCCCTGCCAGTGCTGGTCTACTCGGCGCGGCTGGTGGCGTTCAAGTATCGGCCGCACAACATGGCGGCCATCACCCCGGCATCCAAGTAGTCGAATTGCCATTTTTCAGGCGATTCCACGGCACCGTCCGGGGTAATAAACAGACCTGCCACCACTTTTCTCACGCTGATCCCCCTCGTTCTTGCCCGCTATCGGCAAAGGACAGGCCCTGAGCGGCCAGAGCGCGCTGCAGTTGATCCAGCGCTTTAGGCCCTACCCCGTGCAGTTTCAGGACCTCGTCCGCAGGTACCTCGGATAGCTGTTCAAGCCGAACGAGGCCGGCCCTGCTGAGCGCACGTTGCGCCGGCCTGGCCAGGTCCGTCGGCAGATCACTTTCTCTCATAAGAACTCCTCAAGGTGCTCCTCGTGGTGCTCGCACGAACCACTGACTACCTCCGAAACCGCGTAGCCGTGGAGCCACGGATATCTGTTCGCGTCAAAGAACTTTGCCTCCGGGATCGCTTTTGCCAGCTCGAGGAAATGCAGGAAGCCTTCTTGCCAGGCGCGATATACACTGGACCACGATTCCATGTGGTAGCGCTCCAGAATCTGAGCGTTAAACTCGTCTGTATGCTCCTCAGCGTAGAACGGGTCAGCGCCACCGAGCCAGCTCGGCAGCTTGGGTTCTCTGTTGTCCAGGGCTGCCTCCAGCCGGGCGATCGAGATCTGCTGCCATGCCATCAAGTGCAGAACGACATCTGTCACGGACCAGCCGCCTGGAAGACGTGGAGAGACCCATTCCTGATCCGTTCTGCTTGTGAGGAACTGCTGCCATTGATCGAACGTCGCCGCGAGCCTGGCGACGAGGCTGTTTTTTCTAGCTTCCACCAGGAGCTGCCTCCCTGAACCACTTGCAGACGCGGAACGAGAGGTGGATCACGCCCGGCGATTGGCTCTCACGGATCGTTTCCAGCTCGACGGGCTCGATGCCCAAGTACTCGAACAG
>JBFYTF010000722.1:0-56569 GCA_041300865.1 Anaerolineae bacterium
GCTAACATCTCCTTGAACTTCACTGGCTCGGTCATGGGCCGCACTCCTACATCTCTAGTATGGCCCCTTCCTCCCCCTGGCGGCTCCAATTATACCACATTTCCAAATTTAGAATTGCTGGGCGAACACTTGCACTTTGTCCCATACAATGGTACCATACCGACATTGTTTGAACTGATCCTTGCGCAGTTCTGGTTCGCCCGACGATGGCTCTACCATGAGCAGGAGAACACCTCCGTGCAAATCGGTTTAGACATATGGTCTGTTATCCCTGAACTCTCTTACGAGATAACCCCCATGTCAAGTCGAACGGTAGCCGGTTCGCTCGACGTTCCACACCATCCGGTTCTCGGCCAGCCACAGACCACAGAGTTTACCGGTGAGCACCTTGGCCTCGGGACGAAAAAGAGGTCATCCGAGTGGCACACAGCTCACGTTCTCAGACTGGACATTGCAGGCAGCGACTGGAGAATGGTTGAGGGTTGAGGAAGGAGAATAGAGTGAACTACCAACCGCTTGCTCAAGTGCGCAAGACCCTCCGGGTCAAGTGGTATCGATGTCCAATTGAATTCGCAACGCTGCGTGAGCTTTCGAAACGAAGCGACTTACAGGGATGGATCCAGGCCGGGGGGCACCTGGTCTTGTGGGCTTTCACGGGGTCCCTGGTATATCTCTTTTGGTCGCAGCAGCTCTGGCTTGGATTCGCCCTTGCGCTTTTCGCCCATGGCACTGTCGCAAGCTTCTTTGTCGGTATAGCTCCCCACGAACTCGGTCATGGGACCGTGTTCCGCACAAAGTGGCTGAACACATTCTTTCTGTACCTGTTCAGCCTCTTGAGCTGGTGGGATCCCTTCGACTATGCGAGCAGCCACACCTATCATCATCGCTACACGCTGTATGCCGAGGGTGATCGTGAGAACTTGCTGCCCCTCAACCCGACTCTGGGTTGGTCACTTCTTCTGCAGCTGTTTACGGTGAATTTACTCACCCAACCGGGACGCACCTTCAGTAAGGGCGGACTCGTCTCAACAATCCTAGTCACCATCAAAGGCGCCTTTGGGCGCGTCGG
Source organism: Anaerolineae bacterium (assembly GCA_041300865.1). Classification (GTDB taxonomy): domain Bacteria; phylum Chloroflexota; class Anaerolineae; order JAAYZQ01; family JAAYZQ01; genus JAAYZQ01. The sequence goes on from JBFYTF010000722.1 coordinate 1,070, forward strand.
CTCGACGGACATTCCGTTCAACGAATGGCTTCAGGCGCTGCACACCGATCAGCCAGAAGAACACCGTAAGGCCATCCGCTGGTCCCGTATTCTGCTCATCGTCCATGGATCGGTGATGGTCGCCTCAATCGCCGCTGGACTCTGGGTCCTGCCGCTGATCATCAGCTTTTCCTCGTTCATCGGGAACTGGGCGGCCTATTTCTTGGGAATGACGCAGCACAGCGGTCTGCGTACGAGCGTCCCTGATTTTCGCAAGAGCACGCGCTCGATAACGCTCAATCCGCTCGCTGGGTTCTTGTATTGGCGCATGAACTGGCACATCGAGCACCACATGTACGCCGGTGTGCCCTGCTACAATCTGAAAAAGTTGTCCCGAGAAATAGCCGGCGACATGCCGGAACCGCGTACCCTCCTGGCAGCGTGGCGGGAAATGGGCGAGACCTGGCGACGGCAGCAAGCCGACCCGAACTACGAGTTCGATACACCTCTGCCGACACCCGGAGATGGCGAGCGGACTCACGAGCCGGACGCACTGGAGAGTTCAATCGGGGAATTGGCGCCCAAGGGCTTGGAACAGTAACCTGACTCATTCCACCCAACGGCCTTCAATCCCCTCGAGGTCGACGTCCTGCGTCCAAAGGGTTGGCTCGCTCCCACGGTCCCCCGTGGGAGCCCCGGCGGACGCTCCGCGTCCCACACGCAACCGGAAGACAACGTATCACGCCAGGGATTCAGGATACTGAGCGCAGGCGCAAGATAAGCAGCCAGCGAAAGCAGGCATGCGGTTCGGGCTCAGCCCTGCAGCCAGGGGAGAGCAGTCGCTCGTGGCGAGCGGACAACTACGCGAAGGGAGTGCGGAAATGAACGGCCCGTTGACCGCGGCTACCTGCCCACCGGGCAGCTCAGCTCGCAGCGTCTGCAGTACTTGACGCCATAGCGCGCCTCGCCGCCGGCCGGCGGCAACGCCATCACGGCCTCCTCGAAGGCGTTCATCGTCGAGGTCAGGTCCTTGCGGTCTTGCTCGCTCGTCGCCAGCGCCCCGGCGGTGTCCTCGACGTCCTGCGACATCTTCATGTTGCAGGTGATGCGGTCGTAGCTCCCGTCGGTGCCGGGGAGCTGCGTTTGTCGGAGGGCAGACGCGTCGTAGGCGGTCTGGTCGAACGCACCGACGGGACAGGCCTTGCGGCAGGGCTCGTCGCACCCGTCGCAGGGGTTGTACTCGACCGGGCCGGTGGCCTTTGCCGCGTGGTCCAGCAGCAGCACCCGCCACCGGATGCGGGGGCCGTACTTGGGCGTGATGACCAGGTTGTTCTTGCCGACACTCCCCAGGCCGGCCAGCACGGCGGCATCCTTCATAAAGACCCCGCCACTCTCGATAAAGTAGGGCGGCCGGTAGGTGGTGAAAGAGAAGGAATCCTTGAGCCAGTGCGAGAGATCCTTGACGATCCTGACGAGGGCGCGGTTGCCCGGCGTGCCCTTGCCGTCGTACCAGTCGAGCTCCGGCTGGTCAGCGGGATGAGAGACACCGATCACGACGGCCGAGACCGCATCCGCCGGCCAGTCGACCTCGGCGGGCACGATGTGGTCCGGTGCGTCCCGCCAGCGCACGTCCAGGCCCAGGCCGATCTTGAGCAGGATGCGGTGCGAGGGAGACGCCTTTAGCGGCTCGACGTCGGCGACCCCCACGGCGGACGCACCCAGTGCACTGGCCCTCTCAACGATCCTCTCCGTTAGCTCCGACGGGGACAGCTTGTTCACGATCTCTCCTCGCATAGGCAAGACAACGGCAAGATGACGGCTCATCCTCGGCCGGCGCCGCCCGCCTGCGGGGCTCTGAACGGCGCGACGGCGCGACGGCGAGACGGCCGCGCTCGTGATCCCGGCCACCGGCCTGGAGCTGGAGCTGGAGCTGGACGCCTGGCCGGCAGTTGGGCCTCGTTGAACGGACTCCACAGCCTCCATCCGTTCACGCTCATTGTACCAAGGCTTCCACGAACCGTCAAGATTGTCATCCATTTCCCGGATCGGGAACTGCGGAGAGCGCGAGCAACAAACGAGGGAGCGCTTCCCACCCGCTCCCTCGTTTCCACTAGTTCGAGTATCCCCGGGGCGACTCTTTATAAAGGTCCGCACCATCGAGTACTACAGCGCTGATAGAACATGTCGCGGCAAGGAGTTCAGCCACCCACTCAGCACATCCACTACATAAAGGACCCGGACAACCAGAGCTTCTTTTCGAGCCAATCCGGCTACCAATGATCACTCATCAACTCGGGTGACGTGAAAGACCTCGTCGAAGAAACGCTCCTTGTCCAGACGATCTTGCCATTGTCGATGCTGGGCTACAGAGTCAAGAACCTGCTCGCGGGGTAAGCTCAGAAACCGCATCGCCTCGACAGGTCCCAGGTCTCTGACAAGAGCCTCGACAGCTCGACGCACGACTTCGTCCTCTTCCAGATAGATACGCTCGGTCAACGCAGATTCTCCTTCACACAGTACTCATCCGGATCACCAACCCAGACATTGGGCTGGACCCGCCGGCACTGACGGATCAGGCGATCGTCGCATGTGACAAAATCTGCTTCTGCAGCTTCGGCAAAGGCCAGATGAGCCGCGTCAGCGAGTCCTAGACCCCTGTGCACCAATTCCTCCGCTCGCTCCCGCACATGCTCTAGACGAAGAGCAGGAAACTGCCCAAGCTGATTGAGCGTCAAGAGCAGCAGATCTCGTGCGGTCGGACTTGGATTCGCTCTGATCTCGATCAAATGCGCGGGCGAAACAATCAAGCTCGCCTCACCCGCAGTGACGTAGCTCAAGATCAAATGAACGGAGAAGCACTTCCTTAGCCATTCTTTGTCTCGCCGAAATTATCCACGGCCTCTGCCTCCCTGTTTATGGCCCCACCGGCCCGCCGAGATCCCTCTCGCGACTATGCCGGGGTGAGTATCAGGGCAGATTCCTTCAGGCGCGTATCGACACCGCGCAGCACTTCCTGAATCACGTCCACCGTTTCCTCATCAAAATGGGGTTCCCCGCGCTGCGTGCACACCCAAGCTGGCGCCGCACCGATGATAAGGTGATATCCACGCCGGGTGGCAGCATAGCTGATTCTCTGAGGAACCAGCTCGCCTTTACAGTAGAGACATTCCATTTCCATAGAACGCTGCTCCACCGGTTTCCCGAGCCGGCTACTTCTGCCGTTGCCTACACCTCAAGCTGGAAGCAAAGGGCCTCACGGATTGCCTGGCAGATCTCCAGATCCCCCACCTCGCCCCAGTCTTGTTCCAGCCTGCTCTTGTCCAACGTTCGAATCTGATAGCACAAGGCGATCGAGTCCGCCCTTAGGCCGCCGGTGCCCGCTGGCAATAGAACCTCGTTCGGATAGATGGCTCGTTCCGGTGATTTCCGCGAGGTGAAGGGGATCGCATTTACTACTGGCAACAGATGATTGATTTCCTCACGGCGGATGACGAGGACCGGGCGCCGGCCAGCCTGCTCCGATCCCTTGATGGGATCGAGGGAAGCCAGAAAGATGTGCTACTGATACTTCATCTCTCCGATTCCCACCACTCGGCGTCCACGTCTGCAAAAGCGGACATAGTTTCGTGCAAATCGGCCAGGAAACGGGGATCATGGGCCGCCTGCCGCATCCTCTCCAGCTTTTCCACGTCATTGGAGGCTGGAAACTGTTGCTCAAGGATCTCTTCCACCGCTGCGAATTGCTCCAGGGGCAAGATCACGCCCACGGGCTTGCCCGCTGAATCCGTAATGAACTGTCGTTTCAGGACAACTTCCCTCATTCAGCCTCCTTCCACACGGGCCAGAGCCAAAACCACCCTGTGCCCTCCCTAATGGACGCGCCGGCCTCTTCTTCTATTCTGATTATACTACGAGTTCGCGACCGGCGTCAATTGCCGGGGGGATACGGCTAACAAGCAAGAGCGGGACGCCGTATCAGCGCGTCCCGCTTCCCGTTGTGCGGTCTTTTCCGTTGGTACCCCCGGGGCGACTCGAACGCCCGCACACGGCTCCGGAGGCCGCTGCTCTATCCACTGAGCTACGGGGGCTGGGTACGCACCTATTCTAACACACTCGCCCGGCTTGTGCAAAAAGGTCCCCGCCTCAGGCCGGCGGTTTCTCCTCCTCCTGCGGCGGCAGCCGGTTGTAGAGCCGCGTCAGCTCCCGCAGCCGCTCGGCGATGTCCGGCGTGAGGGCGGCGGGCAGCATGCGCCAGCACCAGTTGGGTGGGCCCAGGGTGCTGGGCGTGTTCATCCTCGATTCGTGCCCCAGGCTCAGCAGGTCCTGCGCCGTGGTCATGGCGGTGTTGCCCACCGTCGCCCACGCCATGCGGATCATGTCCCAGGCAATGTCCGAGCCGTCGGTTGGCATATACGCCCGGGCGAACTCGCGTTCCTCCTGCGTCGAGGTTTCCTGCCACCAGCCCACGACGGTGTCGTTGTCGTGGGTGCCGGTGTAGACCACCCAGGCCGTCGAGTCGTAATTGTGAGGCATGAAGGGGTCCTTCGGGGTGGTCCAAAAGGCGAACTGCATGACCTTCATCCCCGGGTAACCGAACTCCCGCTGCAGGGCATCGACGCCGGCGCGGGATTCTTGGTCAAAGTCCCCCAGGTCTTCGGCAATGACGGCCACGTCGCCGATGGCCCGCGTCACCGCTTGAAAGAGGTCGGCCCCTGGCCCCAGGACCCAGCGGCCCTTGATGGCCGTTTTCTCCCCGGCCGGCACCTCCCAATAGTTGTAGAAGCCGCGAAAGTGGTCGACGCGCACGACGTCGGCCTGGGTGAAGGCCATCTCGAAGCGTGATACCCACCAGGCATACCCCCGCTGCGCCATGACGTCCCAGCGATAAATAGGATGGCCCCACAGCTGGCCGGTCTCGCTGAAATAGTCGGGCGGCACCCCCGACTGACAGGTGGGCTGCAGCTCCTCGTCGAAGCGAAACAGGTCGGGGTTGGCCCAGACGTCGACGCTGTCGAGAGCGACAAAGATCGGGATGTCGCCGATGACGCGCACGCCATGCCCGTTGGCGTACTCTTTGAGGGCCAACCATTGCTCGAAAAAGATCCACTGCATGTACTTCTGTTTCTCGATCTCGCCCGCCAGTTCCCGGCGCCAGCGCTCCATGGCCTCGGGCTCGCGGGCCGCCGCGCCCTTCTCCCACTCGTGCCAGGGCTGCAGGTCGTGAGCCTGCTTCAGGGCCATAAAGAGGGAGAGATCGTCCAGCCAGGCGGCCTGGTCGTCGCAGAAGCAGCGGAAAGCGTTCCACTGCCCTTCCACGGCCCCCGCCCGAAAGTTGAAAAAGGCCCGGTCCAGAAGCGCCATCTTATAGTCGATGACCGGCCCAAAGTCCACCCGATCCTCGGGGAAGGCGGGCACGCCCTCCAGGTCGGATGGGAACAGGTGCCCGGCCTGCAAGAGCTTGTCGGGGCTGATGAGCATTGGGTTGCCTGCAAAGGCTGACAGGCCTTGATAGGGCGAGTCGCCGTAGCCGGTGGGGCTGAGGGGCAGCACCTGCCAGTAGCTCTGCCCGGCGGCCACGAGCCAGTCGACAAAGCGGTAGGCCGCCTCGCCCAGGTCGCCGATGCCATAGGGGCCGGGGAAGGACGTGGGGTGCATTACAATGCCACTTCTGCGCGGGAATTTGCTCATCGCTGCCTCCAGGTTCAGGATCACCGAATCGAAGTAGGACCATTATACCAGGAATTCCGCGCCGGTGCACGTTCCGGCCTCGAAGTGCGCCCGCAGTTATGTCCAGCCCACGTCCTTGACCGGGCCGTCGCGGCACACCAGCCAGCCGCGGCGCGCACACGTGCCGCACACGCCGAACCCGCAGCGCATCGTGCCCTCGTAGCTCAGCTGAGCTGGCAGCTTGCAGGTCGTCGACAGCCGCTCGAGGGCCTCGAGCATCGCCTCGGGGCCGCAGGCATAGAGCGCACGGTAGTCACCCCGCTCCAGGAGGTCGCGGACGGCGTCGGTGGCCAGGCCCGCCTGGCCCAACGAGCCGTCGTCGGTAGTCACCCGCACGTCGATGCCCAGGGCGGCAAAGCGGTCCCGGAAGATGAGGTCCTCGGCTGTGCGCGCCCCGATGACGGCGTCCACGTGCCAGCCCTGCTCCAGCGCCCGCTCCGCCAGGAAGTGCATGGGCGCCACACCATAGCCGCCGGCCGCCAGGAGAAGGCGGCCGGCGCCGTGAACTCCGGGCTCGGGCAACGCAAAGGGCCGGCCCAAAGGACCGCGTATCCAAAGCTGATCGCCCGGGCGAAGGGCGTTGACGGCGGTGCTAAGGGGCCCGACGCTGGCCACAGTGAGGGTCACGGGCCGGGCGCGTGCCAGGCTGAACGGCCTTTCGTCCACACCTGGCAGCCAGGCCATGACAAACTGCCCAGGCTCGGCAGCCAGGTGCCGGTCGAGGACCAGGGTGCAGATCCGTGCGTTCTCGCGAACGACCTCGACGACGCGTGCCACGAGGGGCAGGCTGCTGGACGCAGTCACCGGTGGGCCGCCCCTCGCATCTCGGCCACGGACTCGTACCCCAGCTCCTCCATCAACGCCGCCAGCTCAGCGCAGATGCGGCCAAACACCTCCGGCCCCTCGCCATAGACCGCCGAGCCGACGCCGGCAGCCGTCGCACCGGCCATGATCATCTCGGCGGCATCGCGCCCGCTGCCCACACCGCCCATGCCCACAATGGGCAGGTCCACCGCCTCATAGATCTGCCACACGCAGCGCACGGCAAGGGGCCGGATGGCAGGGCCCGAGAGGCCGCCGGTACGGTTGGCCAGGATCGGCCGCCGGGCGTGGACGTCGATGACCATGCCGGTCAGGGTGTTGATGGCGCTGATGCCGTCGGCACCATTGGCGGCCACAGCCCGGGCTACGGCCGCGATGTCGGTCACGTTGGGTGAGAGCTTGACCAGGACAGGCATGCGCCCGGCCACCGCCTCGCGGACGGCGGCCGTCACCTCGCCCGCCGCGCCCGGATCCGCGGCAAAGGGGGTGCCAAACTCGTCATGGACATTGGGGCAGGAGATGTTGACCTCCAGGAGGTCGGGCCCGGCCTCGGCCAGGCGGCCCGCCACACGCCCGAAATTCTCCACAGTATCGGAAAAGATGCTGCCCACCAGGGCGCTTCCCAGGGGCCGGAGCAGAGCCTTTGCCCGGCGCAGCTCCCCGACCTCGACGTCGACGCCGGGATTGGCCAGGCCAACGGCGTTGATCAGCCCCTGCCCCCATCCCAGGACCGTCGGATTGCGATGCCCGGCCCGCGGCTGCAGACTGCACGACTTGGCCGTCACAGCGCCCGCCCCGGCGCGGGCCACGCGTGCCAGCAGCTCGGCCTCGGTGCCCAGGATGCCGCTGGCCAGGATCAAGGGCGTGGGCAGCGGCACGCCACACAAGTCAACGCCCAGGGCCGCCACGGCTACCCGTCCCACAAGAACGCCGCAACCTCGTCGCGGCGGCCGGCGTCGATACGGCCGGCGGCCACCAGCTCGTCGAGGATCTGGTGCAGGCCAAGGACGGCGTGCAGCCGGTAGCCGGCCGCTGCCAGCTCCTGGCGCCCGCCCTGCTCGCGGTCAATGAGCACCACGACGTCCTCGACGACCAGGCCCGCGGCCTGCAGGGGCTCGATGGCGGCCAGCTTGCTGCCGCCCGTGGTCACCAGGTCGTCCACGACCACGGCTCGGTCGCCGGGCCGGAAGTGGCCCTCGACCTGGCGGCCGGTGCCGTGGGCCTTGGCCTCCTTGCGCGGGTAGACCAGGGGCAGGTCCAGCTCCAGCGAGACTGCAGTGCCGATGGGCAGCGCCGCGTAGGGGATGGCAGCCAGGCACACTCCGCCCTCGCCCCCGGCGAGATCCAGCTCGCCAAGCAAGCGGGCGTAGGCTTGCGCCACCCGCCGCAGCACGGCTGGATGTGAGGCCAGCAGCCGGAGGTCCATGTAGACGGGCGACTCCTGCCCCGAGGCCAGTGTGAACCGGCCGAACTGGACGGCGCCGATGTCGAACAGCGCCAGCGCCAAGCTGTCCGCGGCAGCAGTCCGGGCCCCACCGGACTGGGTGCGCGCCTTCTCGATCCGGTCCCGAAGCTCCACGGCTGCCCTCCTGGGATCGGAGGCATAGATCACCTCGCGAGAGGAGTTGACCACCAGGCCCAGGCCGTCGGCCCGCAGGCCGGCTGTCAGCGCCGCCGGCAGGTCACCCCCCTGGGCGCCGACGCCGGGCAGCAGGATCCAGGCCTCGGGCGCCAGGGCTCGCACCCGGGCCAGGGCTTGGGGATACGTGGCGCCGACGACAAGGCCCGTGCCCCAGCCCGCCGCCTTCTCGGCGACAATCTCGTACAGCGGCCGGCCCTGGCAGGACAACGTCTGGAGGTCAGTCGCCCCCGGGTTGGAGGTGTGGCACAGGACGAATGCACCGCGCCCGGGATAAGCGGTGAAAGGCGCCACCGAATCGCCTCCCAGGTAGGGGCTCAGGGTCACGGCATCGGCACCCCACGTCTCGAAGGCGGCCCGGGCATAGGCTTCGGCCGTGGAGCCAATGTCGCCCCTCTTGGCGTCGAGGATGACAGGCACCCCGGCCACGTCGTGGACGTAGGCCACGGTGCGCCGCAGCGCCTCCATGCCCTCCGGGCCCGCCGCCTCGTAAAAGGCCGAGTTGGGCTTGTAGGCGCACACCAAGTCGCGTGTGGCGTCAACAATGCGGCGGTTGAAATCAAAGGCCGTCTCGCCGGCCGGCAGCCGGTCGGGGCGAGTATCCAGGCCAACGCACAGCAGGCTGCCATTGCGCTGCGCCGACTCGGCCAGCCACCGATAAAAGTCCATGTCCCTATCCTTTCCAGCGAGGTGGTGGATAGATTGTAAAACAGCGCGGCCGTTTTGTCAACCGCTGCAACCTGGGAACTGGGGCAATTGCATCTTGACCTGCTCACCAGGCGGCGCCTTCCTCGCTACATGCAGTTGCTCTCGGTGGCAAAGGGGACGGGGGGATTACGGTGGGCTCCCGCCATCCCGGCGCGGCCGCGGGCCGGATGGTGCCGGGGCTCCCCGGCACAGCAGGGGGTACTATACCCGCATATAGGCCCTAAACAACACAACTGAACGACCATGCGCTCCGCCCAAATCCGGGCGCCAGGTACGAGTTCTGGCCGAGCTTTCACCGTCAAGGGCGATCGCCCTGCCAGGGAACAGCAACCCGGGCACACGAGAGGCCTGACCGCTTTCACATCGGGTGAACGGTGCGACGAGACAGGCCTGTAGCTGCTAGGATCCTGACGCCTGGCCAGAGACAGATCCGGTGAGCTCTTTGCTGCCTACCGGGTCAGGTCGGTGCTGTCCAGATAGATGGTGAAGGGGCCGTCGTTGTGGATCTCGACCAGCATCACGGCCCCGAACTCGCCCGTCTCGACGCGCCTGACGCCGTTCTGGCGCAGGCGCCCGGCAAAGTACTCCACGAGGGGCTCGGCCAGGTCGGGCGGGGCGGCATAGATAAAGCTGGGGCGCCGGCCCTTGCGGCAGTCGGCGTACAGCGTGAACTGCGAGATGACCAGCGCCTCACCCTCCACGTCCAGCAGGGAGAGGTTGGTCTTGCCCTCCGCGTCGGAGAAGATGCGCAGGTTGGCGATCTTGTCGGCCATGCGGTCGGCATCGGCCTGCCCGTCGCCGTGGCCGGCACCGAGGAGAATGACCAGGCCCAGGCCAATCTCGCCCAGGGTCCTGCCCTCCACCGACACGCGCCCGCGGCTCACCCGTTGAATGATGGCCCTCATACTCGCCGGTCCTCCCACAGAGTCGGATGGGGACATTCTACCATAGCGAGGCGAGGGGGGCAAGCTGCCCCCCTCGCGTCCTTGGAGGTTGCCCCTGTCTCGCCTCCAATACTCACATCCCTGTAGCGCGGGCTGCCGGCCCACCCTGCGCTTGGCTATTGGCTGGCCGGCGGTGCGTCGCGCTCGACCCGGACGGTGCAGCCTGTCAGCAGCGCGCCGAGGCCCGTGATCGCCGACAGGACCGGCATGTAGATGCCCAGTACCAGGCCGGCGGCCACGCCCACAGGCAGCGGCAGGTCCACCAGCGTCCGGCCCTTGCGCACGACCGTGATCCGCCTCACGGTCGCCTCGTGGGCCAGGTCGCGCACGGTCTTGACCAGATCCTCAGCCGCGACCTTGATCTCTTCGACGGCCCTGTCCCTTTCGGCCGGTCCTGCTTCCAACGGTACTTGCTCACTCATCGCTATCCTCTCCTTACAGTGTTCGCGTGCAGCGCGGTCCCAGTTGAGACCGGGCGTGGCTTGCCACCCCAATACCATTACGCTCAAGCAGGCCCGGGGTTGCAGACGGTGCAGCATGTCGGCCCGGGTGGAATTTGGCGGGACCGGGGGGAGTGTGGTATACTCGGACGCGTTACGCCTTTTGGCCAACGAGGAGGAGACAACGCATGGGTCTTGGCAAGCTGGTCGAGCAGGAAAGCGGGGACATATTTCCCCTGGGCTATGAAGTGGTGACCATCGGCCGCCACGAAGACAACACGGTCGTCTTGCCGGACCCGAACGTCTCGCGCCATCACGCCGAAATCAGCCTCGAGGGTAGCCGCTGGACCATCCGCGACCTGGACAGCGCTAACGGCACGTTTGTCAACGGCGACCCCATCCACGATGCCTACGTGCTCCGCCATGGCGACCTCATCCGCGTCGGCGAGAGCCAGTTTTTGGTCGAGGTCCCGTCGACCGCCGCCCTCCGGGACACACTGGTCGAGGCCCCGCCTGCGGCGCTGGCCGCTGCTGCCCGCGAGCGGCGCAGGAACGCCTGGATCGTCGTGGCCGCAGTTTTGGGCGTCCTGGCCCTGGTCGCCGTGGCCGTTCTGGTGTGGCCGGGGCTCCGAGGAGAGGAGGAGTTAAGCACGACACCTGTCCCAGGCGGGACGGACGTGGCGGTGGAGGGAGCCACGACGCTGCCCTCAGCCGTCGCGGAGCAAACGCTCGTCGCCCCCGGTACGACCTCCCTGCCGACCCTGGCGCCGCCGTCGCCCGAGGCCACCCTGCCTCCACAACCCTCGCCGCAGCCCAGCGACACGCCGGGCGTGTTGCCTACCATCGGCGTCTTTCGTGCCAACCCGCCCGTCATCGACAGAGGCCGCTGCACGCGGCTGGAGTGGGGCCTCATCGAGAACGCCAACCGGGTGCTGCTGAGCGACGTCGGACTGGTCGCCATGTCGGGCAAGATCGATGTCTGCCCCGGCGAGTCCAAGCAGTACCGCCTTCAGGCTGCGGGCCCCGGCGGAGCCACCGAGAAGAGCCTGGAGGTGACCGTGCAGGAGCCCACGGGCTCCATTATCGAGTACCTGCGCGTCGTCCCCAGCATCGTCACCCCGGGCGGGTGCGCCCAGCTCGAGTGGGGCAAGGTCGACAACGCCATCGAAGCCAGCATCGAGCCGGGCATCGGTGGAGTCGCCACACCGGGCAACGCCGAGGTCTGCCCGACCGAGACGACCGTCTACGAGCTTACGGCCACTAGCCCGGAGGGAACGCACACCGCGCGAACCACGCTCATCGTCTCCGGCGACACCTCTCAGAAGCCGGTCATCGCCTTCTTCTCGGCCAAACCGGCCGGCATCGAGGCCGGCCAATGCGTCACCCTAACCTGGGGCAAGGTCGACTATGCCACCGAGGTAGTCATCGACAACGGTATCGGCGGCGTAGCGACTCCCGGGGAGGTCGAGATCTGTCCGGGCAAGACCACGAGCTATCTCATGACCGCCGTGGGGCCGGGAGGGACGACCGAGTCGGAGCTGGCGGTGGAGGTCTCGCCGGTACAGCTGGCCGAGCTGTCGGACCTGGTTATCGAGTCCATCGTTTTTGAGCCCAACCCTTGCTTCCGTGTCAGCAAGTGCAAGGTCCGCGTTAAGGTGCGCAACGACGGGCCGGTCGACGCCGGGCCGTTTGTGCTGCGTTGGGCACCCGAAGGCACCGAGGCAGTGCCGGTGGAGTGGGACTTGCCTGGGCTGGCCGCCGGGCAGGAGGAGGAGCTGACCTACACCTGGCTCCCCAGCCGCGCCCAGGAGAGCTGGCCAACGACGGCCAGCGTCGACGTCTACGCCGAGGTAGAAGAGATCGAAGAGGGTGCGGGCAACAGCCGCACGCAAGACATCACGGTCCTGGAGCCATAGCCCTCCTGCGCCTCGGCAGAAGCAGAGCTCCTTCGTCGCTCCGCTCCTCAGGCGGCACAGGCCTGGAGCGACGCGAGCAGACCGTCTTCCCTGGAGGGCTCGCCGGCCGCGGTCAGCCGGCTCGAAGCAGCGCGCCCGCCCGGCGCACCAGATCGCGCGCCTCTGTCACGCCCAGGAGCCAGGCGACGAGGAAAAAGGTTCCGCCCCCCACGGCGGCAGCCGCCGCCAGATAAGTGACGAGGGGCAGTGTGCCCCCGGCCATAGCCCGCTCCTGGAGAAACGCAGCAAGCCCCACAAGCACCGCAGCGGCCGCGAGCCCGGCCAACGACACCCGAGCAGCAAAGGGCGCCAGCGCCCGCAGGCGAAAGGGCGGCACGCGGTGCTGGAAGAGCACCAGGAGGCTGAGAACCTTGGCCCCCTTGGCCAGGGCCGCGGCCAGCGCAATGCCGCCTAACCCCAGCCCGGGCGATAACAGAGCAATGAGGGCGATGTTCAGAGCAAAAGTGGCGGCATCGGCCACGACCGGAGTGAGGGTGTCCTGCCGGGCGAAAAAGAACTGGATGATGACGACCTCCAGGACAAAGGGCAGCAGGGCCAGGCCGTAGAACAGGAGCGGCCCGGCCGTCATCGACGTCGACTCTGCCGTAAAGGCACCCCGCTCCAAGAGCAGCCGCACAAACGGCTCGCGCAGCACCATCAGGCCGATGGCCACGGGCAGGAAGAGCAGGATCAGGCCCCGGAGTGCGCCCGACAGCGTGGCAGCCAGGCCTGTCGCGTCCCGCCGGGCCGCCATCTCCGCCGAGAAGGGCAGGAGGACCAGGCCCAGGGTGTAAGGCAGGATGGTCGTCAGGGTTTCGGCGATCTTGCGGGCATACGCCAGCGCGGCCACACCCCCCACGCCCACACGGCTGGCGAAGGCGTTCTCGACCAGCGGGCCAATGAAGAGTGACAGGAAGAGGGCTGCGAGCAGGGGCGCCGCCAGGCGGCCCACGGTGCGTGCCGGCGCGAAGGCCAGGTCCAGGCTGGGCCGGATACCGGCCACGATGCGGCGCAGTCCCCAGGCCTCGATGGCGATCTTGCCCAAGGCGCCCAGGACCACGCCGGCGGCGGCCGCCGGCACACCGCCCACGACGAGTAGGAAGGCAATGGGCCCCAAGCGAAAAGATGCCTCGCCCAGGGCAGGCAGCACGAACTGCTTGCGGGCGTGCAGCACTGCGGTCGTCAGGGTAGACAAGCCAAGGAGAAGGAGGGCGGGCATGACCATCTGCGTCAGGCGCACTGCCAGGGCCCGCTGCACTGGGCCAAAGCCGGGGGCGGCCACTGTCACGAGGGGACCGGCCAGGGCCATTCCGGCAGCTGTGGCTACGGCGAGAAGGAGCAGAAGCACCGTGGCAACCACCGCCAGAAGCCGCAGCCCATCCTTCTCCGACAGCTGTCGCGTACGCAGGAAGGTGGGCAGGAAGGCGGGTTTCACGACTTCGCGCAGCACGACGTAGGCGCTGAAGGGCAGGCTGTAGGCCACCAGGTAGGCGTCAACTTCGGGGCCGGTGCCAAAGAAATAGGCCAGCAGGACCTTCTCGACAAAGCCCAGGCCCTTGACCACCAGCGCGATGCCGGTCACCAGCGTCGTGGCCTGTAGGATGCTCCGGGTCGTGGCGCTCAGGGCCGGAGGTCGGGAGTCCGGCGCCGGACCAAGGCGCTCAGGGTCCATGCGCCGCACACGCCTCGCGGATAGCGCCGGCCATCTCTCGCGCTCGCCAGGGGGCATCGCCCAGGTAGTTGCCCGCCTCCAGAAGCTCTCGGACGCGGGGGGCAGGCAGATGGGCCAGCACCTGCGGGTCGGCGGCCAGCAGCTCAGGCAGCGGGTTCGCGCCGGCTGCGTTGCGCTGCACGGCCTGCCAGGCGGCCATGCTGTGCTGCCGGATCAGCTCGTGCATCTCCTGGCGGTCGGCCCCGGCCTTGACCAGCTCCATGAGCAGCCGCTCCGTGGCGGCAAAGGTACCGTACAGCTCCAGGTTGCGGGCGAGACCTTCTTCGCGGACCACCAAGCCCGAGATGATACGCTGCGCGCGCCCCAGGAGCTCGTCCACGAGCAAAAAGGCCTCAGGCAGCACCAGCCGCCGGTTGGCCGAATCGTCCAGCGTCCGCTCCAGCAACGAGTGGGCAGCGTTGTCCCAGGTCACGCGGGGCAGCGTGGCCACGAGGCGCGCCAGGCTGTCCATAGCCTCGGCACTCTCCGGGTTGCGCTTGAAGGCCATCGCCGAGGAGCCCACTTGCCGGTTGCCAAAGGGCTCGCTCCACTCGCCGAAGGGTTGCGCCTGGAGGATGCGCAGGTCGAAGGCGAACTTGTAGAGCGAAGCGGCGGTGCCGGCCAGGGCATTGACCACGAACCAATCCTGCTTGCGTGGATAAGTCTGCGTCGCCACCGGGAAGGCCGGCAGGCCAAGCCGGCCCATGACCGCAGCTTCGAGGGCTGCCGCCGGGCCCGCCTCGCCCGGCGAGACAGTGGGCAGCGAGGCCAGGAGCTGCGTGTAGGACGCTGACGTGCCCGTGGCCCCCTTGAAGCCCTTGCCCCTCAGGTCCCGGCGCACCCGGCGCAGCTCCTCGAGGTCGAGGAGTAGGTCGAGACCATACTGGGCCAGGCGATAGCCGGTCGTCGTCGGCTCTGCCGGCTGCAGGTGGGTGTAGCCCATGCACGCCTGGGCGGCACCAGCCTCGATGCGGCCGGCGAGCTCCACGAGGAGCGCCTCCAACTTGCCCAGAAGCAGGTCGAGGCCCTCGGCCATGCACAACACCTCGGCGTTGTCCTTCACGTCCATGCTGGTGGCGCCCAGGTGGATGATGCCACCGCCTACGGGGCACTGTTCGGCATAGGCCCTGATCTCGGCCACCAGGTCGTGTTTGATCTCGGCCTCGATCGCCAGAGAGCGCTCCAGGTTCACTTCCTCGGCGTGCGCTCGCAGGTCGGCCACCTGCGCCGCCGACACCAGGCCCAACTCCGCCTGGGCCTCGGCCAGAGCCACCCAGATGCGACGCCAGAGGCGGCGCTGGTACACCAGGCTCCAGGTGCGCCTCATCTCCTCGGAGCCATAGCGCCAGCTGAGCGGTGACTGATAGGTGTCAAAGCCAACCATGGCGGTCCTCCTCGGCAAGTCAGGAGCAGCGTCCGGCGCGGCGCGCCTTGTGCCTGCTTGTCATGCTAGAGCCGGCGCCGGTCAAATGGCGTACTCGCCTGCCTGCCCGTACAGGTCCAAGCGGCGGTCTGCCAGGAAGGGGAAGAGGCTGCGGGCTTTGTCCACCTCGTCGAGGTCCAAGGTGGCCAGGAGCAGATCGGGCTCCATCGTGCCCTCAACCAAGAGGTTGCCCCAGGGATCGGACACGGCCGAATAACCGCCAAAGGTCGTACCGGCAGCATCGGCGTCGACGCCGGCGCGGTTGCAGCCGGCGACAAAGAACTGGTTCTCGACAGCCCGCGCCCTGAGGAAAAGGCGCCAATGCTCGACGCGCTTCACAGGCCATTCGGCAGGGATGACCACAAGCCGGGCACCGTCGCTCGCAAAACGACGCCACGCCTCGGGGAAGCGCAGATCGTAACAAATGGCGAGCGCCGTGCGGCCCCAGGGTAGATCAAAGGCCGGCAGCTCGCGGCCGGGCGCCATGTGCTCGACCTCGCCCATCGGCGCCCAGAGATGCACCTTGCGATACGCGCCCACCAGCTCGCCCTGTGGGCCGAAGAGTGCTGCGGTGTTGTACGGCAGGCCATCTGGATTGGCCTCCAGAGACGTGCCGGTCAGGTGCAGCCCATGGGCGCGGGCCAGCTCGGCCATGATGGCGAAAGCGCCTCCGTCCAGGGCCGCCGCATGGTCGGCAGAGTGATCCAGGTCATAGCCCGAGAACCAGAGCTCGGGCAGCACGACGAGCTGCGCACCGGCCTCCGCTGCCCGGGCAACGAGGCTGCGGGCCATCCCTTCGTTCTGTCTTGGCTGTCCCCGGGCGACGTTCATCTGCGCCAGGGCGATCTTGAGCTCCATCGGTTCCTCCTTCCACGCACCGTTTGCCGCCGGGCAGGCAGCGCCGACCATTATAGCACGAATGCTACGAATTGGGAAAGCCTTCCATGGGCCACCGCTAGAGGCGATCGCCCCAAACGCCCGCGGCGCCCAACTTGAAATCGGGCTCCGAACGTGTTACAATAGGGGACGCATTGGCCGGGGGCTGCCGGACAATCGCTGGGGGCAGGTCTGACAACACGCGAGGGTCGCCGGTTGTGCCGCGCTGTGCCGCTGGCCCGAGACCCGGGGCGGCTGTCTCGCGTGGACCGGGAGGAGAGAATGGAGATGGTAGAGCGCCAGATTCGTCGCCGCGGAGTGACGGATCAGGACGTGCTGGCCGCCATGGAGCGGGTGCCCCGCCACGAGTTCGTGCCCACGCAATACCAGTCGCAGGCCTACGCGGACCATCCCCTGCCCATCGGCTACGGGCAGACCATCTCCCAACCCTACATCGTGGCCCTCATGACCGAGCTCCTCGCCCTGCAGCCGGGTTATCGCGTTCTGGAGATTGGCACCGGCTCGGGGTACCAGGCCGCTATTCTGGGGGAAATCGTCGGCGAGGTCTACACGGTCGAGATCATCAAGCCCCTGGCCGCCGAAGCCGGCGAACGGTTGGCCCGCCTGGGCTGCGGCAACGTCCGAGTGCGCTGCGCCGATGGCTACTTTGGCTGGGACGAGCACGCCCCTTACGACGCCATCATTGTCACCGCCGCCGCCGATAAAGTCCCCCCACCCTTGTTGGCCCAGCTCAAGGACGGCGGCAAGCTCGTGGTGCCGATCGGCCCTCCCGGCGGCTACCAGACGCTGTGGGAGATCACGAAAACGGGCAGCGAAATCCAGAAGCGAGACGTTACCGGCGTCCTCTTTGTCCCCCTCACCGGGAGCCACGTCCTGGCCGAGAGCTAGCAGGCCGCGGAGCCCAAACCCCTAGTCCGGCCTCGTGTGCTCCACCATCAAACTGATCATCTCGCGATCCGTGGTCCACAGGCGGTGGGGAACATGCGCCGGCCACCGCACCGACTCGCCCGCCCGGATGAGCGCCGCCGCGCCGCTGACGCTGGTCATGCCCGCTCCTTCCAGGCAGATCACGTCGATCTCGATGTCCGCAGCATGTTCGTGGATCGTGCCGCCGGGCTCGAACCGGAGCAGGGCCAGATGCAGACGGGGAACGCTCAGCAGCACCTTGCCCTCGACGCCGGTGCAGCCGGGGTGCAGCAGCGCGCCCCAGTCGGGACGTGGAACAGGACGGACATCGGGCTGGGTCATTTTCTCGCTTCCTCCCGGAGCACAGCCTGGTTACGTTGTAACTGCCGAGCGCATCGCGGGGCCGTTGCGCGCCGCTAGCGTTGCAGCCGCATATCCAGCGCCGTATGGCGCTCGGCGATCTTGTCGTTGTGCACGGCAATGGCGATGGCCCGGCGGTTGCCGACCAGCACCACCAGCTCTCGGGCGCGGGTGATGGCTGTGTAGAGCAGATTGCGCTGGAGCATCATGTACTGCTGGGTGAGCACAGGCACAACCACGGCCCGGTACTCGCTGCCCTGGCTCTTGTGCACGCTGACGGCGTAGGCGTGGACCAGCTCGTCGAGGTCCGAGAACTCGTACTCCACCTCGCGCCCGTCGATGCGGACCATCATCGCCTGGTTGACGGCGTCCAGCGACGTGATCCAGCCCATGTCGCCGTTAAAGACGTCGCGGTCATAATCGTTGCGCGTCTGCATCACCCGGTCGCCCAGGCGAAACACCTGCACTCCGCGGCGAACCTCTGGCTTGCCCTCGACCGGCGGGTTGAGGGCCTCTTGGAGGCGACGATTCAGCTCGGCGACGCCGGCCGCACCTCGATGCAAGGGCGAGAGAACCTGGATCTCGCCGAGGGGGTCAAAACCGAAACGATGTGGGATGCGCTTCTGCACCAGGTCCACGACGAGATCGGCCGCCTGTTCGGCGTCATCGGCAGGAAAGAGGAAAAAGTCGGTGGCTTGCCGGGTAAAGAGGGGCATTTCGCCGCGGTTGATGCGGTGGGCATTCTCGACGATGAGGCTGCCCTCTGCCTGGCGAAAGATCTCGGTCAGGCAGACGACCGGTGCCACACCAGAATCCATGACGTCGCGCAGGACGTTCCCCGCACCGACGCTGGGCAGCTGGTCCACGTCGCCGACGAGGAGCAGGTGGCTGGCGGGATGGACGGCCTTGAGCAGATGGTTCGCCAGGAGCAGGTCGAGCATGCTGGCTTCGTCGACAATGAGCATGTCGACCTCCAGCGGGTTGTCCTCGTTGCGCTGGAACTGGAAGCCCTGCCGCGGCTTGAACTCTAGCAAACGGTGGATCGTGCGCGCCTCGCGGCCCGTGGCTTCGGCCAGGCGCTTGGCTGCGCGACCGGTCGGTGCCGCGAGAGCATAGCGGAACCCCTTGGCCTCCAGCAGCCGGATGATGGTCCGCGTGGCCGTGGTCTTGCCCGTGCCCGGGCCGCCGGTGAGCACGGCCACCTTGCTGGTCAGAGCCGTGCGCACCGCCTGGCGCTGGCCGGCGTTGAGTGCCAGGCTCTGTTGCGCGGCGAGGTGGTCAAAGACTCGGTCCAGGTTGGCCTCCTGGAAAAAGGCCAGGCGACACTCTTTGGCCTTCAGGATGGCTCGCAGCCGGTTGGCAACGCCGATCTCGCCATAGTAAAAGGGGGCCAGGTAGATGGCGCGCTCTTCCTGGAGGACGTGTTGCGGCCCAGCTCCACCCCGATTGCCCTCCGGCCCGGAAGGCTCCGCACCGTGTATGGGGCTGCCCTGGTCGCCGGGCAGCAGCGAGACAGGCTCCACGCGGACGGTATAGTCGGCGGCCAGCGACTCGATACCCTGGGCCACGAGGTCGGGCGCCACTTCCAGGATACGCGTGCTTTCGCGGATCAGCTCGCCCTGGGGCGCGTAGACGTGGCCGTCGTCGGCCATTTGGCTCAGGGTGTAGGCGATACCCGCCTGCACGCGCTGTGGGCTGTCGAGTGCCAGGCCCAGCTCGCGGGCGATCTTGTCGGCCGTGAGAAAACCGATGCCATACACCTCCTGCGCCAGGCGGTACGGATCGCTGCGCACCACGTCGATGCTCGCGTCGCCGTAGGTCTTGAAGATGCGGACCGCGTGCGACGTGCTGACGTTGTGGCTCTGCAAGAACAGCATCACCTCCTGAATGGCCTTTTGTTCCGCCCAGGCAGCGCGGATGAGCGCCACGCGATGCTTGCCCACGCCCAATACCTCCAGCAGGCGTTCGGGCTCGTTCTCGATGACCTGGAGCGTGTCGGCCTTGAAACGCCGCACGATGCGTTTGGCCGTCACGGGGCCGATGCCCCTGATGAGGCCGGAACCGAGGTACTTTTCCATACCGTCCACGGTGGCCGGCAGGACCGTTGTGTAGCGCTCGACCTGGAACTGGCGTCCATAGCGAGCGTGTTCTCGCCACTCGCCCTCCAGTCGCAGCGTCTCGCCGGGTCGCACCTCCAGCAGGTTGCCGACGACCGTAACCGTGTAGCCGCGGCCCTCAGGGGTCACCTGGGCAACGGTGTAACCCGTCTCAGTGCTGTAGAACGTTAGCCGCTCGACGGTACCAACCAGCGTTTCAGACACCGCTCATCCGTTCCGTTCCAGGCCAGGCGCAAGGGCGTTAGACGGGCACAAGGAGTGCCGAGTCCGCAGGCTCCTGCGCACCGAGCTGACTAGCCAAGCAAAAGGCGTAGCAGCGCGTTGACAGATGGCATTATAGCAAAAGCAGCAGAACACGTCAAACCGGCCAGAACTGCTAAGGGCATGGAGATCGACTGCCTTGACGCTGCCCAGCCCCTGTGCTATACTCGGCGCAGGGAGAGAACGATGACGGCAACCGACCCCTTGCGGATGTGACGCATGGAAGACGACAGCATCACCATCGACGACCGGGTCCGCATACCCCTCTCCGAGCTTGACTTTCGCTTCTCGCGCAGCAGTGGGCCCGGGGGCCAACACGTGCAAAAGTCATCAACCCGTGTGGAGCTGCTTTTCGACGTCGCCCGGTCGCCGAGCCTGGACGACGAGCAGAGGGCCCGTGTTCTCAGCCGCCTGGCGGGCCACGTCGACTCTGATGGCGTCCTGCACCTTGCCTCCCAATCGGAGCGCAGCCAGTGGCGCAACCGCCAGGAGGTGGTGGCCCGCTTCCAGGAGCTGATGCGCCGCGCCCTTACCCGTCGCAAACGGCGCAGGCCTACCTCGCCGACGGCTGGCTCCAAGGAAAGGCGGCTGGAGAAAAAACGGCACCACAGTGAGGTCAAGAGGAGACGCGGCCCGGTAGAAGGGGACTGGTAAGAGAGTGCCCGCGTCGGCCTTGTCCAAGCCATTTTTTGTGGCCGCTGAGCGGCCATGTTATAATGTGAACAAAAGTACAGAGTCCGGGCCGCCGTCGGCTTTTCGCGCGACGGTTCTGTGCATAACGCCCTGTTGAGCCAGGGCGTTATGTGTTCATCCATTGGAGCTGTACATGACATTCCAGGTCCCGTTCGACAAAGGTAAGCTGAGCTTCGAATTGCCCGCGGGCTGGCGGGGCGACGTGGCCGAGTCCAGGGTCGTGCCACCCATCCAGGATGTGCCGGCTGCCGTGGCCGAAGCCTTGGCCAGCCCGGTCAACTCCCCTCCCTTGCGCGAGCTAGCCAGGCCGGGCGACAAGGCCTGCATCGTTTTCACCGACGTCACGCGCGCCAGCCCCGACTACCTGCTCGTCCCGCCATTGCTGGCCGACTTGGCGGCCGCGGGCGTCCGCGACGAGGACATCACCCTGCTGTGCGGTATTGGCCTCCACCGGCCCAGCACCCGCGAGGAAAAGGTGGCCAAGTTGGGGCGAGACGTCGTGGAGCGCTACCGCGTCATTGACAGCCAACCACTGAACCCCGAGGCGCTCGTCGACCTGGGGACCACGGAGAGCGGCATCCCCTTGTCAGTCAGTCGCGCGGCCTACGAAGCCGACCTACTCATCGCCACCGGCATCGTCGAGCCGCACCAGTACGCGGGCTATTCTGGGGGGCGCAAGACGTTGGCCGTCGGCGCGGCGGGAGAAGCCATGATCGCCTACACCCACGGCCCGGCCATGATCGACCACCCCGGCACGCGTCTGGCCCGCGTGGCAGGCAACCCGTTCCACGAGGCAGTCACCGAGGCAGCACGCCGTGCGGGCCTGCGCTTTATCGTGAATGTCGTGCAGGATGACGACAAGCGGGTCGTCTATGTCCGGGCAGGGGAGCCGGAGGCGACCTTTCAGGAGTTGGTAGCGTTTGCCAAGACGATCTTTGAAGTACCCGTGCCCCGCCAGTACGACGTTGCAGTGGCCGGCGTCGGCTATCCCAAGGACGCCAACCTCTACCAGGCCAGCCGCGCAGCCAGCTATCTGTTCTTCGCGCCGACACCGGTTGTCAAGCCCGGAGGGTTCTACATCTTGCCGGCCCCCTGCGGCGAGGGCGCGGGCGAAGGTGTGGGCGAGCAGCGATTCCTGAGGGCAATGCAAGATGCTCCCAACGTCCAGTTCATCCTGGACGATGCCCGTCGGAACGGCTACCCGCCCGGCCAACAGCGCGCCTTTGTCATGGCCAAGGTGCTGGAGCAAAACCAGGTCATCGTCGTCGGGGCCCATGACCCAAACCTGATGCGCTCTGCCAAGTTCCTGGCCACACCCACGATGGAGGCCGCCTTTGACCTTGTGAGCGCCAGCTTGGGCGATGGTCCCCTGGGACAGGGGCTGGACGTCTTGATCGTGCCCCACGCCCTACTCACCTTGCCCATCGTCCAGGATGGATCCGGGCGCGCAACCGGCCAGGCGGGCTGAGACGAGTCCGACCCGATACGCAGGAGAAGCATGGAAAGCAAGCACCCCACACCAAGCTGGACCCTACCCAGCGCCGAGATGGTCACCGCCGGCGAGGAGGCGTCCTGCATTCGCTGCGGGCTATGCCTGGCCACTTGTCCGACGTACCGCGCTACCCTGCGCGAGACGGATAGTCCTCGTGGCCGCATCGCCCTCTTGCGCGCCGTTGGCGAAGGCCGCCTGCAGCCCGGCCAGCAGTTCGCCAACCGCTATTACCAGTGCTTGTTGTGCGCCTCGTGCGCCAACATCTGCCCCAGCGGCGTGCCTCTGGAAGAGATCTTGCAGGCGGCGCGCGATGACATGGCGCACGAGAAGCTCCAACCGGAAGTCCTCACCCGCCTGGCCCAGATCATCGGCGAACACCACAACATCTCTGGCGATGACAACGCCAACCGGCTGCTATGGACGGCCAACATGGACCAGGCGCCGGCAGGCACCACACCCCACAAGACGGCGGAGGTAGTCTATTTTGTGGGCTGCGTCGGCTCGTTCTTTCCACGCAGTTACCGCCTGCCCCAGACCATGGCGCAGTTGATGGATCGGGCGGCGCTGGACTACGCCGTGTTGGGCGGCGAGGAGTGGTGCTGTGGCTATCCTTTGCTCATCAACGGCGACCTGGAAAAGGCCGGCGAGCTGATCGGCCACAACCTGGAAAGGGTGCGCGCCATGCAGGCCAGGCAGGTCGTCTTTACCTGTCCCTCCTGCCTGCACATCTGGAATCACGTGTACAAAGAGGCGGCCGGGGGCGAGTTGCCCTTTGAGCTGCTGCACGCCACCGAGCTGCTGGCCGCGATGGTCGACGAGGGCCGGCTCAGATTTCGCGAGCAGGTTCCCAGTCCGGAGGGGGACGCGACGCCTGCTCAGCGGGTCACCTACCACGACCCCTGCGACCTGGGGCGCAAGGAGCGCATCTTTGACGCCCCACGGCGTGTGCTGGCTGCCATCCCCGGCCTCGAGCTGGTGGAGATGCGCGACAACCGCGCCAACTCCCACTGTTGCGGCGGAGGTGGCAATCTCGAGACCTTTGACGCCGCCCTGTCGCACGCCGTGTCTGACCGCCGCCTGGAGCAGGCCCAGGAGGTCGAGGCCCAGGTGATCGCTTCGGCTTGCCAGCAGTGCGAGCGAACTCTCACCGAAGCGGCGCGGCGCAACCGCGTGCGTGTGCGGGTGGTGGACGTGGCCGAGCTGGCCTTGCAGGCTCTCGAGGAGTAGGGAAGGACGATGCTAAAGACAGAGATCCTGGACCAACTGCGGGCTATTGCCGGCGACGAGCAGGTCCTGACCTCGCCTGAGGATCTGATCTGCTACTCCTACGACGGCACATTTCACGAGTCGCTGCCTGAGGCCGTTGTGAGCCCGGCCACAACCTCCGAGATCGCCAGCATCCTTGCCCTGTGCAACAACGAACAGGTCCCGGTAATCACCAGGGGCATGGCCAGCGGGCTGGCCGCGGCAACGGTTCCGGTGGACGGCGGGCTGGTGCTGAACATGGTGCGCCTGAACCGGATCCTTGACATCGACCGGGCAAACATGATGGTCGAAGTCGAGGCGGGCGTCATAACCGCCGACCTGCAGACAACCGTCGAAAAGCTCGGTCTCTTTTACCCGCCCGATCCCTCCAGTGTACGCCACTCGACCATCGGCGGCAACATTGCCTGCAACGCCGGGGGGCCGCGCTGCCTGAAATATGGCGTCACCGGTGACTATGTGATGGGACTGGAAGTCGTCCTCGCCGATGGGCGCGTGCTGAAAACGGGCGGCAAGGCCATCAAGAACGTGACCGGGTACGACCTGGTGAGCCTCTTTGTCGGGTCAGAGGGCACCCTGGGCGTCATCACAGGCGCCATCCTCAAGCTCATCGCCCTGCCCGAGTCCAAGCGCACCGGGCAGGCCGTCTTCCCCCGCTTGGAGGACGCCAGCCGGGCGGTGAATGCCATCCTGTGGGGCGGCCTTGTGCCCGCCACCCTGGAGCTCATGGACGAAACCGCCATCAACTGCGTCGAGGATTATATGCAGCTGGGCCTGCCGCGCGACGCGGAGGCTATTCTCATCATCGAGACCGACGGTGACCGGGCCGATGCGGCACGGGACATGGACGTCATTGCGCAGGTATGCCGCGACGGGGGAGCCAGCGAAGTGCGGGTGGCCCAGACCGCAAAGGAGAGCGACGATCTGTGGCGCGCCCGCCGCAGCATCTCCGGCTCCCTGGGACGCAAGCGACCTAACAAGCTGGGTGAGGACATCTCCGTGCCGCGCAGTGCTATCCCCGACACGATCAAGGGCATCAAAGAGATCTCGCAGAAGAGAGGCCTGCCCATCGTCATCTTTGGGCACGCGGGCGACGGCAACTTGCACCCCAACATCCTGTTCGACAAGCGCGACCCAGAGGAGTGGGCCCGCGTGCAGCAGGCCGTGGCCGACCTGTTCGCCCTGTCGGTCAGCGTGGGGGGCACCCTCAGCGGCGAGCATGGGGTCGGGACCCTGAAGAAGCCGTTCCTGGAGAGCGACGTGGGTCCCATAGCTATGGACGTGATGCGCTCTGTGCGGCGGGCGCTAGATCCCCGGGGCATCTTGAATCCGGGCAAGATCCTGGACTGAGAGACGGTCTATTTCGGAGAAAATCAAGGGAGGAGATCATGGATTTTGCGACAAGGCTCGGCAAGCTCCTGGAGGCGCATCCGGATGTGCTGCTCAACCCCTCACGCCAGGTGATGATCGAAGAAGCCGTGCGGCGCCGCGAGGCGATCCCCAGCGCCAACGGGGCCCTTGCCACGTGGACGCCACCCGAGTCCACCGGACGCAGCCCAAAGGACACCTACATCGTCCGCCGGCCGGAGAGTGAGGACAATATCGACTGGGACTCGCCGAACAACATCGCCATGGAGCCCGAAACCTTTGACATGATGGCGGACGACGCCGTTGAGGTGCTGGCCGGCAAGCCAAGACTGTACGTCACGGACCGGGTCCTTTCGGCCGACAGCTTCTATGCCCTGCCGGTGAGGGTCATCTGCGACTGGGCTCTAACTGCCCTCTTTACCGACAACATGTTCCGGCCAGTGCCATCAGACCTGCACCGCAGCATCTTTGCCAAACGCCCCTTTACCCTGTTGGTGGTGCCCTACAACAAGCTGGATCCGGCCAGGTACGCCGGCCGGCTGCGCAAGCTGCCAGGCGGCAAGACGTCAGACATGGCGGTGGCCATCGACATGGACCGCTATCGGGGCATTGTCTTCGGTTCGGCCTACGCCGGCAGCGTGAAGAAGCTGATGTTCAGCGTCATGGACTATGTCCTGCCGGGTGAAGGCATCCTGCCCCTGCACTGCTCTGCCAATGAAGGGCCCCAAGGCGACATCGCGTTGCTGTTGGGCCTGTCGGGGACCGGCAAGACGAGCCTCTCGGCCGATCCCCGCCGCGCTCTCCTCGGCGACGACGAGCACGGCTGGAGTGACAACGGCATCGCCAACTTTGAAAACGGCTGCTACGCCAAGCTGATTAACCTCCGGCCGCACAAGGAGCCAGAGATTTGGAACGCCGTGCTGCACGAAGCGGCGTACCAGGAACACGGTGCCATCGTCGAAAACTGCATGATGTACCCGTGGGGTATCTTTGACGTAGACGACGAGCGCTTCACACCCAACTCGCGTGCCTCCTACCCGCTGACCTTCCTGAGCAACATCAAGACGCCGCCGGTGGGCGACCATCCCAAGACGATCCTCTTCCTCGCCGCCGATGCCAATGGCGTACTGCCGCCCGTCGCGCGCCTGACACCCGACCAGGCGATGCTCTGGTTCCTCATGGGCTACACCAGCAAGCTCGCCGGCACCGAAACGGGCATCGTCGACCCGGTGAGCACCTTCTCACGGTTCTTTGGCGAGCCCTTCATGCCGCGCAACCCCGACGTCTATGCTTCGATGCTGGGCGAACGGATGAAGCGCCATGGATCGCGGGTCTACCTGATCAACACCGGCTGGAGTGGTGGGCCTTTTGGCGTCGGTGCCCGCATGGACATCGACATCACCCGCGCCCTGGTCCACGCCGCCCTCTGTGGCGACCTGGAGCAGGTGGAATACGATTCGGATCACATGTTCCACATCCAGGTGCCGCGCAGCTGCCCAGGCGTACCCAGCGAGATCCTGAACCCCAGGAACACCTGGGAGGACAAGGAGGCCTTTGACGTGCGGGCCGCGAAGCTGGCCGGCGAGTTCTGCCGGCATTTTGACAAGGCCTACGGCAACAAGGGTATCGACTCCAGCATCATGTTCCAGTGCCCCGGCAAGTAGGGCCGCCATCGCCGATCACCTGAGCGTGACAGGCCCCTGCCGCCGGTCGCCGGTGAGCAGGGGCCTTGATTTTCTATCACAAACATGGTAGAATTGCGCAAGCACACAGGAAAGAAGACGCCATGGTAACCGTGATCTTTCGCGACAAAACCTGGGAAGTGAAGCCGGGCAGCACGGTGCGGCACATTATCCAGCAAGCGGACTTGAATCCCGAATCGATCCTGGCCGTGCGCAACGGCAAATTGGTGAACGAAGCAACTCTGACAGAGGAAGGCGACACCATCAAGCTGGTGACGGTCGTTTCCGGCGGCTAGGGAAGATGAAGTGCAGCAAGTGCGGGGGCCTGGCGGTCATCAACCTCGCGCAGCACAGGTTGCGGTTGTGCGCGGAGCATTTCGTCCCGTGGGTAGTCTCCATGGCGCAGCGGACCATCGAGAAGTACGAGATGTTTACGCCGGAAGAGCGCGTCCTGGTGGCCGTCTCTGGCGGCAAGGACAGCCTGGCCCTGTGGGACGTCTTGCTGGAGCTGGGCTACCATGCCGAGGGGATGTACATCCGCCTGGGGATCGACGAGGGGATCGAGTATTCGGACAAGTCGTTACAGATGTGCCGGAAGTTTGTGGCGGAGCACCGGCCGGAAGCAGTCCTGCGCGTCGTGGACTTGCCCTCGGAATACGGCCACAGCGTGCCCTGGCTGGCCCGGGCGAAGCAGCGGGGCCGGGGCAAGCCCTGTGCCGTCTGCGGTCTCGTAAAGAGGCATATCATGAACAGCACAGCCCGTGACGCCGGTTTCGCGGCTATCGCCACCGGGCACAACATGGACGACGAGGTCGCCGTCTTGATGCAGAATACGCTCCACTGGCAGGCTGGCTACCTGGCTCGCCAGGCTCCGATCCTGCACGAGCAACATGGGCTGGCGCGCAAGGTCAAGCCTTTCGTCCGTCTCTACGAGCGAGAGACGGCAGCGTACGCCCTCGTGCGCGATATCGACTATATCTACGAGGAGTGCCCTTTTGCCCGGGGCTCGACGACCAACTTTTACAAGGAGCTGTTGAACCGGCTGGAGCTAAACTCGCCGGGTGCCAAGCAGCAGTTCTATTTGCAGTTTCTGGAGTCCCGCGACAGCGGCCGGGTCAGGTTTGCCGACGTAGAGCCGGGCGCGCTGCGGCCCTGCAGCCGCTGCGGCCAGCCGACAACCGCCGGTGATCTGTGCGCCTTCTGCCGGCTTTGGGAGTGAGCTATGGCCGGGTACGGGCCAGTGCCCAGCGCGCCAGTGACAGCATCCAGTGGACCGCCAGGCAGGCGAGCAAGTTCTGCGTGAGGAGAAACAGAAGGGCGGACACGAGTGCCTGGACCATGAAGAGCCAGGCATCGCCGGCACATAGCTCCCGGCGCCAGCATTGCCGCCAGAAGGGGCTCGACAGTCTCTCGACGTAAACCAGCGCCAATCCCCAAAAGACACCAAGGTACAGGTCGTCGAACAGCACCGCCAGTGCCCCGCGATAAAAGGCCCAGTGAACCTCGAGATAGAGGCCGTTGACCAGAAGGTTCCAGGCGGGGGTGGCCGAAAAGCCGAGCCGAGTGGTGCCGCTCCGCCGGCTGGCATTCAGCCAGGCTACGGCTACGAACCCCAGGGCAAAGAGGCCAACGCCTACCCCGGTTCCCAGCGCCTGAAGCCAGCGCCCCGGGGTCCAGAAAGCATCAAGCCCGGCCAAGCCGAGGTTGCTAGGGGCGAGCAGTCCACGGTGCGGTGGCAAGGGCCAACCGCCAAAGACCAGGTAGGGAACGCCGAGATAGTATAGAAAGCGGGCCGCCTGCAGCAGCGCTGGGCCCAAGTGCGCCGGCAAGAGGTGAGACCCTCGGACCAACCAGAGGCCGTTGCTGGCCAGGACGAAAGCGAGGACTGAGCCCAGGAGCCACAGCAGCAAGTGGGGAGGAGGCGAGGCGAAGGTCAGCCAGGCGGGCATGA
The DNA here is from genome assembly GCA_041300865.1 of Anaerolineae bacterium. Lineage (GTDB taxonomy): Bacteria > Chloroflexota > Anaerolineae > JAAYZQ01 > JAAYZQ01 > JAAYZQ01. The sequence goes on from JBFYTF010000722.1 coordinate 29,408, forward strand.
GGTGTCTCCCTCCCTGTGACGCAGAACAGAGATCAACTGCCCGGCTCGCGGATGGGGATGATCAGCGTGATGCGCGTCCCCTGGCCCGGTGCCGACTCGAGGCTGATCGTCCCTCCAACCAGCTCGGCTCGCTCTCGAAGATTGACGAGGCCCAGACTGCCCCGCGATCCGTAGCTGTTCTCCACGGCGCGCACGTCGAACCCTACGCCGTTATCTGTCACCTGCCCAACAAGCAGATCTCCTTGCACAGCCAGGCGAACGGTGATGCGCGATGCCTGGGCGTGCTTCTTGGCGTTGTTGATGGCCTCTTCCAGGATCGCAAACACCACACCCTGCACCTCCATGTCAACGCAGTCCTCAAAGCGCTCCGCGTCGACTATGACGGTGAGTCCGTTGTTTTCCTGCAGATTGTCGGCGTACTGCTGCACGGCGGCGACCAGGCCCTCAGTCTCGAGGATGATGGGCCGTAAGGTAAAGAGCATGGATCGGATCTCTTTGACGGTGCGGTGCGCCAGGTCCTCCAGGCGCTCCAGCTCGGCCTTGGCACGCACGGGGTCCCGCTCTACGAGCAAGCGGGCAAAGTTCAGGCGCATCGCAATGGCCGCCACATCCTGGGTGGGCCCATCGTGCAGATCCCGCGCCAGCTTGTGGCGCGCTTCCTCTTCCTTGTTTACGATCTTGTCGCGTTCAGACCGCAAGCTCTGGTAAAGGCTGGCATTCTGTAACGCGATGGTGGCCTGGTTGCAAAAGATGCTCAATAGCTCGCTGTGTTGGGAGGTATAGATGCCCGGCTGCACAGAGGCAAAGAGCACGGCTCCATACACCTCAAAGCCAGCACGGAGAGGCACACAAAGCATGGACCTGCAGGGCTCGAGGGAACGAAAAACCTTGAGCTCCGGGTCGCTCGCCGGCGACTGGCCAAGCACAGCGCTGGCAGAATGGATTGCCTCGCCGACAATGCCCGCGCTGCCCTGAAGATGCCGTTTCTCGTCGCCGGCATAAGAGAGGTTGCGATAGGACGCAGGGTAAAGGGCGCCGTCTCCATCAGCCAAAAGCACCAAGCCGACGGATTGCCCCACGCGCGTGCCGAGCTCGTCGAAGCCCAGGCGGCTGATGTCGAGGATCGCATCCAGGACGCGTTGGTAGTTTAGGGTCGCACTCAAGGTGGATGCCATCTCATAGATCACCCGGATGTTCTCGGGCAGCATCTTTTGTCCCTCGTCGTCCGACTCCCAGGCGGATTGCTTGCCGGCGCCGGCCAACGGAGGGCCAAGCACGGCACCGGCGGCTGCCGCCAACAGGTAAAGTCCCATGTGCATGGCCGCAGGATACAGCTGAGCAGCGCCCAAGGACTCGTCCCATGCCCGCAGGGTGTAAAAACCGGAGCCAAGCACAAAGGCGAGCGCGGCCGCCAATCCCACCCGGGGTCCAAAACGATGAGCACCGACGAGGATGACAATCACCGGCAGAAAGAAAAACGGACTGGCCGTCCCGCCTGACTGGGAGATGAGCGCCAGCATTGCCAGCAGATCGGCGACAAAGGTCAGCACCGGCAGGAGCGCAAAGTAAACCTGAAAGGTGAGCAGGAACGTCAGGACCAGGTTGTAGAGGCCAAAGGCGGCAGTAAACAGCGCGAGCTGGGGAAACAGCTCCTGATGGGCGGGGTTGAGCACCACATCCAGGACGATATAGAGCAGGAAGCCCCAACGGACGAGGCAGGTTCCCCACTCTGCACGCTGTTGTGCGTCCTTGTTGCTCACCTGTGCGCCCCTCCGAACTCTGCGCGTCGTTGCGGCCGCATCAGCTGTAAGCCTGCTCGACGGGTCTGCCACCTACCTGCGGTGCGACGGGCCTGGCCGGCCGGCAGGGGAAAGCCCAACCCGCAAGGCAATGTAATGGGATTGGGTGACCAGGCGAGAGGCACGCTCAAGTGCGGCGCGCCTGCGCATTCGCCATGAGAGCCGTTATGACAAACCGTGGCCTGCGAGACACTCGTGCCCGCGCGACCACGGCTCTACCGGCCCAGGAGGTGGGCGAGAAGGGACTTGAACCCCTGACCTCGTGTATGTGAGACACGCGCTCTAACCATCTGAGCTACTCGCCCTCTGCAGCCAAGATTATAGCATTTCCAAGCGCAGAATGCAAATCGAGCCTGCGCTCAATCCTCAGTGCAGCGTCGAGAGGATCTGCTCCAGGAGGTCGTCGTCCAGAAAGGAGCCCTTCTGCAGCAGAGACTCGATCTGGCCGCTTAACCGCCGGCGCTCGTCGCCACTCAGCGTCTTGGCTGTGATGACAATGATCCGGGTGTCGCGCAGCTCCTCCGCCGCACGGATGGCGTCGATGACCTCAAAGCCGTCTACCTCGGGCATCATCAGGTCAAGGAGGACGAGGTCAGGGTGCTGCTCCTGGACCAGGGCGATGGCCTCGCGACCGCCGGCGGCCTCAAAGATCTGGTACTCGCCCCGAGCCTGCAAGATCCGACGTAGGAGCCGCCGCGCGTCGGGATCGTCCTCAACGATGGCGATGCGCTGGATACGGTTGTCGAGGCGGTCGAGGGAGGTGAGCAGGCCCTCTTCCGTACGCTGAGAGGATCCCGTCTCGCCGACGACCAGGCTCTGAGCCCAGGCATCACCCAGCAGGTGCTTTTCCACGGGAAAGGTATGCCCGGAGCAGTTGACGACGACGACATCCTCGGGCCGGATGAGACCGCTGCTGACCATCCTAAACAGCCCGGCAAAGGCGAGGCCACTGGCAGGCTCGACGGAGAGCCCGTCCATCTTGGCCATGACGTGCATGGCCCGAAAGCTCTCGTCGTCGCCGACGGCTTCCATAGTGCCCCCATGTTCGAGGATGATGCGACGCAGGTAGGTATAGGCCATGCCGGGCTGCCCGGTGGCGACCGTGGTGATGAGCGTGCGGGGATTGGTGACGGGCTCGGCGACTTCGAGCCCCCTGGCGAACGAGTTGGCCATGGGCGCGCAGCCGGCGGCCTGGATGCAGGCCAGCTTTGGCAGACGATCGATCAAGCCCAGGTCGTACAGCTCCTTGAAACCTTTCCAAACCCCGATGGGGCCGAGCCCGCCGCTGACGGCCTGGATGTACCAGTCAGGGGCACGGAATGGCGGCCGGCCTTCCTCACCCCGGCGTAAACCCAGACCAGGGTCCGGAGAACCGGCTGACAGAATGCCATGGATGGGGCGCCTGCCGTCGAGTGCGGTACTCAACTGCTCGCCGAGCTCGAAGGCCAGGGTCTTCATGCTCTCCTTGGCGGCCAGGCTGCGCAAGCCCAGGTCAAGGTGCAGATTCTTGCGCCGGGCAAAATCGGCGGCGACCTGCTTGGTCTGATCGTAGGTGCCGCTGACCTTGATGACCTCGGTGCCGTAGAGGGCCACCTCGCGCATTTTCTCCGCGGGAACACTGCTCGTCAGAAAAGCCCACAACTTGATGCCAGCGAGTGCCGAGTAGGCCGAATAGGAGATAGCGACGTTACCCGTAGACGCGACGACAGCCTCGGTGATGCCCTGCTCTTTCATGACAGAGATGGCCAGGGCCGCTTGGCGATCTTTGAACGACCCGGTCGGCCCCTGGCGCTCGTCCTTGATATAGATGTGCGGCCGCCCGAGCATCATGCCCAGGTTGGTGGCAGGCAGCAGCGGCGTGCCACCCTCACCCATGGTCAGGATGTTCGCCGGATCTTGCAGAGGCAGCAGCTCCCAGTAGCGCCACATGTTAAAGGGTCGCTGAGCCAACTGGGCGGGCCAGCCGGAGCGCAGGGAATCATAATCGTACACCGCATCCAGCCACTGGCCACCACAGGCCGGGCAGGCCAGGAGTCGGTAGTTGAGTGCCGCGCGATATTGGCAGGCGGGGCAGTAGATCCAGGTTGGTTTCATAGGACTCTCTTTGCGGGTGGTGTCAAGCTCGGACCTGAGCCAGGGCGGTCAACAGCTCTTCACGGGTGACGGGCTTCTGAAGCCAGGCGGCCGCGCCCATGCTCAGCCCTCGGTCCAGCCCCTCTGCGATACTGCACAGGATCACGGGAATGCCTGCCGTCCGAGGGTCGGCCTTCAGCGCATCGAGAACCTGCCAGCCATCCGTCCGAGACATGATGACGTCGAGGGTGATGGCCACGAGGGAACGCTGGCCCTGGGGGTGGGCAACAAGGCTGCGAGCCACCTCGAGGGCTGTGGTGGAATCGAGGAGGCCGACGACCTGGTACCCATCGCTTTCCAGGTAGCGCTTGAAGAGGGTGATCACCCCTGGGTCGTCGTCGATGGCCAGGACCAGCTTCTTGTCAGGTGGAGAGGGTGCCTGGTCCTCCTGCGCGGCAACCTTGACCTCGGCCTTTTCCTGCCCGAGGAGGGGGTCGTAAACGGGCAGCGTGAAGCAAAAGGTGGAACCTCGGCCGGGTTGGCTCTCAACCCAGATCTCGCCGCCGTGCATCTGCACAAAGCTGCGGCTGATGGCGAGGCCGAGCCCCGTGCCGCCTGCGCGGCGGGTGGTGGAAGCATCGACCTGCTGGAAAGGGATGAAGAGGCGTTGCTGGGCATGGAGATCGATGCCGACGCCCGAGTCGGCGACGCTGACAAGCATCCACTCGCCCGTCGGGCCCTGGACCTCGGCGGACAGCACGATCTGGCCATTTTCAGTGTACTTGGCAGCGTTAGACAGGAGATTGATCAGGATCTGGCGCACACGCTGTGGATCGGCCCATAGGGCGGGAAGGTCCGGGGGAACCTGGACCTGGAGTTCGATTGGTCGATCTTTGATGAGGGCGCGGGTCGTGCTGACGACCGTGTCCAGGATCTGAGGCAAGTGCACCTGCTCGAAGGCGAGGTCCATCTTGCCGGCTTCAATCTTGGACATATCGAGGATGCTGTTGATCAGGCCCAGGAGGTGTTGCCCGCTGTTATAAATCGATGCGAGGTCTGCCTCCTGAAGGCTGGTCAAAGGGCCGTCAATGCCCTTGAGCATTACGCGCGAAAAGCCAATGATCGAGTTCAGGGGCGTGCGAAGCTCGTGTGACATGTTCGCCAGGAACTGTGTCTTCAGGCGGTCGACCTCCCGGAGCTGCTCGGCGGTGTCCACTAATTGCCCGTAGGCGCGGGCGTTCTGAATGGCAATGGAAGCCTGGGTAGTCATTGTCGTCAGAAGGTCGAGGTCTTCTTGGCTGTAGGCGGCGGGCCGGCTGCTGTGCACCGAGAGGACGCCAAAAACCTGCTCACGAAAGACGAGTGGGATACCGGCATAGGCGCGCGTGGCCTGCTCAGCAGACAACAGGGGCCACGACAGCAGGTCAGGCGGCGGGTCCAGGAGGTCGGGGACCAAGACGGGCAGGCTCTGGTCGATAACGTAAGCCGCGAGCCCGGCCGTCTCAGCGAAAAGGCCCTGCTGCTCTCGGTAGATAGGAGATGGGACCGGAAGAGGCCCGCTGGCGTCCATCATCAGCAGGTATTCGATGCTGTCGACCTCACGGTCATAGAGGGCGACCGAAAACAGGCTGACGTCGACAATGTTGGACGTCTGCTGGTAGAGAGCCTGGAGCACGCCGTCAAGGTCCAGAGCTGAGGTAATGTCCAGGCCAACCCGGTGAAGGGTGGCGAGCTGACCGGCGCGGCGCCGCGTGTCGGCGAGGAGGCGCGCATTTTCAAGGGCCAGGCCCACCTCGTCGGCGATGGACTGGACGAGTGCGATTTCGTCATCCGTCCAGCGACGGTCGGGGTCGATATCTTGCAGTTCCAGCCCACCGATCACCCGGTCGCGGAGCTTGATGGGCGCGGCGAGGGCCGAGTGGCCGCCTTGGTCGGCCGGGGCGAGGACACCCTCGCCTTCCGCCGACTCGCCTGGGACCGCTATCGCCTCGCCCTGGCGAAGGGCAGCGAGGAGCTCCGGAGGCCAGGGGTCGGACTGGGGAAGGATGCCAGGACGGCGAAAATCGTAGACCAACTCATCCTGCCCCTGGGCTGTGACCACTTTGTCCCACTCCTGCTCGACGACCTGGCGGTGCAGGCTCCGCACTTCCTCGAGCATCCGCTGCGTCTGTCGAAACAGCCGGGCGTTCTCGATGGCGATCGCCACCTGGTCGGCGAGGCTGCTGAGGAGGACCACGTCTTCCTGGTCGTAGGCGCCAGGTTTCAAGCTCTGGACGTCGAGGACGCCGATGACCGCGGGCTGTTCGCCAGCAGGATCCAGGAGCGCCGTGGAGTGAGCACGCAGCGGAAGGGCCATCTCCGAACGGGTGCCGTGCAGCTCTGGCGTGTCAAAGTAGGTCGCATCCTGGCCAACGTCCAGTGCAATGCGAGCCTGGCCCTGGGCGGCGACGGTGCCGACGATGCCCTGCTCACCGACCCGCAGCCTGTGGCCGCGGGCGATCATCCGGCGGCCGCCTTCGCTGCTCGCGGCACGCAGCACAGCTACCTTGCCGCGGCTGCCGGGACCATGCCCACTCCGCTCCGCTCCGGGACTTTTCTCGCGCCCGTCATCAGCCAGGCTGGGAGCATCCTCGATCAGAAAAATGCCGGCGTGGTACCAGCCAAAGCGTTGGCTGATGGTCTCGACGACCTGGTGCAGCAGTTCCTCCACGTCGCGTACCGAGGCAATGGTCCGTGCCACGTCGGCGCTGGTTTGGAGCTGGAGGGCACGCCGCTCGGTCCTGGCTGTGATCTCGGTCAGCTCTCGTGTGCGTTCGACAACACGGGCTTCCAGATCCACTCCCCTGCGCTCCAGCTCGTCGCGGGAGGCACGGAGGCTGGCGGCCATCTGGTTAAAGCTCTCGGCCAGATCTTGGAGCTCGTCGCCGGTGCGCACGTCGATGTTTTCGTGGAGGTTGCCGGCACCGAGGGCCTGCGCTCCGCGCTGCATCTCGCGCAGGGGGCCTACGAGGCGCCTGGGGACGATCAGCCCCAGGCCGGCAGCGACGAGCACGCCGAGGACGACGAGCACAACCAACACGACGATCATCTGGCGCACACCGGCCATGGCCTCGTCCACCGGCAGCTCCACGATCATGGCCCACGGCGTGTTGGGAAACTTGGCTACGGCGCCGAACACCGGCTCATTCGAAAGCCCTACATAGCGACTCGGAAGGGACTCCGCTTCGTAAGGCAGGCTCTGCCGGTCGGCCATCAAGCGGCTGACGATGGGCACCGACTCCAGGCTCTGGCCCTCGAGGGCCAGGAAGCGGTTGAGGTTCGAGTGGGCAACCAGCTCTCCCGTGTTGCGGTTGACGATGTACGCGTAGCCGGTCTCGCCCACCTCGACACCGGCGATAGCATCCCACATACCTTTGACGCTGATGTCGGCAGCCAGGATACCCGAACGGCCATACTGCTGCTGAAGGGGCACAGCCATCAGGATGGTCGGATAGCCGGCATAGGCCGGTACCCGGACCTCGCTCGACACGTATGCCTCGCCCTGCGTCGTGCGCTCAATGGCGGGCGAATCGGCCCAGGAGCCAAGCTCCTGGGCTGGGTAGAGGTAGGAGCTCGAGACCCGCGCCAACTCCTTGCCCTGGTCGTCCAGAAGCGTGAGCTCCTGGAAGACATCTGGGTATTGGGCGATGATGGACTCGAGCTGCTCCTGCTGAATGTCGAGGCTACGCAGCAAGAGCGAGTGCACAGAGCTGGCATGGCCATAGGTCCACAGCATATCCTGAGCGCGCACAAGATAGTTGGACGCCACCAGAACCGCCTCATCGGCCGTCTTTTGCTGGCGGATGGCGAGCTGTTCCAGTTGCGTGTTGTAGCTGACAACTGTCAGGACCACGCCGACGATCAACAACAGGGCTCCGGCCAGCAAGGCAAAGGTCCAACGAAGCCGGTTGGTCAGGCTCCTGCCTGTGCGCCGGCGACTGAGGCGGCGAGAGGCGGTGCCGGGAGTTTCTGGCGTCGGGACGGTCAATCCTGTCACGCTTCCTCCTCCGGCCCGACCCTACCCGCCGGTGGCCCATCGCCTGGCCCGTGGCGCAAGGTCCTCTCAACCTGCTCGTCTGCAGGACCCGGCGCGAGGACATCGGTTGTCAGGCGCACCAGGGCGCGGGAGGTACCCAGTGCCCGGCCCAGCTCGACTGCCGTCGCCTCCAGGATGGCGCGCACGTCTGTGGAGGCACGAACGCGAGAGGTAATCTCGGCAATGAGGCGCTCCCGTTCGGAGGTGCGTTGCGTGTCGGAAAAGAGGCGGGCCGTTTCCAGGGTTTGGGCCAGCTGCTCGGCCACCGCCTGGACCAGTGCCTGGTCGTCTGCCGTCCATTGGCGCCCGTCGTCAGGCGCTTCGATACCCAGCACCCCCAGCGTCTGGCCGCGCAAGGTGATGGGCACCGCCAGGCCGCGTTGACTGGGCTCTGGAGGATCGGGGAAGCCGGCCCTCAACGCGCGTTCCATCTCGGGTCGCCACAGGCCGGGCACGATGGCGACCTGCGCCGCAGGCTCCTCTTGGCCCGCGGCGGCCGGGGCCAGTCGTTCGGCTGCGGCTTCCCGTTCATAGACAACGGCTCCCGCATTCAGCACCCGGTGTTCGCGCAAGTGCTCCTGCCAGGCGCCACGCAAGTAGGTGCGATGTGCCTCTTGGACCTCTGCCAGCGCGGCCTGGGTCTCGGTCAGAAGTCGGGCGTTCTCCAGGGCAATTGCAGCCTGGTTGGCGATGGCGAGCAGTAGATCGGCATCCCGCGAGCCATAGTGCCGCGCCGCCTCGTAGCTTTGCAGAGCCAGCACGCCCAGGACCCGTTCACCGACCTTTACCGGCACACCCACCCAGGAGAGGGCCATCGGGCCAATCACTGCCACCCCCAGGTCCCGGAGCCTGTCGGGCACATCTTCCTCGATGACCAGTGGCTGCCCGGTGCGGATGAGGTGCTCGGTGAGACCCGTGGCGCGGCGTCGGGGGGCAACTGCCCGCTGCTGGTTTCCCTCGATCATGAGCGGAAACCAGACCTCCTCCGTCTTGGGGTCATAGCGCGCAAAGTAAAAGTTCGTGGTGTCCAGCAGACGGGACGCGCCGCGGTAAACGGCTTCGATAATGGACTCTACATCCCGCGCCGCAGCGAGAGCCGCCCCCAGCTCATTGAGCAAGGCCAGCTCGTCAGCCCGCACCTGGATTTCCTCGGCCAGGCGGCTCTTTTCCTCGGCAGTGGCCGCCTGTTCGGCCAACTGGCTCTGGGTCTGCTGAAGAAGGAGCCGGTTCTCGACGGCTATGGCCAGCTGCCCTGCCAGCGAGCGGTAGGGGCGGATTTCGCGGGGCGTGAAGCGGTGGGGCTTGTCGGCAATGAGCATCAGCAGTCCGGTCTGGAGCCGGCCGATCCACAGAGGAAGGAGGGCCAGAGCACGGCCCTCCTGGCGCACAAGGGCAGTGCGGGTTGCTGCGTCCAACCGATCGTCGCTATGGATGTCCTCAACGAAGAGCGGTGCCGGAGCAAGGGTAAGGCGCGCTGCCGGAAAGTCGACCAGGGAAAACCGCGTGCCCACGGGCAGGGGTGCGGGTCCCCGGCCCCCTCGCCAGTTGGCCGCGGCAGACAGGCTGGTGACCTCGCCAGACTCGTCGCGCTCGATGTTCCAGAGAATGGCTCGATCGATCCCGGGCAAGAACATTCCCTCCGCAACCGCGGCCACGATCTCCTGGAGGTCGGCGGCGGCGGCCAGGAGACGGCTGACGTTGTAGAGGGTCTCGGTTTCGGCCAGTGCCTCTTCGGTCTCCGCGAACAGCCGGGCGTTATCGATGGCAACACCGGCCTGGTTGGCCAGAGACTGAAGAAGGGCCACATCTTTTTGCTCAAAAGCATTGAGCTGGTCGCTCTGCACAGAGAGGACGCCGATAGTCCGGCCTTTGACCTTGATGGGCACATCGAGCTCGGCGCGAACCCGCTCCAGTCCCTCACCCATGCTGTACCGGGGATCAAGTCTGACGTCGTTCACCAGAATGGGCTCAGCGAGCTTGGCCGCCGCAACCGTCAGACCGCTGCCGTCGAGATCCAGCCGCAGACCACCGCGCTCGAGGCGAGTCTTCGAATCGCCTATGGTGCTGCCACTGCGGAACACCAGCTGCCCGCCTTCCACCAGGAAGATGCCGACCACAAAGTAGCCAAAGAGCTGCCTCGTCCTGTCCACGATCTCGCGGAGCAGCGCGTCGAGGTCCAACACGGAGCTGAGGGCGCCGCCTACCTGGAACAACAGCTCCATCTCGCGCGCCCGGCGTCGGGTCTCTTCCAGGAGGCGCACGTTGCGCAAGGCGCCGGCAACCTGCGCGCCGATAATCGAGAAGAGGGCGAGGTCGTCGCGGCCGTAGGCATTCTCCCGGGAATAATCCTGGATGGCCATAACGCCCAGGAGCTCGTTGGCGACGACCAGGGGCACACCCAGCCAGGAACCTGGCACGGGGCCCAGCGTGCTAAGCCCCTGGGACTCGTGGAAGGCTTCAATTTCGCCGGCCGTTGGGAATAGAACGGGCACTCGATGCCGGATGATATAGCCTGTAAGCCCGCGCTCAACCGTGTACCGGGCCACTGCTTGCCGCCGGCCGCCCTCGAAGTGAAACGCCGAAATCCAGGTGTCGCTCCCTTCGGCGTAGGTGGCGACGTAAAAGTTGCTGGCATCGTACAAGCGGCCAACCTGTTTGTGGACGATCTCGAAAAGCTCGTCGAGGCTCAACGCCCAGCTCAGGGCGCGACCAATCTCGTTGACGATGGCCAACTCGGTAATACGGCGCTCGCGCTCGCCAAAGAGACGGGCGTTCTCGATGGCATTGGCCAGTTGATCGGCCATTGTTTCCAACACCGCGACGTCTTCACGGCCAAAGGCAGCAGGGTGGCTCGACTGAATCGTCATGGCTCCAAGGACCTGGCCGCGGCTGGTGAGGGGCAGGGCCATCTCGGAGCGGGTCTCGGGCAGGAGCGGGTTGTCAAACCGGGCCGCTTCGGAACCGACGTCCAGGGCGATGCGCGCCTGGCCATCGGCCAGGCAAGAGCCGATCATCGATGCACCGCCAACCGCCAGGCCATAGTTCTCAGCGAGCATGGCTCGGCCTGCCGCTCCGGTGCCGGCACGCAGCACAGCCCGGCGCGCCGGTTCGGAGTCCTCGTCGGCAGCGGCGGGCGAAGGCGCCTCGAGCAAGAAGATGCCCACGTAGTAGAAGTCAAAACGCTCCCGGATCAGTTCCACCGCCAGAGGCAAGAGATCATCTACGCTGAGGACCGAAGAGGCGGCGCTCGAAATTGCAGCCGCGGCCTCCAGCTGCCTGGTGCGCCTGCGCGCCTCTTCTCCCAGGCGCTGGCTCAAGGGCGTTTCCTTCTTGGCACCGGTACGGGGCGGACGCCGCTCTTTTCTTACCTGCTCAGGCACGGGCCTCGCCTCCTTCCCTTGACTCGCCCCTTTCGGGCAGGCCCGGGACCAAGGAGCCGGCGGAAGACAGGATCTGATCCTCGGTGCCCAGCCGCACATAAGCGCGCGGTGCACCCAGTGCCTTGGCCAGCTCGACCACCGTGTTCTGCAGAATGGCTTCGATGCCGACGGCGCGGCGCATCTCCTCGGTGACGTGGCGGATAGCCCGTTCGCGGGCCGCACGGCTCTGAGTGTCACGGTAGAGCCGCGCACTCTCCAGGGCAGGATCCAGTTCCGCGACCATCCTCTCTAGCAAGGCGACCTCTTCCGCGCTCCAGGGGCCCGCCCAGGCAGGCTTGTAGGTGTCGAGCACACCGATGACCTCGTCGCGCACTCGAATAGGGAGCGCCAGCCAGTGCCTGTCGCCCTCGCCTGGGCTTTCGGTCTGAACTGCGGTGCCGCGCTCCAGGGCGAGCCGGGCGCCGCCCCGCAGCGGCTCGTCGTGAGGGACGACTCCACGGTCATAACTGCGGTAGCCGAGGCTGGCGGCATCGGACCCCTGAGACGTGCGGGATTGTAGGAGCTGCGCCCAGGCTTCACGGCTAAGCTGGCCATAGGCCCGCTGGGCCGCCTCAAGGGCGTCCTGGCGTTCGGCAAAGAGCCGCGCGTTGTCGAGAGCTACGGCCACCTGGTCGGCGAGGATCTGCAGGGCGACGACGGACTCCGGGGCAAAGACGCCAGGCTGGGAATGCTGAACCGAAAGCGCGCCGATCACCTGGCCGCGCGACCTAAGCGGCAGGGCCGCTTCGGTGTCCAGCGGCGGGGGCGCGAGCGTACCCTGATAGAAGGCGGCGCCGTCCGGGGTCCTTGCCCCGGTGTCTGCGGCGAGGATCTGTGCGCCCGTCGGTGGCGCAATCTGGGCTTGCCCGTCCGCGATGCACCAGCCCAAAATGGAAGCACCCCCGACACGCAGCGAGTGGCCGCGCTCGAGCATGTGCTTTTCTCCCTGGCCCGCGGCGCCCTGCAGGACTGCCCACTCGCCGGTGCCGTCCACGAGGTAGAGACCCACGTAGTCAAGCTGAAACTCGTGGCGGATGAGCTCGACTGACTCCTGCACCAGCAGATCGGCGTCCAGGATCGATGCCGCGGTTCGCCCTACGGCAGCCGCCGCTTCCAGGTAGCGAGAGCGCTGCTCCAATTCGCGGGTCCGCTCGGCCACGCGTTCTTCCAGACTGCTGATGAGATCGCGCAGTTGGGTTGTCATGCTGTCAAAAGCGCGAGCCAGTGTTCCAATCTCGTCTTCACGCTCCACGCTGGCGCCTGCCTCTTCACCGGCCGCAGCCTGGCCCCCCAGCCCGGGCGCCTGCCCCAGGTCTCCGCCGGCGATCCGCGTCGCCGTCTCCGACAGTCCGGCCAGGGGTTCGGCAATGCGGCGTGTAAAACGCAGGGAAACCGCGACGGCCACAAGCACTCCCAGGAGGCCCACCGCGGCCACTACCCGCAACAGGGTAAACACGGGGCGAAACGCCTCGTCCTGCCGCTGCTCGGCCACCAGCACCGCATTAAGCTCCGGAAGCCACTGGTAGGCGCCCACCACCGGCTGCCCGCCATAGTTCTCGTAGAGGCCGGAGCCCCGCTCCTGCCCTTCAGTCGCCTCGCGGATAGGCAAGCTATCGACCCACACGTTGGTCACGCCGGCACGCGTGGGCGTGAGGAGGATATGGTTGCCGCCCACGAGGTAGGTTTCGCCTGTCACGCCCAGGCCCGTGCGTTCAGCCATAATTTCGTTCAGTTTGCCGATGCTCGCGCGACCGGCCAGGACGCCCACGACCTGACCTTGATAGTTGCGCACCGGGTGGGCTGCGAACACCGAACTCCGCCGCGTGCCGGGCGAGAAACTCGGCGGCTGGAGGTAGGGGCCCTCCAGTCCTCGCCGAAAGTAGGCCTGGTTACCACGCTCCGCGCCTTTTTGCTGCGGATCTGTGGACATTACGACCTGGCCTTTCGGGTCGATGAGGAAGAGCTCTTCAAAGCGTCCGGTCTGCACCATCACCTGCTGGAAACGTGACTTTAACACGCTCTCGGCCAGGATCTCGGTGGCCACATCCGGAGCGCCTTCGAGCAGTGTGATGGCACGACGAGTGACGTCCTCGCCGGTGAGTGCGAGCACCAGATCGAACTGCAGGTTCTCGCGCCAGGTGGTGATCTCGGCCTCTTTCAGGATGGCGACCGACTCCAGGTGGTTCGTCATCTGGCGCTGGAAGCCCTGCACCCCGCCGATGGCCGTGGCAAGCCCGAGGACGAGCACCGGCAAGAGCACCAGGAGCACAAAGGCGACGAGCAACCGGGCACGGATGGTAGGGATCCGGACACGAGGGCTTGCTTTCTTGCTCGCGACCCCGGCCATGCTACACCACCTCTCCGCCATCCGGCTCGGGCTGGCCCCTAAGCTGCAGCACCACTTCGGGCAGGTCAAGAGCCCGCCGTATCTCCTGGGCCGCGGTGCGCAGGACGGTCTCTAGCTCCAAGCTCTCGCGGAAGCGGCCGGCCACCTCACCCAGCAAACGGTCGCGATAAGCGCGGTTCTGAGTATCCTGGTAGAGACGCGCACTCTCCAGCGCTACCTCCACCTGCGCGGTCAGAGACTGCATTAGAGCGCTTTCCTCCGCGGTCCAGGCCCCGGCACCAGGCCGCTTGCGGAGGCTCACCCTGCCGATCTCCTGATCCCGAATCCGAATCGGCACGATGAGGATGGAGCCGGTCGGCTCGGTTTCGGCAAGGTCGGGTGGCCCGTCGCCGGTGACGGGCCGTACAGGCTGGCCGGCGCGGGAGATATAGCCCCGGTCTCCTCGGTCGCGGACCATCTCAGCCCACGCTCTGCGGCTGATCTCACCGTAGGCCCGCCGCTCGGCCTCGAGGGCCGCCTGGCTCTCGGCAAAGAGACGAGCATTGTCCAGCGCCACACCCACCTGGTCGGCCATAGTCTGGAGGACGGTCACGGTATCGGCGTCGAAAACACCCTCACGGGTGTCCTGCACCGTGAGGGCACCGACGATCTGTCCCCGCGAGCGCAGGGGCAGGGCAGCCTCGGAACGGGTTTCGGGCAGCTCGGAAGTTGTCAGGCGGACGGAGTCCAGGACCGCCTCCAGGGCGACACGTGCCTGCCGGTTGGCAATGCACCAGCCCACCATGCCGTCTCCGACGGCGATGCTGTGGTGCCGGGCCAACATGGCTCGCCCCTGCTCGCCGGTACCGGCACGAAGCGTCGCCCGCTCCTGGTTTTCGTCCAGCAGAAAGAGGCCAACGTAGTAGAAGCCAAAGCGCCGGCGAATGAGCTCGACGACCCGCTCCATGAGGAGGTCCACGTCAAGGATGGATGACGCGGCCTGTCCAACCTCGGCCGAGCCCTCCAGGAAGGCCGAGTGCCTCTGGAGCTCCTCCGTGCGCAGTTGTAGCGCATCGCGGCTGGCGGCCATCTGGTCGTAGGCCTGGGCAAGGGCGGCCGAGCTGCGAGTCGCCTGCTCCAGGCTTTCGGCGCCCTGGCGGGTGGCGGTGTACAAGAGGAGCGTGACCAGGATAAGCATAGCCAGGAGGGCGATGAGCTGCGAGAAGGGCACGACGGGCTCCGGGGTGACGACGATGCGGCCGTTGACCTCGGTCAGGTAGACGGCGAGAGCCGTCAGGGCGCAGACCAGGCCGGTGACTACCGCGCCTCGCGCGCCCAGCAGGAGGCCTGCCAATGCCACGGCGACAAAGTAACCCGCACTGCCCAGATCGCGGATACCAAGGTAGGCCAGGAGGGATGCGGTGATGACAATGTAAAATGAGCCCACGAGGAGGATGCCGACGAGCTGCACCTGGCCGCGCCGCAGGAGCCACAGCGAACCGAGGACGATCACGCCCATGGGCACAGCCATGGCCAGGATCTCCCCGAGCTGCGCCGGAATGACAAACAGTGCTATCACCGGCACGACGATCAGGAGGCCCAAGATGAGGTACAGGATCGTATTGGCCAGCCGGGCGGCCCTGGTCTTGGCCAGATCGTCGAAAACTGGGGCGGCTAACAGCTGCTTGAGAGCAACGCTCCTTGTCATGTGGACGGTTCCCCTTTCGCCTGCCGGGCACCCTCAATGCGCAGCTCGACCTCTGCCAGGTCGAGGACCTGTCGCATCTCGTGAGCCGCTGCCCGCAGCACTGTGTCGACGTCGAGGGTCTGCCTGATACGGGCCGTTACTTCGCCGACGAGGCGCTCACGCGCGGCGACCTGTTGCGTGTCGTAGTAGAGGCGAGCACGCTCCAGGGCCACGGCAGCCTGTTCGACCAAAGTTTCATACAGGCGCAGAGAAACGGGAGAAAACGGACCAGGTGCCCTGCGCGCTATGCTCACAAAGCCCGCCACCTGCCCTCCCTGGCGCAAGGGAACGTTTGCCAGAGCACGGCTGCCGGAACGGGCGGCATAATCGCGCAGGGCCGGCAGCAGGCCCCGGTCCGCGAGAACGTCGTCAACCGTCCAGAAGGTAGTGAGCAGTCCCAGAGGAAGGGGCAAGTCGTCCGCAGGGAAAGAGATCCCGGTGGCGTGGGCCGGCCCTCCACGCCGGTCCCACACGCCGAGGAACGCTGCTGTTTCCACCTGGCCGTCGGGTCCGAGGTAGAGCCGGCCCACGGCACAGGTGTCGGCTTCCGTATCCGCAACGGCAGCCAGGACGACCTGAACAATCTCCTCGTCCGTAAGGGCCGTCGCCAGCCGGCGGCTGGCCCGGTACAAGGGGCTGGTAGCTTCGAGGAGGGCGGCCTCCTGCGAGAACTTCTGGGCATTGTCTATGGCTACGGCTACCTGGTCGGCCACCAGGGTCAGGATGGCAATGTCCTCGTCGGTAAGGTCAAAAGGTCGAGTGGACTGGACGTCAAGGGCACCCAAGAGCCGCTCGCCGACGATGAGGGGCAGGGCCGCCTCGGCTCGAGTCTCCGGCAGAAGCGGATTGTCAAAGCGAAGGAGCTCGCCCGCGGACGCATCCTCCCCTTCGCCACGATCTGGGATATTGCGGAGGATTCGCGCCTGGCGCTGCTCGCAAGCAGCACCGACCATCGACACCCCGCCGACGGGTAGCTTGTGGCCACTCGACTGCATTGCCTGACCCACCTCGCCGGTACCTGCCCTGAGGACTGCGTACTCGCCCACCTCATCGAGTAGAAAGAGACCAGCGTAGTAATAGTCGAACCGGTCGCGGACGAGCGCCACTACCTCGCGACAGAGGGTGTCAAGCTCGAGGATGGAAGCAGCCGCCCGCCCGACGTCGGCGGTGGTGGCCAATTGGAACGCCCGGCGTTCCAACGCCTGGGTACGCTCGGCCACCCGTGCCTCGAGAGTAGCGATGACTTCCTGAAGCTGCCCGGCCATGGCATCGAGGGCCCTGCTCAGGTCGCCGATCTCGTCCCAGCGCCGCAGGTTAGAGCGCCTGTCGAGATTGCCCGCAGCCACACTGAGGGCCACGGTCGTCAGGTGCCTGAGCGGCTGGCTGATACGGCGGCTGGCCTGCAAGGCCAGCAGGATGACGAGGCTGGCACCCAGCAGGCCGACCGCAGCTACGACCGGCAACACATCCGGCTGGGACGTAAGGAGCTCCTCGACGTTCGTTTGAAAGAGAAGGCCGAGCTCCGACTCGGGCGTCCAACGGTAGACGGCCAAGAGGCTGCAAATGGCTCCCAGGACGCCGGCGACGAGGAGGATGCCGGCGAGGAGGGGGACAAAGGCCAAAAGCAAGCTCCTGCTGGCGCCGGCCCTTCTCTGATCGCTTTCGGGGCTTAAAGAGCTCAACTCTGACCTCCTGGCTGGTCGTACGAACCTGTGGCTTCTTTTCCGGTGATAGGCAGACTGAATGCAAAAGCGATGCCGTCCTCTTCCTGCCGGTCCTGCGCGTCCAATCGCTCCGGGCAGGACCCAGCCGGCAGGAGCTCGCCTCCCAGCCTTTCGACAATGTGCTGACAGACGGCCGCGTGCCCCTGTCTCGTCCACGGTTGTGACGACCTACTCCAGTGGCCCTGCTCACCGGCTGCCCCGATGTCCAGGACGTATTCGGCCTTCAGGGCAGCCTGTGCGCTGGACTGGGTGAAAACCGGCTCCCGGCTGCCCGAGGTACTGACGCTGATGGTCACTGCGTGCGAGGATGCTGTGACGCCCAGGCGGATCTGCCCCTCGTGGGTGAATTTGACGGCGTCGGCCAGCAGAGCCAGGATGAGGCGGCGCACCAGGCGGCCGTCGGTGGTGATGCTTGGTAGGTCGCCGGGGACGTGGTGATAGAGGTGGATGGGCTTGTCGCGGGCGAGAGCACAGGCCGTGGCCATAACACCTTCAATGATCTCGGCCAGGTCGACGCTGCTTTCACTCAGCGCGGGCCCATCGCTCACCGCCGGAGCTTGTTCCCGGCCCTCTTCCGCTGGCGGCAGCTGGTCTGGATCGAAGGGGGCAATGTCCCACTGCGAAAGCTCCAGCAGGTCGTCAATAAGGCCCAGAAGCTGGCGGCCTCCCTCGTGGATAGTCGCCAGGTCAACCTGCTGCAGGTCGTTGAGAGAACCGTCCAGCCCCTTGAGCATGACGCGGGAGAAGCCGATGATCGTGTTGAGGGGCGTGCGCAGAGCATGGGACATGTTTGTCAGGAAGCGGCTCTGAATACGATCGAGCTCCCGCAGGCGGCGCACGGTCTCGTGCTCCAGGGCATAAGCCGAGGCATTCTCAATAGCAATGGCGATCTGATCGGCCAGCGAGCGGTAGATGAGCGGGTCGCCGTCGGCAAAGGAGGCAGCACTACCGCCCGTAACGTGCAGCACGCCCAAGGTGCGGCCGCACACTTGCAGGGGAACCGCGATCTCTTGCGCGCCGGCAGGTGACGAGGCCGGAACATCAACCTCCTCGCCGGTTGGAGTGCCCGGAGCCCACTGGGGAGGCCCGCCGGACGCTCTCATCGTCCCTGACGCACCGCTGCGCGCTGCCAAAGCCTCCGCCACGAGAGGCGGAACGCAGGCTGCAACCGAACCTTGCAGCGCCAGCCGGCCGTCTGAAAAGGCCTGCCAAAGCGCCAAGGAGGGCACGGCTGCCAGGGCACCGGCAGGCACCTCGTCAACTGGCGGTGGAAGGACCTTCTGGCAAAGCAGGTAAATGGAAACGTGGTCGAGCTCGAACGCCCGGCAAATGAGCTCAACGACGGTGGTTAGCAGCACAGGCAGGTCGCGGATGGAGGAGGCAACGCGCGCCACCTCGACACTGATGGACAACTGCCGGGCATGCTGGCGGGCCTGCTCGTTTGCTCGGGCCAGCTGCGCGGTGCGCTCGGCCACACGGGCTTCAAGGGCGGCGTACAGGATCTGCAGCTCGGCCGCCATCCGGTTAAAGGCGCCGGCGAGCACACCGATCTCGTCCCGGCGGGTGATGGCCACCCTGCGGCTCAGGTCGCCCCTGGCCATCCACGAGGCAGTGGCAGTGAGCTGGACGATGGGCCGGGTGATCTGCCGGGTGACGAAGGCGGCAATAGCGGCGGTCAGGAGGGCAACCGCGAGGGTGGCGCCCACGATAAGCGCGGTCGCGGCATCGCCGCCAGATAGAACCACCTCCTGCGGCTGCTCGGCCAGAAGGCCAAGCCCCAGCTCCGGCACCCAGCGGTAGGCGCCAAAGACCGGCGCTCCCTTTCCGTCCTGGTAGCCACCTGCCCGGCTTTTTACAACGCGCAGTGCTGTTTCATCAGCCTCGTTCAAGGGCCGGCCGAACCGGCCGACAACCGGCGGCATCGGGACCTCGTTGGACGAGAGCAACGCCGGCTGGCCACCAGCGGCAGAGAACACGGAGCCGTCGGCGGTCACGAGGTGAAGGCGGAGGCCCTCGACGGCCAGCCCTGGGCTGGCGATGACCTGACCTACTGCACCCCAGCTCAGCAGCCCGAGGAGGAGCTTGCCATTCCAGGCATAGCGCACCGCCAGTTCGTCACCCGCGGGAGCCCTGCGTGAAGAGATCTTGGCGATTGCGAGTGGCTTGACCATCAGCCCCGGCTCGAGAAGAAGCTCCGGATCGATCCTGCCCTCCAAACCGGCGGGCCATGTCCGGTCCTGGGAGTCTGCCGAGGCGAGTATCTGGCCCGTTTCGACGTCGGCGAGAACAAGGGCAGTGTAGGCCGGCTGCAGGGCCCGCAGCTGGGCCTCAAGCTCCGCCTGCACCAAATCCGCCGCCGCCGGCTGTTTGTCAGCCCAGCTGGTCTCCTGGCCGGGCCGGTCGATGGCAGCGGCCACCAGGGCCAGCTCTCGCTCGTTGGCCGCCACCCAGTCCAGCAGGTGGGCTTCCTGAAGCGACACGATGGTCTGCAACGAGGCGAGGACTCCCTCCTCGACGTAGCGTTGAACCTCGTGGTAGGTGATAAAGGCCAGGATGCTCAGGGGCACGATGGCCAGGAGCAGAAAGGCAAGGAGCAACGACTTGCCCAAGCCGCCGCGCATGTGCAGGCTGCAAAGGGAGGGCGAGAGGGATTGGGCAGGCAAACTGCTGTCTGCCTCGACTGCCCCGGGCGCCTCGGCCGAGGGTGTAGCCAGGGTCAGATTGCGGTGCGCGCGGTGCCGTACCCACTCCGCTGCCCGCAGGCGCCGGGAACGGATACGAGTAGTCGGTGAAGCAAGGCCATGGGCGGTTCTGTTTCCCATGGAAGGCCTAACCCAGATCCCAGACCGCTTCTCCATCCAGGATGCGCCGAATCTGGTCGGGGAAGAGATCGACATTGAGGGGCTTGGCCAGGAAGCCGTCGAAGCCGGCCGCGCGGGCACGGGACAGGTTCACGCTGCTGACGTCGGCTGTCACAGCCACGACACGCGTCTTCTTAAAACGGTCATCTTCCTGCAGCCGGGCCAGGACCCGGTAGCCATCTTCGTCGGGCAGATGGATATCCAACAAGATGAGATCGACGCTGGGTATCGTCTCCTGGGTGAACTCCAGGATCTGCCAGCCTGATCGCCGCCACTCGGTCTGCTTGACACCCATGAAGGACAGAAGCCGGGCCAGCAGGGCATAGTTGCGGACGTTGTCCTCCACGATCAGCACGCAGAGCCCAGACAGGTCGCGCGGCATCGGGTTGCCCTACTTGCTCCGTGCCCCGCGCAGGGCAGCGGCCCACCGCGCTCCCACAAAGCGAGCGGGCATCACGATGCACCACCACGGGGCGCGGCCAAGAAGGCAGCGACCTGCGCGGGCAGCAGATCAACGTCGAGTGGCTTCTGAATATAACCGGAGCAGCCGGCCTGCAGCGACCTCTCGCGGTCGCCCCTCATGACGTTGGCAGTGAGGGCGACGATGGGCACGTCCCTCACCCAATCCTGGCTTCGCAGCCTGGTCGCGACGCTGTAGCCGTCCATGCCCGGCATGCTGATGTCTACCAGGATAAGGTCCGGGCGGTTCTGGCAGGCAAGCAGCACGCCCTCCGGACCATTCTCGGCCAGGAGAACGCAGTACCCTTCGGCCTCCAAAATGCGCTGGACCAGGATGCGGTTTGCCAGATCGTCCTCGATGTACAGCACTGTGGGTGAACCGCCTTGCTCACACATCTCGACACGTGTCTCTCGTCTAGCCGGGACGCAAAGAACCGCCCCGAACTCGGGTGGGAGCCATTATAGCAGAAAACCGGCCGCGTGTCCATAGGACCATGGTCATACTGCACCCACCCAAAAGACCTAGACTGAGGCTAATCCTCGGCACTTTGGACCGGCTGCCAACCCAGGATAAGGATTTGCCGTCTCACCCAGGCCCTCTTATAATGTTCTTCGCACGTCAAACAAAGGTGGACACATGAGCGAAACGCGCATTACTGCCGAGGACCTGTACCAGCTCAGCACCCTGTCGGATCCCCAGTTCAGCCCTGACGGCCAGTGGCTGGCCTATGTGCACACGCGTGTCGACCGGCCGACCAACGGGTACCGGAGCGCGATCTGGCTGGCTCCCCTCCACGGCGGCCGTCCGCGGCAGTTTACCGCCGGCGAAAAACGCGACACGGCCCCACGCTGGTCTCCGGATGGCCGCTGGCTGGCGTTTGTCTCGAACCGCGGCGAGGATAAGGCCAAGGGACAGATCTATGTCATGGCGACAGACGGTGGCGAGGCACAGCGCGTGACCGACGTGGAAAACGGCGCCGATGCACCGGCCTGGTCGCCCGACGGCCGAAGCATCGCCTTTACGTCGCGGGTCAATGGCCTGGAGAAGGCAAGCGAGGGCGTGAAGGAGCCGCCACCGGAACCAGATGAGGCGGAGCGGCGTGCCAGGGAGAAGGAGCAGCGGGAGAAAGAGAGGACGGATCCGCGCGTTATTGACCGGTTCGCCTATCGGGCCGCGACGAGCTACTTTGACGGGCGAACGAGCCATCTGTACGTGCTGGAATTCGACCCGGAGACGGGGCCGGCTGCGGGCAAACCGCGACGCGTGACGGACGCAGAGCGCGACTACAGCGACGCGCGCTGGCTGCCGGACGGCAGCGCCCTGGTGGCCGTCGCCGGTCGGAAGCCGGGAGAGGACGACCTCTTCTATCACTCGGACGTGGTGCGCGTGCCCCTGGCTTCGCCCGGCAGCCCCGAAGAGCTGCTAACCGGGCCCGAGACCGAAGACACCCATCCCCGGCCCTCTCCCGACGGCCGCTGGATCGCCTATCTCAGCGTCCCCGTGGCCCAGCTGTCGACGGCCAACACCGAGATCAGGCTTCTGCCCACCGCCGGTGAGCGCCGCGAACCGCGTGTCCTCAGCAGCGACCTGGACGCTCATGCGGGCAGCGTCGTCTGGAGCGCCGACAGCCAGAGTGTCTACTTCCTCACCGGCCGCGAAGGCCGCGGCGAGCTGTGTCGAGTGAGCGTCCAAGGTGGCCCGGTGGACACGCTCCTCTCGGCCGAGCGCGAGATCCTGGAGTACGACCTGTCGCCCGACGGGCGTCAGGCCGGGTTTGTGGCCAGCACCGATCGCGCCCCCTGGGACCTCTACCTGGCTGCCCTGGACAGATCGCGCGACGAGCGCCTCACGGAGGTCAACGCCGCCTGGCTGAACGACAGACTGCTGGCAGAGGTCGAGGACCTGTGGTTCGAGGCTTCCGACGGCACCCGCATCCAGGGTTGGTTCCTGAAGCCGCCCCTGGAGCCGCCCGCACCGGCACCGCTGGTACTCTCTATCCACGGTGGCCCGCACGTCATGTGGAGCCGGCACGAGCCGACAATGTGGCACGAGTGGCAGATGTTGGCCGCCAGGGGCTACCTGGTGTTCGCCTGTAATCCGCGGGGCTCCGATGGCTACGGTCGCGATTTTCGCGCCTCTCTGCTCCACCATTGGGGCGAGGCTGACCTGGACGACTTGATGACGGGCGTCGACGAGCTGGTGGCTAGGGGCCTGGCGGACCCGGAGCGCTTGTTCATCACCGGCGGCTCCTACGGCGGCTTTATGACTGCCTGGGTTATCGGCCACGATCAGCGCTTCAAGGCGGCCGTAGCACAGCGCGGTGTGTACGACCTGATCAGCTTTTACAGCACCAGCGACGTCCCGCTGCTGACGGAGTGGGAGTTCGACGCCAACCCTTGGGAGCACAGCGAGCTGCTGTGGCGGTTTTCGCCGCTGGCTTACGTCGAAAGCATGCACACGCCGTTGTTGTTGATCCACTCTGAGAACGATTTTCGGGCGCCGATTCCCGCCGCGGAAGGCCTCTTTGTCGCCCTGCGGCGGCTGAGGCGCGAGGTAGAGATGGTACGCTATCCCCGCGACGGCCACGAGCTGTCGCGCAGCGGAGAGCCGAAACACCGGGTCGACCGCCTGCAACGCATCGCCGGTTGGTTCGACCGGCACCTTGAGCGGGACTGATGTGTAGGAGCGCCACGAGCAAGGAGAGGCGATGAGCTACCGAGACCTTTCGAGTCCGCAATTGATCATCGAGCATACCGGCCAGGTGTTTCCCCTGGGCGAGGACGTGGTGACGATTGGACGCTCCGATGACAATGTGATCGTCCTGGCCGACCCCACCGTCTCGGCCCACCACTGCCGCATCGCCTGGGATTCCCGGCGTGGCTTTTATACCATCGAAGATCTGGGCAGCGTCGAGGGAACCTACGTGAACGAGCGGTCCATCGGCGGCCCTGTCAGGCTGCACCATGGCGACGTCATTCGCGTGGGCAACACGGTTATGGGCTTGAGCTGGCAAACAAGCTACGTGCCGCCCCTGGAAGAGGCGGAAGACCGGAGTCCCTTCCCCTGGCTCGTGGGCGTTGTCGCCGCCATTTTGGCCGGCGTCACCATCCTTTGCCTGGTTCTCCTGGCTGTACTTCTGCTCAGCGGGGAGCGCGGCGTGCCCGATGTTACTATCCAGTCGCCGGCGAACAACAGCCGCATTGTGGCCGGCACCACCGTCATCCTCCAGGCGACCGCCAGCGGCGCCCGCGACATCACACTCCTGGAGCTGAGCGTCGATGGCGCGCTGGTCGCCACTGCGTCAAGCGCCAGCCCGGCCGGCAGCTCGCTCTTGACGGCCAGCAAGTCCTGGTCCTTCGACAGCGCGGGGCAGCACCAGGTCTCGGCAGAGGCGTTCACCGCCGAGGGCAAGGTCAGCGATCCGGCGAGCGTGAATGTGACCATCCTGTCGGCGGCAGCAGAGACGCCAACCGCGGAGGCAACAATGACACCCAGCCCCACGCCGACGCTCGAAGCTACCGCCAGCCCGACGCCGACGCTGGAGCCCACCGCCACGGCGACGCTGCCGCCTCCGCCCCTGATCGACTACTTCCAGGCGAATCCGGGATCGATCTATGCCGGGGAGTGCACAACGCTCCAGTGGGGCAACGTGAGCAACTGGAGCGAGGTCATCATCCAGCCGGGCATTGGCAGGGTCAATGCCCCAGGCTCGGAGAGCGTGTGCCCGGAGCAGACGACGACCTACGTCCTGACGGCCAACGGGCCAGGTGGCACGAACACGGCGTCGACCACCGTGACCGTCAACCCCTTGCTGGCCGACCTGGTGGTCGAGTCGATCACTATCCTGCCCGACCCGGCCGTCCAGGGCCAGGAGACCGAAGTGAGTATTGCCCTGCGGAACCTCGGCTCCGGGGCAGCCGCAGCCTTTGACTGGCGATGGCAGGCCGGTTCCGACGTCTCTTTTGACGGGCGCGTGCCGGGCCTGGGAGCGGGCGAACGCACCGTGGTGCGGCTGATCTGGCAGCCGGCCAGCCCCAACGACTCGCTAATCACGCAGGCGCGCGTCGACGTGCGCGGCGAAGTAGACGAGAGTGACGAGGAGAACAACCAACTGGAGACCGCGGTGCAGGTCGTCGAGCCGCCCAGCGAACCCCAGACCCTGCGGCTGACGAGCGAAGGTGGCCTCGACGGGTTCTTGCTGAACGACGAGACGGGCAGCACCGAGCAACAGATCCTGGTGGGGAACGGCAAGATCGAGGATTCGGTCGGCGAACTCGTGGCCCGCGGCTTTATGAGCTTTGCTCTCGGAGAGCTTCCGGAGGGGGCGACAATTGAAAGCGTCGAGCTGCGCTTTTACCAGGAAGACATCCAGGGCAGTCCCTACGCCAAGCTCGGTAACCTGGTGTTGGAGCGGGTAGACTTCGGGTCGAGCCTGGATGCCGGCGACTTTACTACGCCGGCCCTGGATTCGGGCACGATCGATCAGCAGACGTCGGCCGGCGAATGGTATGTCATCTCGGATCCCACCCTGGTGACCTGGCTGGAAAGGGAGTTGAGCGCCGGGCGCTCTGCGCTGCAACTGAGGCTGCGTTTTACCCAGGAGACGGATGGTGACGGCGAGGAAGACCTGGTCTCGATATCGGCTGGGGGTCGGCAGAACGCGCCGCAGTTGATCGTCGTCTATCTTCCCTAGCCGGCCGGCCAGGCAACCATCCGGTGGACTTGCGTTCCGTTTCAAACATGGTATAATGGCGCAATGACAAGCACGGAGGAGAGGATGGCGCCCGGCCGCGGCCAGTGGTGGCGAGCCGGGCTGCGCTCACTGTTTACGCTTTGCTTGCTGTTCTCGGTGGCGAGTCTCAGCCGGTGCTCGCAACCTGAGGCGCCGGTTACGGCGTCACCCACCACATCCATTCCCGAGGCATCTGTGCCAGCCCTCGCTTTCTTGCGCGTCCAGGTAGAGCCAGAGGGTGCCATCGTCCTCGTCGACGGACTGCGCAGCGGTACGGCACCTGTGTCTCTGGAGCTACCGGCCGGCGAGCACATCATCCGCGCCGAGAAGGAGGGGTACGATCCCCTGGTGTGGTCGGTCAACCTTTCGGCGGGCAGCCGCGAAACGCTGAACGGCCAGCTGGTCCCCCTGCCCGGCGTGCCTGGCACTGCCACCCCGACGGCTGCGCAGGAGGCGTCACCGCCACCGGAGACCCTGGCCGACCTGCTGATCCAGCGGGCCAGCATTGAGCTGGAAAAGGGTGGGCTGTGCTTTGACGGCTCGGCTGACCTCGGCGTGCGCGTCTGGATCGAAAATGCAGGCGCCGCGGCCGGACCTTTTGTCGTTGAGGTAAACGATGTGCAGGTGCCGCTTGCCCAGGGCTTGCCGGCGGGCGAGGTGACAAGCGTCTGGGTGGCGGGCTATGTGAGCGGCGGAGAAAACGCTGCCGTCGTGGACGTGACCTCCGTGGTGGCCGAAAGTGACGAGGAGAACAACACGTTGTCCGCGATGCTGCCGATCCCCACTCTGCCACCGCCCTGCACAGCCCTGCCCGACACCCCTGCCCCATCGCCTGCGCCCTCAACACCCAGCCCAGGAGCTGCGGCTACAAATACGCCACAGCCGGCCACCGTGGCGGGCCCGGTGACAGTCCGCGACGGCCGGGTCAACATCTCGACGTATCCCTTTGCTTCCTTTTTGCAGCCGGCAGTGAACGAGACTCTGGGCTTTCCCTACCAGGTACTCGACTGGGAGGCCTATGAGGCGTCGAATCCAATCCCCCAGCAAGCGGCGTATCGCACGGTGATCGTCGAGAACGACTACGTGGCCCTCACCTTCCTGCCCGAGGTCGGCGGCCGCCTGTACGAGGTGCTGTACAAGCCCACCGGGCATCGCGAAACCTACCGCAACCCGGTGCTCAAACCTACTCACTGGGGGCCGGTGGAGCAGGGTTGGTGGCTGGCTGCTGGGGGCATTGAGTGGTGCCTGCCCGTCGAAGAACATGGCTACCAATGGGGTGTACCCTGGCAGCTGCTAACACGCCAGGACGCTCACGGTGTCAGCGTCATCTTACGCGACAGCGACGCGCAGGACCGCGTTCGAGCCGAGATCATTGTGCGATTGGAGGCCGGTTCCAGCGCTTTCACCATCCAGCCCCGGCTGGAAAACCCTACAGAGAGCGTCCAGGCCGTCAAGTATTGGACCAACGCCATGCTGGCCCCTGGACAACCGAACGCACCCTCGGAGGAGCTGCGCTTTGTCCTCCCGGATGCAATCCAGGCCGTTACGGTGCACAGCCGGGGCGACGACTTTCTGCCCGACTACCAGGAGCGCCTCTCCTGGCCGGTCTACGAGGGTGTCGATCTGAGCCGGCTGGGGAACTGGAATCGCTGGCTGGGCTTCTTTCTAGATCCTGCGGCCGGCCAGTTCATGGCCGTCTACGATTCGGCATACGACGAAGGGATGGTGCGCGTTTTCCCCGGCGCGGTCACCGGGGCCAAGGTTTTTGCCTTTGGCTGGCAAGATCCTATTCCCCCCAGCACCTGGACGGACGATGGGTCCGGTTACGTCGAAATGCACGGCGGCCCCAGTCCCACGTTCGACGACAGCGCGAGCATCCCCGCCGGTGGGCACCTGGAATGGACCGAGACGTGGTACCCGGTGGCCGGCCTGGGCGGGCTGAGCTA
>JBFYTF010000064.1:0-2519 GCA_041300865.1 Anaerolineae bacterium
TTGAGCAGGTCGGCGGCTATGACGACAGGGTGCTCCTGGGGCAGGAGGTCGTGATCCACGGGCGACGAGACCTGCCGGGCATCATCGGTGCGCGGCCGCCCCACGTGCTGGCCGCCTCGGAGCGGGACAAGGTCATACCCTACGACCAGCTCTTTGTCGATCCGGGGCTGGCTCCCCAGGAACTGGCCGAGCTGGTGCAGGTGGGCGATCTCATCACCATGAAGCGAGAGCTGGTCGAGCTGAAGAGTGGCCTGGTGAGCGGCAAGGCCATGGACGACCGCGCATCAGTAGCTGCTTTGGCCGTCTGCCTGGACGAGCTTGGCCGTCTGCACCATCGGTGGGACGTGTACGCCGTGGCCACAGTCCAGGAAGAGGTCGGGCTCAAGGGGGCCATCACCAGCGTCTTTAACGTGCGGCCCGACGTGGCCCTGGCCGTCGATGTGACCTGGGGCAAGCAGCCTGGCACCCCCGACGAGTATACCTACGAGCTGGGCAAGGGGCCGACCATTGGCCTCGGGCCAAACTTTCATCCCCGGGTTCAGGAGGCATTGGAGGGCGCCGCCAAAGCCCTCGAAATGGCCTGTCACCTTGAGCCCGCCGCGCTGCCGCCGGGCACCGATGCCCGCGCCTTCCAGGTCTCGCGCCAGGGTATCCCGGCCGGCCTGATCAGCATCCCCGTCCGCAACATGCACACACCGGTCGAGACTGTGGCCGTCAAGGATGTGGAGCGGGCAGGGAGGCTCATGGCGGCCATGATTGCCCGCCTGGACGACGGCTGGCTGGAGACACTTACCTGGGACCTGGGCCTCGGCGACGGGGAATAGGAGGCTGACTTGCTGCTAGAGCAACTTTCAAATGCCTTTGGGCCATCGGGCAACGAGGATGAGGTGCGCCGCATCCTGGCCCGCGCCCTGCGCGGCCGTGCGGACGAGCTGAAAACCGACGCCCTGGGCAATCTCATCGCTTTCAAGCGGGGGAGCGGGGCCGAACCTCGGCTCAAGGTGATGGTCGATGCCCATACCGACGAGGTTGGGCTGATGATCACCCGTTTTGAAAAGAACGGGCTCCTCGGTTTTCGCATCGTGGGTGGCATCGACGATCGCGTGCTCCTGGCCAAAGGCGTGGTGATCGGCGAGAAACGAGTGCCGGGCGTCATCATCGCTCCGCCCGTGCACCTCACCAAGCCCGATCAGCGCAAGCAAATACTAAAGTTCGAGCAGCTGGCCATAGACATCGGCGCAACCGGCGACGATGAGGCCAAAGAGCTGGTGCGCATGGGCGACTATGCTACGTTTGATACGCGCTTTCAGGCACTGGAAAGCGAGCTGTTGCGGACCGTCAAGGGCAAGGCCTTTGACGATCGGGCCGGGTGCGCCGCGGCAGCAGCCCTGCTGGAGGAGGAGTATGAGGTCGACCTCTATCTCTCCTTTAGCGCCCAAGAAGAAGTTGGCCTGCGTGGGGCAGCCGTGGCAGCTTATCGCCTTGAGCCAGACGTTGCCTTCGCCCTGGAGGGTACCATCTGCGACGACGGGCCAAAGAAGCTGGATGTGAGCCCGACCACTCGCCTGGGCGACGTCCCGGCCATCAGCCTCATGGATCGCTCTTTCATTGCCGACCGGCGCCTGGTGGAGCTACTGACGAGCACCGCGCGGGCACAGAACATCCCCTACCAGTTCAAGCAACCGGGTACCGGTGGCACCGACGCCGGCGCCATCCACCTGGCACGGGCCGGTGTCCCGGCAGTGGCGGTTTCCGTCCCCTGTCGCTACATCCATGGACCGGTCAGCATGCTCAGCCTGCGCGATTTCGACCACCTGGTAGCGCTCATGAAGGCCAGCTTGCACGCACTGCCGGGCTCGTGGCGAGGCTGAGCCGGCCAAGAGAAGAGCGGGCAGCCTACCTGGGCAGGCGCCCAGAACGAGGAGAGAACCCTGTGAAAGACCTGATCAAGAAGCTGACGGAAGCATACGGCCCTTCGGGCAACGAAGGCGAGGTCCGCGACCTGATTCGCGCCGAGATCGAGCCGTTGGCCGCCGAGGTTCGCGTGGACACCCTGGGCAACCTCATCGCCACCAGGCACGGGGCCGGGTCCGGCAGAAAGGTGATGCTGGCGGCGCACATGGACGAGATCGGCCTCATCATCAGTTATGTCGACGAGAAGGGGTTCCTCCGTGCTCAGCCTATCGGCGGCGTGGACCCTATGACCCTCGCAGGCAGCCGGGTGCGCTTTGCCGACGGATCGACAGGTGTCGTCGCCCCCGAAAACCGCGCGGACTTTAAGAAGGATCCCGACCTGACCAAGCTCTACATCGACGTCGGGGCCACGAACCGCCAGGAGGCCGAGGCACGCCTCGGAGAGCCCGTCTCTTTTGTGCGGCCCTTTGCCGATCTGGGCCGGCGCCTGGTGGCCAAGGCGATGGACGACCGTATTGGCTGCGCCGTTCTCATCGAGGTGCTCCGGCGCCTGGACGAGACCCCTCACGAGGTCTATTTTGTCTTTAGCGTCCAGGAAGAGGTGG
>JBFYTF010000094.1:0-2751 GCA_041300865.1 Anaerolineae bacterium
GATCGCGGTACTCAAGCAGGTCCAGGACGAAGCGATAATCGACGTGAGAGAGATTTAATCTCCAGAGAAATCAATGGGGTGTGTTCAAACTCAGTTAGCCAGCCGAGCGGAGCATCCTGAGCGAAGTCGAAGGGGGTGCGGAGCGGTCTATCAGTCAGAATCGCACCCTTCGACTACGCACGGCGCAGGTTGTGGGTCACAAAACGCTGTGAATGTCGTGCGCCGTGCTCCGCTCAGGATGCTAACTTCAGGTCACCAGTTGAGATGTAACACTTATTCCATGACGACTCCTAATACTACAACGACAGATTATTGAGGTAAAATAGCCTTCATGACAACATCACCGTCGTCGTGGAGGACAAGCCGTGAATCTGGACGAGTTTGAGCGGGTGGCGGCCAGCTTTGCCACCTTTCATCAGGAATTCGCACCCTTGTTTGGGCGCACCGAAGCGCGGTCGCGCAGCGAGCAGTACTTGCGGGGTCTGCTGGTCCAGCAAACCGATCGTCGTAACGCCGAGAACCTGGCCGAGACCGTTGAAGACGCAACACCGCGCAGCCTGCAGCGCTTTCTGACTGAGTCGCCGTGGGACGATGAGCCGGTCATCAAACGTTTGCAAGCGTTTGTCGGCCGGCGGTTGAACCAGCCTGACGGCGTTTTCGTCTTGGACGACACCGGCTTTGCCAAACAAGGCAAGAAGTCGGTGGGCGTGGCCCGGCAGTATTCGGGGACGTTGGGCAAGGTAGGCAACTGCCAGGTGGGCGTGTTTCTGGCCTATGTCTCGGCGCAGGGCCATGCCCTGGTCGACAAGGCCCTGTATCTGCCCCAGGCCTGGACGGATGATCGCCCGCGTTGCCGCGCCGCGGGCGTGCCCGAGGCGCTTGGCTACCAGAGCAAGGCCGAACTGGGCTTGGCTTTGTTGCGTCGGGCGCAGCAAGCCGGACATCTGACGGCCGCCTGGGTCACGGGCGATTCGGGCTATGGTGAAATCCCCACACTGCGGGATACCCTGGATGCCGAAGGCTGGCGCTACGTGCTGGAAGTGCCCAGTATCACGCCCGTCTTTACTCAGGCGGCGCAGGTGGCCGTCCCGGAGTGGTCGGGGCGGGGCCGCAAGCCAACGCAGCCCCAACTGCTGGCGGGTGAGCCGGGGCCGCAGACTGTGCAGGCGGTGGCGGCCAGCCTGGCGCCGACAGAATGGCACAAACTGACGGTGGCGGAGGGGGCGCAAGGACCACGCATCCATCAGTTTGCGGCCTTGCGGATCTGGGAAAGCCGCGATGGGTTGCCCGGACGGGCGTGCTGGCTGGTGCTGCGGCGAGACCTGGATGGCAGCGAAGCCAAGTATTACCTGTCGAATGCGCCCGCCGATACGCCCTTGCTGCGCCTGGCACAGGTCGGGGCCATGCGGTGGCCCGTCGAGACTGAGTTTCAGACCGAAAAGGGTGAGACTGGTCTCGACGAGTACGAAGTACGCACTTGGCTGGGCTGGCATCATCACATCACCATGGCCTTACTGGCCGGCGCTTTCCTGTTGAGTCTGCAACTGGACTGGGGGGAAAAAGATGCCCCAGATCACGCGACCGCAAATCACGCGTATCCTGCGGCAACTATTACCGCAACGCACTTGGACGAAAGTTGCGCTCTGGGACTGGCTGCACGATACCCAGCGACGCAACGCGCGCGTCAAACAGGCTCATGCGACCCGTCGCCAGGTCATCCAAATCATCGCTGCAGACCAACGTTGTTGTACGTGACTCATCCGTCGTTGTAGTATTAGGTGGGGGTGAAGAACGTGGGGAGCGGGACGAACTGCGGTGGAGTTGGCGCGGATCAGGAGGCGGACAGCTACGGCTGCGGGGCCAGGGTTTTCAGGTGAAGGGCAACGACAATCAGCCATCAGGGCTGACCCGGTTGGGCCAGCCCTGATGGCTGCCGGCTAGGCCGGTCCGGGGTGGGTGGGGCGCAGGGCGGGCGTTTCCGCCGTGCTGCCGTACGACGCCTGAAGGCGGGCGCCGAGGGCGGTGAGCTGGCGGCCCAACCCGCACAGCAGCCGGCAGCGAAAGCCGCGATGCCCGTTTTCCTGCCGGAATGCCTGTCTCACCATCTGCTCCGTCAGCGCGTAGCGGAGCATGTCGTCGCAGTGCTCCTGCACCATCGTCAGCCTGTCCCAGTCGTTCATGGGTGTCCTCCTTGTGTGGTCTTGATCAGATGAACGCGGGGGCGGGGGAGTTTTCAAGTGCGGGAAGAGCGAAGACGCAATTTTCCCCCAATAGACAGGCCCCCGACTTTCAGCCGGGGGCCTGTCTATTGGGGGTCTACCTTGAGAGACGGTTACGGCGTTGGCGTGGGTGTGCGCGTTGGACATGGACCACTCATCGTATCCTGGACGTTGATCACGCCCCCATGCGGAGCCGCACAGTCCGCCATCAGGTCAAATACGGTCTTGCTGACGGCTTCACCCGTGGGCAGGGAAACGGGGGGCGAAGCCAGCACGCGCGCGGCCAGACCAGTCACGAGCGGGCTGGCGAACGAGCTTCCGGTCCAGTAGGCATAGCTGTAGGCCGGGGCCTTGTACACCAGGCTGATCAGCGCGAGCTCGCAGTCACCGCCTGGGACGTTACATTCCTGGCCTACCGGCTGGCATCCTGGATCTACTCCCTGGCCTCCGGGCGCCCGTATCTGCTGTACCTTCGTCTGGCTCTCATTCGAGAAGCACGCCCTGTTGCCTTGCTTGCTGCTGGCAACGACTC
>JBFYTF010000194.1:0-6273 GCA_041300865.1 Anaerolineae bacterium
CACGCTCGCCGGCGTGCGGTGCTCGATCCACGCCGCGCCCTCCTGGCCCGCCAGGAGGTGCGCCCAGGGGTCTTCGATGAGTCGGTCCTGCCGCGCGTTTTCCATGGCCCGCACGCTCGCCGTCCAGCGCGCGGTCGAGGCCAGCCCGTCGCTCTCTACGGTCTCGGACATGGTGCCCTCTCCTTGCCTGCCCCCGGGGCAGTGCACGCTCTGACGCGCCCCCGTTGAGCGCGCTTCTCCGACCCGGCCATTATGCATCCAAGGCTGCCGCCTGTCAAACACGCCGGTTCCTGGTTCATGGCTGCCAGCCCCTGCGGAATGGGGTCATTCCGCCTTGGCCGCTTCCCAACCCTCCGGCACCTAGACATCGTTGTGGCAGTTGGTGCAGTACAGCACCGAGGCGCGGTGCTGGTTGTGGCAGATGTCGCACTCCATCTCGCCCCAGTCAGAGTTGTGCGGGTTGCGGTTCCAGTCCGCGGTGGTCTCCACCAGATCCGGGCAGCTGCCGTGTTCCTTGCACGACAGGCATTTTGCCTGGGGCATCTTGCACTGGTGCAGCGGGTCCTTGTAGTCGCCGGTGAAGACGGTGTGCGCTGGTATCGCGTCCGCATCCTGCAGGAGTCGGCCGAGGCGCACCTGGCCCACGGCGAGCGGGGAGACCACGAGCGGGCCCATGCCCTCCTCTCCGAGGCGGCCGCTGAGTCTGAGGCCATCGCGCCGTATTATGCCGAGCAGGCGGAAACGCGGATAGGGAAATGGGGACTGATCTGGCCTAGCCCAACCCGAGCTGGATTTTGATCGCTTGTTCGAGTTGGCGCATCTCCGCCGAATCCAACTCCCCTGCATAGTTGACCAATCGCAGCTTGCTGACTGTCGTCAGCTGGTCAGCCATCGCCTTTGACTGTTTCCCGGCAAAGGTCACCAAAGCTTCGCTGGGGTAGAGTTTTCCGACTTGGGAGGTGAGGGGGATCACCTGTACGCGATTGAGATGTCTGTTGGCCGCGTCGTTGCTGACGATGACCGCCGGCCGTTGTTTCCTGATCTCGCCTCCGACCCCTGGGTCCAAGTTCACCCACC
Organism: Anaerolineae bacterium; assembly: GCA_041300865.1. GTDB lineage: Bacteria > Chloroflexota > Anaerolineae > JAAYZQ01 > JAAYZQ01 > JAAYZQ01. The sequence goes on from JBFYTF010000194.1 coordinate 1,078, forward strand.
ACACTTCACCACGTTTCATCGCCTGCGTCTCCCAGCATGGCCTCTGCCCATTCCAGTGCTCCCCGCTCGCGTTCCTCGTCAAGGGCCATTTCTGCATAAGCAGCTTCGAGATCAGGGTATAGCACATAGGGACGCACAAGGTCCTCGATGAAACGGCTAATGCGCCGGGGGCCGACGACCTCGTAGAGCCCTTCGTATACATCCTCGTCAATCGTGATTGTCAGCTTTTTCTGCATAGATCTGCTCCTTCGCTACACGTGTGCTACACGTATTATAGTGGCAATTCTGGGACACGTCAAGTCCCCGGCCCACGAACGCGCACGGGTAACAGAACATTTGAGCGAAACCGGCATCTGTGGTATAATGTTCCCCGATGGACACGTCCGCTTTCGTCAAGCAGATCAACAAGGCGCCTGGCTACAAGGGTCAGGTGGTCCACATCGAGCACCTGACGGCGCGCAAGGCGCGCTACGGCCAGCTCGAGGCGCCCTTGCCTGCCTCGCTGCAGGCTGCGCTCAACCGCGTGGGGGCCGAGCGGCTGTACAGCCACCAGGCCCAGGCCATCAACGCCGCCCGCCGCGGCCAGCACCTCATCCTGGCCACGGGCACTGCCAGCGGCAAGACACTGGCCTACAATGTGCCGGTCCTGGAGGCCGTCATCACGGACCGCGGCGCCCGGGCACTGTACCTCTTCCCCACCAAAGCGCTGGCCCAGGACCAGCTGCGCAGCCTGCAGGCCCTGGCCGAGGGCGATCTGAAGGGCATCCGCTTCGGCACGTATGACGGCGACACTCCCCAGGCGGCCCGCGGCCGGCTGCGGCGCGAGGCCAGCATCCTGCTGACCAATCCCGACATGCTCCACGTCGGCATCCTGCCCAACCACAACCTGTGGGCCGGCTTTTTCGCCAACCTGCGCTTTGTGGTCATCGACGAGGCCCACGTCTACCGTGGTGTCTTTGGCTCCCATGTCGCCAACGTCCTGCGCCGGCTGTGGCGCGTTTGTGCGCGCTATGGCGCCGCGCCGCAGATCATTGCCTGCTCGGCGACCATCGCCAACCCCGGCGAGCACCTCCACCGCCTGGCAGGCATCGAGCCGGAGGTTATTGACGACGACGGCGCGCCCACGAGCGCCCGCGACTTTGTCCTGTGGAACCCTCCCTTCCTGGATGCCATGAAGACCGCTCGCCGCAGCCCCAACATCGAGGCGGCGCGGCTGCTGGCGCAGCTGGTCCAAGCCGGCGTGCGGACCATCGCTTTCACCCGCGCCCGCCGCGTGGCAGAGCTGATTCTGCTTTACGCTCGCCGCATCCTCGAAGAGCAAGCCCCGGCTCTGGCCGGCCGGGTGCGCGCCTACCGCGCCGGATATCGTCCCGAGCAGCGCCGCGAGATCGAGGCGGGCCTGCGGCCCGGCGGCGACCTGCTGGGTGTCACGGCCACTTCTGCTCTGGAGCTGGGCATCGACATCGGCGACCTGGATGCGTCTCTCCTGGTGGGCTATCCGGGCACGATTGCCAGCCTGTGGCAGCAGGCGGGGCGGGCCGGCCGGGGCACGCGTCAGGCCCTGTCGCTGCTCATCGCGCAGGACAACCCTCTGGACCAGTACTTTATGCGGCATCCCCGCGACCTCTTTGGCCGGCCCCACGAGCATGCCCTCATCGACCCCTCCAATCCCTACATCCTGGAGCAGCACCTGCCCTGCGCCGCCCACGAGTCCCCGCTGTCGCGGGGTGCGGAGGAGTACGCTCCGCCTGCGCACTTTTACGAGGAGACCCAGCAGCCGAGGGCGAACCCGCGCCGTGCGCTGCCGGGCGGGCGTGGGGGTGGTAGGCCACTCCGGAACGGAGGTTGGGCGGCCCGCGCGCCGCGAGCACCCGCTGCCAGCCAGCCGCCTGGGCTCGCGGCCGGCGACGACGAGGAGCTCTTTGGCCCCGGCTTTGTGACCGCCATGGTCTCATTGGAGAACGCCGGCCGGCTGATCTACGAGGGCGACCGCTGGTACTCGCGGCCCGGTTCCTACCCGGCGGAAGACGTCTCCCTGCGCGCCCTGGCCGGCTCGCGGGTGGCCTTGCTCAACGCCGGCGACGGGTTCCGGATTATGGAAGAGGTCGAGGCTACCTCAGCCCTGTTCCGCGTCCACCCCGGGGCGATCTACCTTCACCAGGGCGAGTCGTTCCTGGTACGCGAGCTGGACCTGGACATCGGCCATGCCATCCTGGACCCGGTGCAGGTCAGCTACTATACCCAGCCGCGGGAGATCAGTGACGTGCGCATCACGCAACGCGGGTCGGTGGCCCACAAGCAGTTTGGCGGGGCCACGGTCTGTCTTGGGATCCTGCGCGTTACCCAACAGGTCATCGGCTACCGGCGTGTCCAGCAGTTCCGCGAAGAGGTCCTGAGCGTCGAGGACTTGGACCTGCCGTCGCAGACCTTTGAGACGGTGGGCCTCTGGTGGGACGTGCCGGAGGGCATTTTGCAGCAGGTGCGGCGCCGGCGGCTGGACCCGGCCGGCGGCCTGCACGCCTTGGAGCACGCGGCCATCGGCCTGCTGCCCCTCTTTGCCATGTGCGACCGCTGGGACATCGGCGGGCTGTCCACCCCCAGGCATCCCGACACCGAGGCCGCCCAGGTGTTCATCTACGACGCCTTCCCCGGCGGCGTGGGCATCGCCGAGAAGGGGTTCGAGCTCGTGACCCACCTGTGGCGCGCGACCCACGACGCCGTACGCGACTGCCCCTGTGAGGATGGCTGCCCCAGTTGTGTTCAATCACCGAAGTGCGGCAACAACAACGAGCCGCTGGACAAGCAGGCGGCTATCCTGATTTTGGCTGAGCTTCTCAAAAGCCAGTAGGCTGTGCCATTTTGACAACATCACGAGATCGGCTATACTACTAATGCGGATTACTAATTCGTATTAGTCCTGCTATGTTGGAGGGATTTTGGCGCGGCGACGGATCACGTCCTACGACGTGGCTCGAACAGCAGGGGTCTCGCAGACGACCGTCTCTTTCGTCCTCAACGAGGTCGCGGAGGCAAACATCAGCGACGAGACGCGCCGGCGCGTGCTGGCTGCGGCCGAAGAGCTCGGCTACGTGCCGGACGCGGCTGCTCAGGCCCTGGCCCGCGGCCGGACGCAGATCGTCGGCGTTGTCGTGACCACCCTCGCCGACCCGTTCATCGGCGCCCTGGTTCAGGCCATCGAGTCCGCGGCACACGAACAGGGCTTTGTCGTCATCCTCGCCAGCTCGAGCGACATCCCCGAGCGGGAGATGGCCGCGGTCCGGATGCTCCAGTCCCGCCGGGTGGATGGCGTCATCGTCGCTTCGTCGCGGGTCGGGGCGCTGTACCAGGGGCACCTGGAGCAGCCACGCGTGCCAGTGGTGCTCATCAACAGCCTGGCACAGGGCAGCGGCCAGCTTGTCTTCTCTGTGGGCGTGGACAACCGCCACGGGGGCTCTCTGGCCACGGCCCATCTCCTCGACAAGGGGCACCGGCGCATCGCCTACGTGGCTTCGCCTCCCGACCGCCACGACAACCAGGAGCGCCTGGCCGGCTACCGCCAGGCCCTCGCCGCCGTCGGCCTCGTCTTTGACCCCGCCCTGGTGCTGCCCGGTACCGGGAGCACCGAGGGTGGCCGGCGGGCGCTGCCCCTGCTTCTGGCCCTCGATCCGCGGCCGAGCGCCGTCTTTTGCTACAACGACATGACGGCCATCGGCCTGATCGACGCCGCCCATGCCGCGGGCCTTGACCTGCCCGGAGACCTGGCCATCGCCGGCTTTGACGACATCGTCTTTGCCCAGTTCTGCCGCCCGCCGCTCACCACCATCGCCCAACCGATCGCCGCCCTGGGCCGGGGAGCGATCGATCTGATGCAGGCGCTGCTGTCGGATGAGGGTCCCGGCGAGCTGCCCGGCCCCAATGTGACCCTCAAGGGACAACTGACCGTCCGCGCCTCGTCCGGCTAGCAACAGGCGCCGGGTCGCCCGGTTTCGGGCAAGGTGCGAGCGAGAACTAACCTATAGGGAGGAGTCGAGTGAAAGCAGCAGTATTGCGTGGCGTGCACGAGCTATGCCTGGAGGATGTTCCCGATCCCCGGCCGGACGCCGACGAGGTTCTCATCCGCGTCAAAGCCGCCGGACTATGCGGGACCGACGTGCACATGTGGGAAGGCAGCAATCATGAAGGTACGTTCCCCTTCATCCCTGGCCACGAATGGTCGGGCGAAGTCGTAGAAGTGGGCAAGGACGTACGGTCGGTGTCCAGGGGCGACCGGGTGGTGGCCGAGGTGCCGGTCCCCTGCCACGTCTGCGACAACTGCAAGGATGGCATGGAGCCCAACATGTGCCCCGACATGGAGTTGTACGGCTTCTCCTGGCAGAACGCGGGCGGCATGGCCGAATTCACGCTGGCGCGCGAGGAGCGCCTCTTCAAGGTCCCGGACAACGTGAGCTTCGAGGAAGCGGCCCTTGTGGAGCCGGTGTCGGTGGCCTATCACGCCGTCTGGGGCCGGGGCGGCGGTGCGGCGCCGCACGACCGGGTCGTGGTCATGGGCGCGGGACCCATCGGCCTGTTCGCCATGTTGTCCTGCAAGGCCTCGGGCGCGCCGGTGATTGTCGTCGAGCCGCAGGCCTCGCGGCGCCAGATGGCCGCAGATCTCGGTGCCGACGTGGTTCTCGACCCCGCCGCCGGCGATCTCGCCGAGCAAGTGAAGGTGCACACCGCTGGCCGGGGCGCGACGATGGTCCTCGAGTGCTCCGGCAGCAATGGCGCGCTGGCCTCCACGCTGGAGGTCGTCGGCCGGCAGGGGCGCATCGTGCTGGTCGGGCAGAGCGCCGGCCGCAAGATCCCCATCGAGATTGGGCGGGCCATCTTTCAGCGCACGACGATCCTCGGCTCCAGCGGTAGTCCCTACTATTTTCCCAATACCCTGGCCTTCATGTCCCGCCGGCTCGTCGACCTGATGCCCGTCGTCACCCATCGCTTTCCGTTGCCAGAGGTCTTGGCTGCCTTCGAGCTGGGCAAGAGTGGTGCAGGCTGCGCCAAGATCCTGGTTTTGCCCTAGAGGACGGGAGGCGAAGATGCTCTTGGGTTTGCACACCGGCACCATTTTACACACGAACCTGATGACCGACATCCGCGTCGTCAGGGAGACGGGCTATGAAGCCATCGAGCTCTATACCCCCAAGCTGCTGCGCTATC
>JBFYTF010000228.1:0-3823 GCA_041300865.1 Anaerolineae bacterium
GCCAAGGTGGACACCGATTCCACGGCAAGCTGGACAGTGATTCCACGGCAAGCTGGACACCTGTTCCAGGGCAAGCTGGACACCTGAAATAGCGAGGCGAGGCGCGGGTTAACCGTGACACCCTGGGGTTTTGACCCTGGAGGTGTCTGTGGCGTACACGAGGTTATCCATGTCATGTGCCCAGACGCGTTATGTGCCCATCAGCCCCGGAGGCTTGATGACTTAGGGTGAAAGTCGCTGCGGTGGGCACATAATTGTCAGAGCGATTCGAGCCAGCGCAGCAGATCGTCGTCTTGGCGCCATGCAGGTCGTCGGGAAGATCCCTCAGATGACTGTGTCGGCGGTTCACACTGCTTGAGGGCCTCAGTCTTCATACTCATAGTCAGCTCTGCATAGCGATTGGTGGTCTCCAAGCTGACGTGTCCGAGCCAAGCCCGAATGACGTTGACCTCGACCCCGGACTCCAGTAGGTGCACGGCAGTCGAGTGCCTGAGACAATGTGGGGAGATGTGGTGCGCATCGGCACCGACGGCCAGGGTGAGATGCTGAGTGTGGCGACGGACCAGCTTGTAAATGCCGAAGCGAGTCAGAGCCTGGCCGCGATCAGAGACAAACACGGGTTGATCCGGACACTCTAGGCAAGCTCGCGTCATAAGCAATTGGCGCAAAAGCTTGGCAGTGTCCTGCCATAGCGGGCACACTCGCCATTTGTCGCCCTTGCCGTGGAGATGCACAAGGGGCGGGTCGTGAAGATCCAGGTTATTCACCCGCAGGTCGGCGACTTCCTGCACCCGGGCGCCGGTGTTATAGAGAAGGAGCAGTAACGTGTGATCGCGCAACGCGAAGCGTCCCTGCTTGGGCAGGTGCGCGAACAGCGCCTCGATCTGATCGCGCTCGAGGTAACCGGTTGCGGGTGGTGCGACCCGTTTGTCAGAAATCGCGGCCACGCCCTCCGCTTGGGCCAGCATCTCCGGTTCCCGTAACGCCAGGTAGTCGAAGAAGGTGCGCAGCACTGAAAGCCGCTGGTTGCGGGTCCGGACATGATTGTGACGCTTGGTCTCCAAAGCGTTAAGAAACCGCGAAACCCGTTCGGCGGTAAGATCTGCAAACCCCACGCGGCTGACTCGGTGTCCGCAGTCCTCGGCGACGAACTGCAGGAACAGACGCACCGCGTCGCGATAGCTGTGAATCGTGGCAGCACTCAAGCCCTTCTGGCAGGTGAGGTGATCTACGAAGAAGCTACGCACAATAGCGCCGGGCGTACTCGTCGTCATAGCCTGGCCTCCTCCAAGATGGGGGCGGCGAAACGCTCGAAGCGTGCGTTGGCACTTTCCAGCAATTGCGCGGTGATCGTTAAATAATACGCCGTTGAGCTGGGACTGACGTGCCCCATGAAGGTTGCCAGGTGAATCAGGCGACGGGCGGGATCCACGCCTTCGCGGTACCAACGCAGCAGGGTACCGACGGCGAAGGAGTGGCGCAGACAGTGCAGATGAGGCGGAGCGACCCCTGGCGGGACGGTGAGTTGCAGCTCAGGCAAGAGCCGGTGAAAATTCCAGCTGATGGTGTTGGGGTTAATGGGGCACCGCCCGTCCTGGGAGAAGGAAAACACCGGCTGCTCAGGAGACAAGACTCCAAGGCGGACCTGGCTTTGGTTCAGATGATCGGACAAGACGGCACCGATGTGCGGGCCGAAAGGCACCAGTCGCGTCTTCGAAAACTTGGTCTGCCGGATGACCAGCAAATTGCGCTGAGGGTCGATGTCCTGGACGCAGAGGCGCGATACCTCGCCTACCCGCAGCCCAAGGGCGTAGAGCAGGGCGAAGATAGCGCGGTAGGTGGCGCCGCGGTTCGGTGCGTCCGGACGGCTGGGGAGCCGCGCGGCCACCTCCAGCAGGAGACGGGCCTGGTCCACATCGAAGATGAACGGACTGTGCTGCGCTGTTGTTCGGCGTGGACGGCTGTTGAGCGGGGAATGCGGGATCATCTGCTGCACGACCAGCCAATCGAAAAACCGGCGCAGCACGCCGAGCAGATGGTTATAGCTTTGGGCTGAGTGGCGTGGGCGGGAGGCCAGAAAGGCATCCAGCACCGCCGGGGTGATCCCATCGATCACCTCGATATGCTGCACGTCGAGGTATTGTGCGAACAGGTGCAGGACCTTCTCTTCGGTAGAATAGCGGCGTCCCAGGGCGCGCTTGTGGGTTAGGAATGCCGCCGCCGGCTCAGCGAGGACACCGCGGAAATCTGCGAGAGAACGCGTCGGGTTCATAGCACGGCCTCCCCGTCGCCGAGAGCCACTTCGCGCAACGCTTCGATCTGGACCTTGGTGTACACCTCGGTGGCATCCGGCGAGCGGTGCCCCAAATAGTCGCCAATCGTCTTCAGCGGGAATTGCGCGTCGACAAGCCGTTGCACGCAGGCGTGGCGCAGGGTATGGGATCCGGGACGGGGGACCGCGACACCTGCTCGGCGCAAGTGACGGGCAGCGACCTGGGAGATGGCCCACCACTTCAGCGGCAGGTATGGCGCCACGGCGCGAAAGAACAGTGCGCGCGAATCGGTCTTGGGCCGGCCCAGCCGAAGGTAGTCAATAATCGCCTCACCGACCATCTGCGAGAGCGGATAGGCGGTCGTATGACCGGCCTTGCGTTCAGCGATCAGCAGTCGTTCGCGTTTCCAGTCGATGGCATCCAGGGTTAGGGCCGCCACCTCGCGGGCGCGCAGCCCATAGACGACCATCAGTAGCAGCAAAGCATAGTCCCGCTTGCCAACCGGCGAGCGTGTGTCTACCCCATCAAGGACCTTTTTAACATACTCCCAACTGATTGATCTTGGCACGTCCGCCAACCGGTAGTGTTGGGGTGCCTCTACCGTTCGGCTGAGGTCCGTGTCGATCAACCGTTGGCGGTAGAGGAAAGCCAGAAAGACGCGGAGAACGCCGGCCAGATACTGCAGCGAGCGCACACCGAGTTTTGTGCTGCTGTCGGTGATGAATGCACTGATTACCGGCGCAGACAGGTCACGGGCATCCTGCAAGCCGATATGCACGAGGTAGCGCTCGAAGCGTCGCAGATAATGCAGGTATTGCGCGGTCGTGGTCTCCTTCAGGCCGCGCTCTTGGCTCAGATAGGCGAAGAATCCAGGCGCCTGATCGACAAACGGCTGTGGCAGCGCGGGCTTGACGCGCTCGGCATAATCAGGATCCAACAGCTGCAGCATCTGCTCGACAGGGCCACGCGCGGCGTTCGCCACACAGCGTCGATCAGCGTCGCTTTGGCACCACCGGCTATGGTGGCGAACCCAGTCGGCGACAAATGCCTCTACCTGCTCCGGTAGCTGATCCAGTGCAGTGGCACCGTGACTCCAGGCAAATTCGCCAAACGCCACCAACAGGGGCACGCGGACAGAGACATTGCGGGCTGCATAGTCGTTGTCGGACAGCCAGGTAACATACCGCTCGATTGGCTCGCCGAGCCAGGTCGCCCGAATGCGATCAACGGTGGTGGGGCGAACGAAGTAGCGCTCTAACATGACAACCTCCACTCTCAACAGGGGGAGTGAAGATCATCGCTCATCGGGACGCACCCGTTATGTGGCCAGTCGCGACATCGAACCGTCCAGTAATCAGATGGTTGGCGACGGCACGCCACATAACGCGGCTGGGCACATGACATGGATAACCTCGTGTACGCCACAGACACCTCCAGGGTCAAAACCCCAGGGTGTCACGGTTACCCCGCGCCTCGCCTCGCTATTTCAGGTGTCCAGCTTGCCCTGGAACAGGTGTCCAGCTTGCCGTGGAATCACTGTCCAGCTTGCC
>JBFYTF010000407.1:0-3131 GCA_041300865.1 Anaerolineae bacterium
TGCTGCCTGGCCGGGCTCTACATCCTGCTCAACGCCCAGTTCGTGGCCGTGGTGCAGGTGGTGATCTATGCCGGCGCGGTGGTCGTCCTCTTCCTGTTCGTGGTTATGCTCCTCGGGGTGGAGCGCGCCGAGGAGCTGCCCGATGCGCGCCGCGTGCAGCGGGCCGTGGGCGGGCTCCTGGCCGTGCTCCTGCTCGCGGGCATCGCCTGGGCCTTCCTGCGAACGGGGCAGGGCGCCGCCGCGACAGTGAACCAGGCCGGCTCGGTGCGGGCCATCGGCGCGGCCCTGCTGACCACCTACGCCGTCCCCTTTGAAATGTCCGCGGTTCTGCTGTTGGTGGCCGTCGTCGGGGCGATTGTGCTGGCCAAGTCGCGGCTGGAGAGGTAGGGTTGCCAATGGTTCCGTCGTCGTACTACCTGGTCGTGAGCGCTATCCTATTCGCCGTGGGTGCGGCCGGCGTCCTCATCCGGCGCAACGCCCTGGTCCTCTTTATGTGCGTCGAATTGATGCTCAACGCGGCCAACCTGGCCCTGATCACCTACTCGCGTGCCCTGAACGATGTCGAGGGGCAAGTGCTCGTGTTGCTGGTCATGGTCGTTGCCGCAGCGGAGGTCGCCGTGGGGCTGGCCATCGTCGTTGCCCTCTACCGTCACCGGGCTACGGTCGACGTCGACGACCACGACCGCCTACGGGATCCTGCTGGCTAGAGGTTGACAGCCGCAGTGGCGTCAGGAGGAAATCGTGGACAACGCTGTACCTGAGCAGGTTCCCCGCAAGAGGAGTAGAAAGAAGCTCGTCATAATCTCTACCGTTGTTGTCGGGCTTTGCCTGGTATTGACCCTTTGCGGCCTGCTTTTTGTCGGCGGCAACATCAGGGTAGCCCTGGAGCGAGACGACGTAGAGCAGGCAGTCCACCAGTTCATGCTCGCCATGGCTCGCAAGAATGTGAACGCCGCCTATGCTCTCTTTTCCGAACGGGCACAAGAAACGGTGTCGCTCTCCAAGCTGCAGGAGATGGTGGAAGGCAACAACTATGTGTTGTTCGACCGATATGACAGCCTGGAAGTGTCGTGGCTCAACGTTGGCCCCGCGGTCAGCTCGAATCCGGAAATGCCCCGGGGAATTGTTGCCAAAGCGGCGGGAGAGACCAGGTACACGGACGGATCCATGGGCAGCTTTCAGGCAGTGCTTGAACGTGTGAACGGCGAATGGAAGCTCACCGGTGTCAACGTGACGGTTCCACCGGCAAAATTCGGCAAGGAATGAGTCGCCGGTGGGGAGGTGTGGGTAGCGCGAGCTTGGAAGGGTAACGGAATGGAATTCGCCTGGCTTATTCTCCTCTTCCCGCTGGTCGGGGTGCTGGTCAGCGCCCTCCTGGGGCGCTGGCTGGACCGCCGGATCGTGGCGGCAGCAGCCACTGCCGCTGTGGGAGCCTCTTTTGTCGTCGCCGTGCTGGTCCTCGTCGAGATGCTTGGCCTACCGGTCGAGAGCACCACGGGAGGCAACGGCCGGGCATCCATCGTGCCCCTCTTTTCCTGGATCTCTGCCGGCGACTTTCAGGTCGAAGTGCGCCTGCTCGTCGATCAGCTCTCCATCCTGATGGCGCTGGTCGTCACCGGGGTCAGCACCCTGATCCATGCGTACTCGGCAGCCTACATGCGCGGCGACGTCGACTACAAGCGTTATTTCACGTGGCTCAACCTCTTTGTCCTGTCGATGCTGGTCCTGGTCCTGGGCGACAGCTTCCTGACGCTGTATGCCGGCTGGGAGGGCGTGGGCCTGTGCTCCTTCCTCCTCATCGGCTACTGGTTCGAGCGCGAGGCCCCCGCCAACGCCGCGAAAAAGGCCTTTCTCGTAAACCGTGTCGGCGACGTGGGCCTGGCCCTGGGCATCATGCTCATCTTTGCCACCTTTGGCAGCCTGTCCTTCGGCCAGGTTCTGCCTGCTGCCGGTGAGGTGCTCGCCGCCCTGCCGGGCACCGCAACGGCCATCGCCCTGCTCCTGTTGGCGGGGGCCGTCGCCAAGTCGGCCCAGCTGCCGCTCCACGTCTGGCTGCCCGACGCGATGGAGGGCCCGACCCCCGTCAGCGCCCTCATCCACGCCGCGACCATGGTCACGGCCGGGGTGTACCTGATAGCCCGCTGCCACACCCTGTTCGAGGCCTCCGCCACGGCTCTCACCTGGGTGGCCTGGATAGGAACCATCACCGGCCTGTTTGCCGCCACCGTAGCGGCGGTGCAGAAGGACCTGAAACGCGTGCTGGCCTACTCGACCATCAGCCAACTGGGGATCATGTTCCTCGGCATAGGCGTGGGGGCCTATGCTGCCGGGCTCTTTCACTTGACGACCCACGCCTTTTTCAAGGCCCTTCTCTTCCTGGGGGCGGGCAGCGTGATGCACGCCCTCCACGGCGAGCTGGACATCTTCAAGATGGGCGGCCTGCGCCGCAAGCTGCCGTGGACCTTTGGCACCTTCCTGGTCGGCATCCTGGCCCTGGCTGCCGTGCCGCCCTTCTCCGGCTTCTGGAGCAAGGACGAGATCATGGTCGCCGCCTTTGACAGCGGGAACGTGGCGCTCTGGCTCGTGGCGACCGTTACCGGCGGTCTGACCGCTTTCTACGCCTTCCGCCTCCTGTTCGTCGCCTTTGGTGGGAAGGCGCGCCTCGACAAAAAGACCGAGCAGGGGCTACACGAGTCGGGGCCGGTCATGATCGTGCCCATGGTCCTCCTGGCCGTCCTCGCCGCCCTGGCAGGCGTCTTGGGTCTGCCTGAGGGGCTCGGCCTGGGCAATGCCCTCGAGGAGTTCCTGCATCCCGTCTTTGCCGGTGCCGCAGAGGCAGTGCCGGCCGGAGCCGTCGACTGGTTGCCGGTGGCGCTCTCGCTCCTGGCAGCCGGCCTGGGCCTGGCCGCGGCTTACTGGCTTTACGTGCGCCGCTGGGGCTTGGCAGCCCGCTGGGCAAAGGACAACGCCTGGCTCTACGACCTTGTCCTGGCCGGCTACCGGGTAGACGACCTGTACCAGGCGGCCGTTGTCCGGCCGCTGCGGGCCCTGGGCGACGTGCTGGCCCGGGTGGTGGAGGCGAGAACCATCGACGGCGCCGTCAACGGGCTGGCCCGGCTGCTCGGGCTGGC
>JBFYTF010000237.1:0-5313 GCA_041300865.1 Anaerolineae bacterium
CGAGCCGGACCGAGTCGCCGGCGCGCCCAAAGACGAACGTGGCACCGCCGGCCTGGGCTTCCGCGCCGGCCGGGAGGCTGACGCCGGGGCCGGCACTGGATGGCAGGGCCAGCAGGGTGAGGACAAGTCCACCGGCCACTCCCAAGGTGACCGCGAGAAGAAGGGCTGCACGGCGCGACACTGAACCTGATCGTTCTCGGGACTCCATTGGCATCTCCTTACGGCGATCGTTGCCGCCCATGGGTCGTGGGCTACACTAGCGGAGCCCTCAACGTGGCGATGCCCCCATTATACCACCAACGATGGTCGTCCGCAATAGGTCGAGGCGAAAGGGGGTGCGCTCACGACTCGTCGGGTCCCTGGGAACGCCGGCATCCCTGCCGGCTCCGGCGCCGCACGTTGACAACTCGTTAGCGCATCGCACAACCGGTCGCGTAAACGTTCGCAGTGAGGAATTGCCTTTGCACGCTGAACCGCCCGAACAGCGTCACACTTGACGATGCCCCCTCGTTGTGCTAGGATCGGCACGGAGGAGGTGTTGTGCCATGAAAGCGATGGTCGTCTATGATTCCAAGTTCGGCAACACGGAAAAGATAGCCCAGGCTGTGGGCGAGGCGCTGGGCTCCCTGGGACAGGTCGAGGTGATGCGCGTGGGCAACGTGCAAGCCCAACGATTGGGCGGCCTCGACTTATTGGTCGTCGGCTCTCCCACCTGGCGGTTCCGGCCAACGCCCGCCATCAGTGAGCTTCTGAAAAGCATTCCAAGGAATGGCCTGAAAGGCACAAGGGTGGCGGCCTTTGACACCCGGCTTACGCCGGAGGAAATCCAGTCAACGGCAGCCATCCTGGGCCGCATTGTAAGCATCTTTGGCTTTGCGGCGCAACCGATCTCCAAAGCGCTCCAGAAAAAGGGGGGCGAACCCGTCGCGCCGGCGGAGGGCTTTTACGTCGAAGGGTCGGAAGGCCCGCTGCGCGACGGCGAGCTGGAACGCGCTGCCGGCTGGGCCAGGCAGGCCGCGGCGCGAGCCAGCGCGGCATGATGTTCCACACGGACGAGTCGCGCGGCGTGTTCCTTCCGATTCGCTCGTCCGCCATGGAGCGAGAGCGATACCTGGGGCGGCCAAGGCGAGCCGGTATGTCGCAAAGTGTGCGCTGCTCGTGAATGAGACGATGCTCATCGTCGCCGGGGTGCTGTTGCTCCTGAGCGTCCTCGTCAGCAAGATCTCGGACCGGTTCGGCGTCCCGGCCCTTCTGTTGTTCCTGGTGCTGGGCATGTTGGCCGGTTCGGATGGACCCGGCGGCATCTTCTTTGACGACCCTGCCGCGGCACAGCTGATCGGCGTCGTCGCCTTGGTCCAGATCCTGTTTTCCGGTGGGCTGAATACGGAATGGGATCATATCCGCCCTGTTCTCAAGGAGGGCCTGCTCCTGGCCACCGTCGGCGTCCTGATTACGGCGTTCGTGACCGGCCTGTTCGCTACCCTTCTCCTCGGCTTCTCGCTGTTGGAAGGCTTGCTGCTCGGCGCCATCGTCTCCTCCACCGATGCAGCGGCGGTGTTTTCGGTGCTACGCTCCAAGGGAGTCAGCCTCAAGGGGCAGATACAGCCGTTGCTGGAGCTCGAGTCGGGCAGCAACGATCCCATGGCCATCTTTCTCACCGTGGGGCTCATCCAGTTGCTTACGCAGCCCGACTCCTCGTCCCTGGGCCTCTTCGGGCTCTTTGTCCTGCAGATGTTCGTCGGTGGGGCTGCCGGCTACGTGATGGGCAGGGTGATGCTCTTCCTCGTGAATCGCCTGAAGCTGGGCTACGAAGGCCTCTATCCTGTCCTGATCCTGTCGTTGGTTCTTCTAACTTACGGCATGACGGATATCCTCGGCGGCAGTGGGTTCCTGGCCGTCTATCTGGCCGGGCTTGTCCTCGGCCACCATGACTTGCTCCACAAGCGGAGCCTGGTGCGCTTTAACGACGGGTTGGCCTGGGTGATGCAGATCGGCATGTTCTTGACCCTCGGGCTCCTCGTTTTTCCGTCGGAGCTTGTGCCCATCGTCGGCGTTGGCCTGCTCATTGCCGGCTGCCTGATGTTTGTCGCCCGGCCCCTCGGCACCTTCATCGCCCTGGTACCCAGCGCTTTTCGTTGGCGAGAGAAGGCCTTTGTCTCCTGGGTCGGGTTGCGCGGAGCGGTGCCCATCATCCTGGCCACCTTTCCTTTGCTGAGCGGGCTCCCGCAGGCGGACCTGATCTTCAACGTGGTCTTTTTCGTCGTGCTCACCTCGGTTCTGTTGCAGGGCACTTCCCTACCCCTCGCAGCCCGGCGATTGAGGGTCGACGCGCTCACGGTGCCCAAGCGCGTCTATCCCATTCAGTATACCCCCATGGGCGGGTTCAAGAGTGAGCTCCAGGAACTGCCCGTCCGGTCCAGCTCACCCATGGTGGGCAAAGCCATCGTCGAGTTGCGCCTGCCGGACCAGTTCCTGGTCATCCTCGTCGCCAGGGAGAACGATTTCGTGCTGCCCAGTGGCGGAACGGTGCTGCAGGCCGGCGACACGCTGCTGGTGCTGTCCGACAAAGAGTCGCTTGAAGACGTTGTAACCAGGTTCAACTTACGCGAGGGCGCTCCGGCGGCATAGGATGGCATTCGCCGGGATGCATGTTCAGCCGGACGAGTGCATGCGAGCGAAGGGGTGGATGTGAAAGAAGAACCGAGTGACCGGATGATTCCCTTCACGATGAACAGGCGCACGGTGGCGGGCCTTTGCTTCAGTGGGGTACGCGCAGAATGGCATACATCTTCGGCCTGCTCTCGAGCAGCGATCTGTTGCGCGACGCGAAAACTCCTGCAGCGCTGGAATAAAGGAGGCCTGGCCGGCGTGGAACTCTCTCGGAGGTGAGTACAAGCCTACCAATGATCGAGGAAAGAGCACTGTCACGGGAGCAGATCAGGGAAATCTGGAGCATTGACCGCAGTGAAGTGATCGACGCCATATACTATCTCGAGGATGGAGCCCTGGTCCTGAAACCAGAGCATCACGACGTGCGTGGCTGGCCGCCGGGGATGGCGGAGAGTTCCACGCCGATCCTGGAAGACTGCTACGACGGCGGGGGTTGGTTCTGCGGCCTGTACGATGGCCTCCGGCTCGCCGGCGTCGCCGTGCTGGACGGCGAGTTGATGGGCAACAACAAGGATCTGCTACAGCTTATGTTCCTGCACGTGAGCCGTCCCTACAGGGACCAGGGCCTGGGGCACCGCCTGTTCAACGCGGCCAGGAAGGAAGCACGCAAGCGGGGCGCGAAAGGCCTCTACGTATCCGCAACCCCGTCCGAGCACACGGTCGAGTTTTACCTTGGCCTGGGCTGCAGGGTTACAGCAGAACCGGATCCCGAGCTGTTCGCCCTGGAGCCGGAGGATATTCACTTTGAATGTGACCTCGATTGAGCCGGTCAGCTCGAGGCCAACATCTCTGAAGCAACAGCACAGCCCAGTCTGAACCTGGGCCGCGCTGTTGCTTATGGGTCCGGCCTCCGCGTGCCGGCCGTCTCACCGCTCGGGAATGGCGAACGGCGCTTCTACCAGGCCGGCCGGCTTTTGCGCTGCTGCCGGCCGCGGGTGTGTTGTGGATTGGGCTTGTTCCCCGGACGGTGAGTGTTGGCGTGCTCCACGGGCTTGGCTGGCTCAGGCGGCTGCAGCGGTGAAAAGCCGCTATAGTCAAACCCGGGCAGCCGCAGGCGTTCGATCCGGGCCCCCAACACCTTCTCGATGTCGCGGACCATGCCCTCGTCGGTGGGCGCGGCAAAGGAGTAGGCCCGGCCGGTCAGGTCAGCGCGTCCCGTGCGACCGATGCGGTGGGTGTAGGCATCCACGGTGTCCGGCATGTCGAAATTGATGACGTGCGTGATCTCCAGAACGTCGATGCCTCGCGCCGCCACGTCGGTGGCGACGAGGATGGGGTAGGTTCCGTCCCGAAAGCCGTTCAAGGCCGCCTGGCGCGCGTTCTGCGACATGTTGCCCTGCAGGGCTGCGGCCGTGTGCCCCTGTTTCACCAGGTCGCGGGCCAGGCTGCGGGCCCGGTGTTTCGTCCGGGTAAAGATCAAGACCCGTTCCATGGCCGGCTGGCGCAGCATGGCCAGCAAGAGCGCTTTCTTCAGGCCATCAGGCACGGGGTAAAGGGCGTGCGACACGGTTGCCGCCGGGGCGATGATGCCGATCTGCACCGTGACCGGATCGACGAGAATGTCATCCGCCAGTTTGCGAATGTCGTCGGGCATCGTCGCGGCAAAGAAGAGCGTCTGGCGCTGCCTGGGCAGGACCTTGAGGATGCGCCGGATGTCGGGCAGGAAGCCCATGTCGCACATGCGATCGGCTTCGTCCAGGACAAGCACTTCGATCCGCGACAGGTCGATGCTGCCTTCGCCCAGGAGGTCAAGCAGGCGCCCAGGGCAGGCGACGACGACGTCGGCGCCACGCCGCAGGGCGGCAACCTGGTTGGCCTTGCTCACGCCGCCATAGACGGTGACGCTCCTCAGCCCTGTGTTCCTGCCGAGATCGGAGGTGGCGTCGTGCGTCTGTTCGGCCAGCTCGCGGGTGGGCGCGACGATGAGAGCGCGCACGTGGCGCGCCCGGCTCTTGACCAGCCTGTTCAGGATCGGCAAGACAAAGGCTGCCGTCTTGCCGGTGCCGGTCTGGGCCAGGCCCAGAAGATCGCGTCCCTGAAGCGCGATGGGGATGGCCTGTTTCTGGATGGCGGTGGGCGTGGTATAGCCCACAGCCCTGATACCCGCGACAATGCGCGGGTCGAGAGAAAACTGTTGAAAACTCACAAGTACTCCTTGGCTTTGTTGAGCCAAGTCGCACTCTCGGCCCGTCGATTTTGAGGCAGGCTTCCCTGCCCGTTCCTGTGCCGGCCAACGGCCAGCACAAAAAACAAGTATACCCCATCATGACGGATAGGGCAATTCCAGGCCTGGTTCTGACTAATGGCGGGGGCGCTTCACAATCCTGGGCGAATGAGGCCCAGTATTTCCAGCTCGCGGGGCGTCAGCTCCGGAAAGGCAGATGCAGCGGCCGGCTGCGGAGCGGCCGCGAAAAAGTCCATGAGGCGCTCGGCCCCCTTGGGGGTAAAGTAGCCTCGCCGTGAGCCACGGCGAGGTCCATCAGCACCACATCCGGTTGGGGCGAGGCAAGAGGGGGGGTGTGCCTGGCCTACGGCAGCGGATGCCAGAGCGCCGCCAGGACCAAGGCCAGCGCGGCCAGGAATGCACCGGCGGCCACAAAGGCAAAGCTGACCTCGGTGGTTTCGTGGCGGGCGATGAGGTGT
>JBFYTF010000258.1:0-17915 GCA_041300865.1 Anaerolineae bacterium
GAATTCGAAGCCGATGATGCCCTGGCGACCGCCGCCCACCGTTTCCAGCAAGATCCCCGGGTGGACCAGGTTATCATCTGCTCCCCAGACAAGGACCTGGCGCAGTTGGTGGCCCAAGACCGTGTTGTATGCTGGGACCGACGCCGAGACATCGTCTATGACGAAGCGGCAGTCATTGAGAAATACGGTGTCGCGCCGGCCTCCATCCCCGATTGGCTGGCGCTTGTGGGTGACAAGGCCGATGGAATTCCCGGCATTTCAACCTGGGCTGCGAGATCATCCTCCACCATGCTCGCCAGATATGGCCATCTCGAAGCCATCCCTGACAGAGTTGAAGAATGGGATGTTCCGGTGCGGGGGGCCCGCCGCCTTCTGGAGAGTCTTGAGGCCCATCGCGAGCAATCCTTCTTGTACCGCCGGTTGACGCGGCTGCGCACCGACGTGCCGCTCACCGAGAGCCTGGACGATTTGAGATGGAAAGGCCCGCAAGACAACTTCGAACAGATTTGTCAGGAGATGGGGGCCAGCGACGTCCTGACTCGGATACCCAAGCAGGGGTAAGAGTTCGTTCAGTCAGAACTCCTGCAATATGAGCGTATCCCTGAATCGCAACTCCCTGCCCAGATGCTGGCCGCCGAGTTCGAGCAAAGCGACGTCAGATCGAAGTCGTCTGTACCACGACCGTTACTGGCAAGAACGGTGCAAAATGCCCTGAGCAAGAGGCGCTTGGGGACAGCTCACAGATCCCTGCCGGGCCGTCAGTCGGAGGTGCGTTTTCGCCCAGGGCAGCCCAGGGACTGGCGCGGCCGTGAACTTGACGCATATTCACGCTGGCTGAGATCCAGCAGGTCGACCTGTTCGGCACTTTCAGTCGATTGAATTGGCAATCGACTGGAGCTATGGCAGTCTAGACAGCAAGAAGCGCTCGAAGAACCAGCCTTTGAGGCTGACTAAGAGCGCCTAACAAAACCCCTGCTGGAGGTAATTCCAGCAGATCAGGGCACAGCCCAAGGACAGAAACGCCTGATGGATATCGGCCCGCCGTTCGTAGCGAACTTTCGGCCGACGATAGCGATTGAGCCAGGACAACGTCCGCTCCACCGCCCAACGATAGCAACCCAGGCGCTCACTGGAATCGATCCCGCGTCGCGCAATACGCGGGGTGATTCCTCGCCGGCGCAAGGCCTGTCGACAGCGCGGGAAGTCATAGCCCTTGTCGGCGTGCAGCTTGCCGGTCGCTTTCGAGGTCGTCCGCGCGGACGTTTCATGGGTTCGATGGCATCGACTGTCGCCTCCAGCATTCTGGAGTCATGGACATTCGCGGCGGATGGAGTTATCGCGAGCGGGACTCCGTTTCGGTCGACCACAACATGGCGCTTCGAGCCCGATTTGCCGCGATCCGTCGGATTCGGCCCGGTTTCAGCGGCCTCCCGGGGCGGGTACACTCGCCGCATCCAGCGACGCCCGCGACCAGTTGATTTGGTCCGCTTGCCCAAGCCGGTCGAGCAGCACTTGGTGTATCTTGTGCCATACGCCTGCTCCCTGCCAATCCCGCAGGCGGCGCCAACAGGTCATGCCGCTGCCGCAGCCCATCTCCTGGGGAAGCATCTCCCAGGGGATGCCGCTGCGGAGCACGAACATGATTCCGGTCAGCGCTGCCCGATCGTCCAGCCGCGGTCGCCCGCCCTTGGGCTTGGGCGGCTCCGGTGGCAGCAGCGGCTCGATGATTGCCCATAGTTCGCCTGATAATAATGGTTTCGCTATGGCCCTATTATACCACAATGGGGCAGGTTTTGATAGGCGCTCTAAATGCCGGCCTGTCGCAGCTCGGATGCTGGATACCAGGATTTGAGGACCGCCAAGTGCTGGTACTGGCTCTCAGATCGGCCTTGCGATACCCTGCAAACAAAAGCGCAGTTCACTAAAGACGGGGCATTTCAGCGATCTCCCAGGGCAGGTAGTGCATCACAGTCGCCCAGCGACGGGCCTGTCCATAAGAGACCTGAGCTGAGACAGCAATCAGGACTGGATCAGACGGTGTAAGCTCTCGCTACGGTCTACGCCGCACCCGTACCGACGAGGCGCTGTCGTTTCCGATCGGGTCATCCCCAAGCCAGGGGTCGCCACGCTGAAAGGTGGCGCACGCCCCCAGATAATCGTCGTGCTCGCACACGGTGGCCGACCAGCTCCCGACGAACCGGATCGATGAGGCGGAGTCGTTACCGATAAACGCACGGCGCGGATTGGGGTTGTCGGCAGTCAGCCTCACGCAACGCCCTTCATAGTTGATGTCTTCGTACAAATACACCCCCTCGCTTCCATCGCAGGCATTCCGACTGGCCGCGCACTTGCTGAAATCATCGAATTCGACAATGTAACCCCGCGTCGAAGCCTGCTGGGGCATGTCATTCCACTTCGGGCTCTTCAGAGTGCCAGAGCCAAAGAAGCATAGACGGCTCTCCCCTGCATCACCCGAATTGTTCGGCTCGCCCGGGGCCCAATTCGTGTAGTTGAAGGCCTCGCCTGTCACCCACCGCCATCCGCCGCCCGGCTCAGGCGAGCCAGCGGGCTGATATCCTCCGATCCATGGTCCAATACCGTTGTTGTAAGGGTCGATGTACCACAAGGAGTCATCAGCTGCCACCAACTGATAGGCCTGCGAATTCTCGCTTTGCGAAGCGATCGTTGCAAGGTGCCCACCCAACCTCTCGGCGGCCCTCTTGGCTGCATCCCAGGTAGCATCCTCATAAGCTATCAAAAAACATGGTGGGGGCATGCCTGCCCCAGAGGCGGGTACAGGCATCGGCGTGGGGGCAAGTGGAGTACGAGGCTCCGAGAATTCCCCTCGCGTCATGCACTCTTCGCCACAGCGCAGACACTCGTTGAGATGGCTCTGACAACTCATGAACGCCTGATTACAATCTCGCAGCCGTTCGACGGAATCGAGCCCGTCCTGAAGCCGCTCAATGGCGTACCCCAAACAGGTGTCTACATTCTTCTTTCTATTGGGGTCGCTTTGCAGGCGCGCCGGGTTGCGATCCATGTAGGCAGAGAACCGCAGCGCTGCCTGCAGCCAATCCCTATTGTTGTACGCAGTGTAGGCGGCTGTCAATAGCTGATCTGGGCTGAGCCCAGTGGTGCCCTGTCCTTGAGCGAACAGCGGCGTGCAAAGGGTCAAGACCAGCAAAACTAAAACAGACCTGACTAGTTGTTGTCGCAGAGCGACGCACTTTGGCCACATGGGTGGGATCCCTCCTTTCTGATGACGGGGTCGTCTTCGCCGGCGGCGGCCAATACGGCGCCCCGTTCGTGATCACTTGACGATTGTGGAGTCGCCTCCGGTGTGAATGGGAGTGCCGGGGGTGCAGTTGGTGTGCTGTTGGTGAGAACCGGCGCTGTCCAGTCAAGTAGATAGGCTGGCTTTTCGTTTGTGCTGTAGGTATCCCGGTTCACAATGGTAGCGAGCATCAAGATTGTGCCGAGGACAACAAGGACGATGCCTGGAGAAGCGGTCTTCAGCGAGACAGCCAGACCGGACCCTTCCCCCGTAAGTTCGGATGGCGACTCCTGCAGCTTCCCAAGGATAAAGGAAGCGCCCACGAGCGCGAGGATCATGCCGGTGACAAAGCCAAGATAGCGCGTCCACAGGCCGGCCATGAGCATCACACTCGCTTGATGATAGCGCCGCTCCACTAAATAGGCCTCCATGGTAGCCAGCACCTCGAGCTTCCGTGCCGCGAGTTCCGCCGCGGCTGAATCGTCTGCCGCAGCCAGAAGCGTGGCGGACAGGTCAGGGAGCTCGACATGAGGGATATCACCGATCCGCCGGTTGAGGTAGGTGAGCTGGAGGAGGGTGGCACCGAAGAAGATGATCGAGAGTCCGATCAACATGCCCACCATAATAGGCAGAAGCCGCTCCTGCCACCTCGCTACAGTCGCCCGTTTCGGCTTGACAGCAGGTGGCTTCTGACTTGCACCTTTCTCTCGTTTTTCTGATTCAGTAACCATAGGTCAACAACCTCCACGTGCAATTCGCTTGTCAGTATGCGGCATCCCGGGGGGAAATGACCGGGCACCCGGAGTCGGCCAAGTGGGCAGTTCTACGTCCGCAGCAGATCATGCTGTGCACCCTGTTGGCAAAGCCAGGTGTTGCCTAGGCCCAATCTGGAGGCCAAAGCGACCTAATTCCATTGTGAAAGTGCTGCTCGACTTTCCACCGCATGTCTATGGCTGTTTGGTCTGAGCCTGACTTTGCCTGAACTACTGCATCGTCGGATGGACCTGTATACGCGCCCACTGCCCCCCCAGGACGATAATCGAGTGTCCTTCTTCCTCGTCGCGACCTGGTCTCCACTGATGCCCGGCCGCGTGCGGTTGCCCTTACCGGTGGCTGCCACATACTCGATCACCCGGACCATCCGCCGGGCGGCGTGGCCTAGGGGGCAAGCCGCTAACGGACTGAAAGCACTGACGGGAGATCCCCAGATCGTAGGCCTACACCGCCATTGGCCCGGCAAAGTACCTGCGCCGAGCAAATCGCGCACTGAGGTCGCCGGCGTCAAAGTAGGGAGTCATCCACCTGCCGTCATCTATAAGGTACTGGGGCTTCCAGGTGTCTGCCGTCCCGTGCTCGTTGTCCATGTACCACTTGACTGCCTCGCGAAAGGCATAGTGGCTGAACAGGCGGAGGAACTCGCCGAAATAGATGTCCGCGATCCGCTTGTCACCGCGGATCACCAGCATATTCTCATCGTTTGTGTCTGTGCTCGCTTTGCTAAAGTTGGCGCTTCCGGTCACCAGTGTCGGGCTTGCGCTGAGCGGATCGATCAGCATGTATTTGGTATGGACCCAGTACACATGCACCTCCGGTCGAATCCTGGACAGCTCGGTCAGCCACCGGTCGAAGCTGTTGGTCACAATCCGATTCCCAATGGCTAGCACCACGTTAGGCCGGTTGCGTATCGCCTGGATGTCCCGTTTGTCCTGCCCGAGAGTCCTTGGGTTGCTGCCTTCCTTCTCCAGCAGCGCCATGCGGAGCACAGAGTCGTCCATCCGGTAGATCGCCTTGAACTTCTCGTGCATTCCAAAGGCAAACGTCATGAAAAGACCGTCGTGGGCGCCTCGGGCGAGCTGGGCGTACCACTCGAGCGCGTCCAGATCGGTCCGTCGTGGCGAGAACACCCCGGTCGTCTTGGTACTCCAGGGGACCGGCGGCGCCGGTGAGGCGGACACGTTTGCACCCCGGTACTGAGCGCCGACTGACGGGTCTGCAGCCAGCCGATGCCAGTAGTCGAGGAAGGCCTGGGCAGTTACCTCATCCTCGATGATGTGTCCCACATTCGAGTGGCCAAAGATCCCATTTTCCGTCAGGTTGGTCGAGCCGGTCCACACCGCCTTGGGCTGCCCATTTTGGCTCAGCACAAAGAACTTGTTGTGCATGAGCTTGCCTTTCGCTCGGCCCTTGCACAGTGATTGAATGTTGGCCTGGCAGATCGCGTCCCGGTTCCTCTGCCAGGGCCCCTTCGGTTTGGTCCCGTCCCACGCCTCAATGTCATCGAACAGGACCTGGACTGTGGCCCCCCGTTCAGAAGCCCGCCTGACTGCCTCCAGCGCCTTCGGCCACTGGAACTCGTACACCGCGCCGTGAACCTGCCAGCCGGCGCCTGCACGATCAAGGAAGGCAACAAGAGCCTCAAGAAGGCCGCGGGCAAGCCAATCATAAGCCTCCTGGCCGGCCTGGCACGGCGGCACGTTCAGGAAGCGGCGGGCGTACTCCTGTGTAGCGACCGAGCCGCGGTTGAAGAAGGCCGAGTGCGTCGGCCCGGTCTCGAGCTCGGTGGTCATTCGCACCTCTACCTCGCTCCGTGGCTCAAGATGCGCCGGATCGCCGTAGAGCGCCTCGATCGTGTAAGTGTAGTTGTGGCCTGGTTTGGCGCTATAGTCTGCCCATTGGAACGATTGCACCGGGTGGAAGCGGGTTGAATACGTTTCGCCTTTGACCGGATGCGGCTCAGTCTTCTCGAAGGTCTTCGTGCCCCGGAGCCACACTGTCTCTGCCTCATCGTGATCGAAACGCCTGAATGCAAAGCCGCGAAAGCCGGCCAGCTTTTCCTCGGCGAGATCGAGCCCAAAGAAGATGACGTAGGTTCCCGCAACCGTATTGACCGTCACACCATTACACTCCGTGTGGCATCGCATAGGTCAGTCCCCTTCCGTTTGAATTGGTGTAACCGGTTGTCGACACCTGGTGCCCACAATCGAGCCAGTCCTGCGGTGAGGCTGCGAAGGAACCCTCAGGGCATTGTCCTTAAGCGAGATGACCACAGTAGAGCAGCGGTTCCGCCTTCCGTCCGGCAATATCCCGGCGGATGAGAATGCTCGGACAGCACAATTCGTGACCGGTGCGAGCCATTCGTACACGGTCGCCAGGCATGGCTTCTGCGTAGGTCACATGGGCACGCCTGGGCTCGACGCGGCTGCAGGGCCCGATCGCCTCTCCTGCATTGTCCTGCCCATCCAGCCGGACAGGTGTGCCCAATCCCACGCTGAGGGTGAGCCCCGAAGAATCCCAGGGTCCCACATCGCGGTAAAAAGGCGATCGAGCGGCTCTCTTGCCAACGGCCACTTTCAGCTGCCTACGTATGGCCTTGCTAGCTGCAGCGGAGACAAGACCGCCGCTTGGTTGCGGCTGCCGTACAGGATCCGCCCACCGTTGAGCTCGGGCCACCACTGCCCCTCCTCAACGCGCGCCCCTGCACTCGAGATCAAGATGTAGAGCGCCTCGTGGACGAAGCGCTGCTCTGGGTGTAGGTCCACCCAGATGAGCAGTGTGTCTTCGCTGATCTTGATCTGATCCCCCTCAGGTCCATCAGTGAGCTTGTCTTCTGAGGTAAGCTCATAGGGGTAGATGTAAACGTTTATATGCTCTTCCATTTCTCTCTCCTCCATGTGTATGATTGTGACGTGAGCCCCAACTGCGTAAACCGGTGCCGACTGGCTAGCACTCAAGCTCGGGCAAACTTAGGTTGTGTCTCCCAAGTGGTGCAACCCTTTGCCCTTCTTCGTAGCAGATTCACCCGCTACGAAGTATCGGCATCTCGCCCCCTCCGCGGCTCACCTTCTTCTCTCGAGAGGATTCTTACCCTCTGTTCCAGCAGAATCCAGGCAGGGCGTTATTCCTGGGTGAGCCGGTCCGCGATGGCCCGAGCCCAGGCCTGGCGATGGGTGATGCCGTAAAAGCAGTAGGGATCTCCATGGAAGGCTCCGGCCGCGCCAACAGACATGCTGGAACATCCTCCCTTGCAAAGGTCGGCCCGGTCGCACCCGCAGCACGCCGGCCCCAGGTTCTCCAGGCTGAACCGGCGATTGTAGGCAAATGCCTCGGGATGGAACCAGATGTCCCACAGGTCGTTCTGGCGTAGATCGCCCTCCACAAACCCGTCAGGCATCGACAGACAACCCTTGATCTTGCCGTCACTGGTGAGTCCGCACGAGACCAGACCTGCCGGGCAGCCCAACCACGGCGATTCGCGCGTGTCCAACTCGGTGCCGTAGCCCAAGCTATCGGCCGGGTCAATCCTGAAGCCGTCCTGAGCAGCCAGCGGCACACATGTGTGGAGAATGTAACCAAGCTGCATGTATTGTTCAGGACTCAGTTTGAGCTCGGCGCATGCCCGGGCGCGTCCCAAGGGGAAGATCGGCTGTACCTGCCAGTGGTTGACGCCGGCCGAGCGTAGGAGGGTCAGCATCGCCGGAAGCTCATCCACGTTCCGCCCGTTGACCGTCGTCAGCACCGCAGCGCGTAGCCCGGCTTCTTGTACCTGTTCGATCCCGGTCAGGACACGGCGAAAGAGGCCCGAGAAACCGCGGATGTAGTCATGTGTCTCCTCCAGCCCATCCAGGCTGAAACCGACGCAGGCGACGCCAACTTCGCTTGCTTGGGCAACGACCTCGGGCGTGAGCGCCAGCGCGTTGGTGATGAACTGCGTCCTGATGCCCAGTTTCATCAGGCGAGCGGCGATCTGCGGCCAGTCAGACCGCATCAGCGGTTCGCCGCCGGTAAAATGCACTTCCTGGACCAACAGGGCAGGCAATTGGTCGCACACCGCAAGGGCCTCTGCCAAGCTCAGCTCTTCCCGCCTGGGCAGGCCGGCCGCCGAGCCACAGTGGCGGCAGCGCAAATTACAGGCCAGCGTCAGCTCCCAGCCCAACACCCACGGCAAACCATCGAACTCCATGGCAGCGCCCCATGCAACAAGGTAGTGAGAGGAGGTCCGGCATCCTCCTCTCATGGGCACATGCACTCAGTAGGCCTACCCGGCCTGTCGTGCAAACTTCTGTAGCGCGATATAGTCGCCCGTCCGAATCTTCATTTCGCGGCCTGACATCACATCATCCGCCAGGTTCAGGATGGCAGGAGCGATGGCCTCGGGCACTTCCTCGCCGGCCAAGGCTGCGGTCACATACTTCTTCACCATGAGGTCAAACTCCTCGTCCGGCTCGGTCTCAATGATGTCACGGACTGGGCCTTCGTGCCCCCCCAGAATAATCAAGTAGGCGATTCTCCAGATCTTCATCTGCACCCAACTAGGAATAGCCACTGTGTAGCGGTTTATCATGAAAAAACCTCCTTTCTCACACTTGTTGCGGGCACTGTCGCCGCTAGACACTCGCCAGGTTTTGTAGGCGTCGCGTGTTCATGTCGCTCTCCTCCTTTGCAGGCCCGCCCCCTGTTTGTTCTGCGGGTGGAAAGGGGTGCCCGAGGGGAGAACAGAAACGCGAGTAGGAAACCGAAGCGCCAGGGTGAGGATCAGGCCTCAACCATACACGCCTCCCGCAGTGCTGCCGGTGCACGACGGCAAGTCGTTTACGGACCCCTGTACACACGATGGTACGGCCTGGGTGAAAGCTCAGCTGCCGGATTGCACTTGTCACTGGACCTACTCCGCGGGTACGTCCTCAAAATCAAGTTGACGTGGAGTTTTCGCCCTATCTCACCCCCATGGAGAGCCGGCTCAGGACCAATCTCGAACGGCCGGGCTTTTCCGGCCAGGATGAGGTTCCACGTGGCTCCCACTCCAAAACAACAAGGGAAAGGTCTTCTCGGACTGCGACCAAGGTGCTTTGCCAGCCCAAGGCGTGGGCTACTTGCTACGGCGGCAGCGATGAGACTCTGTTGTGCGAAGCTGAGGCTACAGCAACGGCAGGGTGGTCAGCGAGAGATAGATTTCGTGCCTCTCATCATGATTATACCATCCAAGTATGCGTTTGTCAAGATCAGTTTTTATGTTGAGCCAAAGCATGCTCGCCATCCGCTCACCGCTGGACGGAGAGCACAAGAACCGGGATGACTGCTCGCCTGCTTGGGAGGGTGCTGAATCTCCGCCGTCGTCACATCGCTACGGCTTTTGCTCAAGGCAGGGTTGCTGCGAGTTGTTTCCTTGTGGTCAGCTCTTGCCCTCTGCAGCGGCTAGCAGCACAATCCAACACGAGACGCGCGGTGAGGGAGAAGGGCACGTGTGAAGTGTGACCAGTTCCTTGAGTAGAACCGGGCTGACGGTCACGCCTAGAGACCTCAGCATCCCAACAGGGTTGCCCGGGCCGTGCAGCGGGCACCGACTTTCATCCACTCTCCCTTATCGAAAACTCCGCCGGAAACGGTCGTGTCCGGTTCCAGTCATAGCCCTTAACCGATCCTGCCTCTCTCTTGGGAGCGAGTCCGCGCTGGATCCAAGGGCTTGGCTAGATCGCTTCAGTTTCTATGGGGAAGATCTCTATCTGCGCAAAAACAGGATCATTTGCCCTGTCTGGCCCGAGTCCCATTGCATGAGAATATTCGGCCACGACAGGAGCCCTGACAAGGAATGTAGCAGGAAATTGCATCTCCACCGCAGCGAGGGTATGATGGGTTCGAGATCATGGACGCAGCGCGGCTGTTCGGTACCCTTGTGTGCCGGCTTGGGCCGCAGTCGGGGGGGTGCGTGAGCTGCGAAGCCGCGGTACCGGTGCCCAGCTCATCTCGCAGCGACCAGTTCGGTTCGCCATGAGCCGGGGAGGGAAGCCATGAAGTGCCCACAGTGCGGAACTGAGAATCCTCAGGGCGCCAGGTTCTGCAACCAGTGCGCCGGGCGCTTGAGCGGAGCTGCACCCATTCTGCCTGAACCTCTGGCCGAGCGGCTGCAACGACTGATTCCCCAGGAGTATGCCGAGCGGCTGCGCGCGACGCGCGGCCAAGTGGGCCACGAGCGCCGCCTGGTGACCATCCTCTTCTGCGACGTCAAAGGCTTGACCGCCCTGGCGGAAGGCCTGGACCCTGAAGAGGTGCTCGAGGTCATGGACGGTGCCTTTGAGTTCCTCATTGCCCGTGTCTACCGCCACGAAGGCACGCTGGCCCGGCTGATGGGCGATGCCTGCTGGCTGAAAGATTAGTCGCGACGACCCACACCCTGGAGACCGTGCTTCGGTAGCATCACCCGACAGTTCCGTAGAGCTGCTCTAAAGTCAGGCGGGAGCTACGAACTTGGCAATCCGCCGCGAAGGTGCCGGGCTCTCGCGCCAGGGCCGGCTCTATCCAGATCGCCTCGGCGGCTATCGGCTCGGGCACGGTCTCACTTGGCTATCCATGATTCGTCTCGTCAGGCATGGTCGCGCCTTCGAGGGTCTTGGCCTGGGCCAGTTGCCTACGGGTTATCCTGGCCCTGGTCAAGTTGGCCCCGCTCAGGTCGGCCCCCGTCAGGTTGGCCCCGGTCAGGTTGGCCCCGGTCAGGTTGGCCACGCTGAGGTTGGCTCCACTCAGGTTAGCTCCGCTCAAGTTGGCCATGACCGGGACGGCATCGAGCAGGTTGGCTCCGCTTAGGTCGGCTCCGCCCAGGTTGGCCGCGGTCAGGTTGGCCCTGCTCAGGTCGGCCCCGCCCAGGTCGGTCTTGGTCAGGTCGGCCCCGCCCAGATCGGCCCCGCGTAGATCGGCCTTGTTCAGGTCGGCCCCGGTCAAAGTGGCCCCCCTGAGGTCGGCCCCTCTGAACTCACGGTGTCCAGCCTTGTATCTTCTCAGAAGCTCCTCGACGTCCATTTTGTCCTTTCCCTTCTTTCATGGTATAAGCTTGGTGGCTCGGGCATGGCACCCGTCTTCCTCTCATTGTTACCGACGGTTGCCGGGATAACAAGACCGCCTTTCCCACCGCCTTTCGGGAGCTGACAGGCGTCCACAACGGTGGCCATGTGCCCAACTGGACCCTCGGCACCTGGCGCGAACCCGGTTCGTCATCCGTGGGCGCGTCGGACGGACCCATGGCTACACCTCGTCAGGCAGGCAGACCGCGGTCACTCCGCGACCGGCTATGCTTTCACGCACACCCATTGTACCGCTTGTAGGTCTACCCGTCAAACTACACGCCTATCGTCCTGCCAGCTCTATTGGATGCTGTCAGGCTCACATGCGTCTCCCCATGAGACCACTATCCGCCAGTTTTCGCAGATGCCTGTTGTCTTGACCTCGTTCAGTTCGGCGAGAATGCCCACAGACGGAGATCCTCGCGCTCCAGGTGATCGACATAGCGCTGGGTTGTGGACAGGGAGGCATGGCCCAGCAGCTTCTGGACGATGACAGGGCCCGCGCCGGCCCGCAGGGTCTCGATGGCATAGGGTGGAAGGGCGGCGCGTTGCCCCATTGCTGGGGTACGTTTCCGCCCAGCCCCCTCCAAACCGGACGGGCAACTCATCGCTGCATCCGGCTTTCCCGCATCGTCGTGCCCTGAATTACTGGCGTATGTTGCCATGATGGTAGCCCAAGTGGCAAGCCCGGCACAGCAGCACGGTTTGCTGTTCTAGGCCAGACGCTGCCACGTGGCGTGCGCCTTTCTTGACCCGTTTCGCTTTTCTCAGCCTGTTTGGGTGATGTACAAACAGCGTCACTCTTGTTGCCCCACAGCACGCGCATATCAGCCTTGCCTGAGCTCTGGTTTCCAGCCGCTTGTGCAGGCTGTGTCCCCTAGCCCAACCGAGGTCCACATAAGCTTGCCGGTCCTCCACGCTGGCTGCGCCGGCCGAAGCGAACGTCAACCGGTGCGGAGTCTTGTGCCAGATGAAGTAGCGTGTTTTGGGGGACGGAGACACACCCGGCTTGTGGACGAACAGCGCCAGGCAGCCCGTTTTCGGGTCCCGGCCGTACTGTTTGCGCATGATTCTGGCGATGGAACGGCAATGTTTCTTGGCCAGGTAGTGGACAGTGCACCAGTAGACGACCATGGACACCTTGCCACCGACCACGTTGTTGTCGTGGGCGTAGCGGTAGTAGTTGATCCAGCCGCGGACCACCCGGTTGACGTTGACAAAGACGTCGTAGGCCGGAGCTTGGCTGTAGGCCGTGGCGCGCTCGATTTTGGCGACCACTTCGCGCACGGCAGTTTTCGGGATGCTGAGGTATAACCAGTGCGTGCCGTTGCGGTTCGCCCGTCCCTGCAGGTGATATCCCAAGAAGCGCAACTGTTTGGTCCAATGGGTGACAAGGGTCTTGTCCTGGTTCAGAGTAAGCCCGAGGGTTTCGTGCAGCCACGCGGCCATGCTCGCTTTCAGTTGTCGGGCCTCCTCTTTGGAGGTGTTGCAGAGGATGACCAAGAAATCGTCAGCGTAGCGCAGGTAGTAGATGGCCCGGCGAGGGAGGAGACGGGGCTGCAGTCGTCGCAGGCGGAGCTTTTCCCGTAGCTCCTCACGCAGCTCTTCGACTGTCTTGCCCTTGGGCATAGGCCGTTTACCGTCCAGGTAGCGTTGCAGGTCCATGATGCGGTAGTGTAGGCGCATGTAGGCGGGGTTGCTGCGGGCGTTCTGTTCCTTGGCAGTGAGTGGTGGTGGATTGGCCTGCCAGGTCGTTTCCATCCAACGGTCGAACTCGTGGAGAACGATGTTGGCCAGGATGGGGCTGGCGACGTCACCCTGGGCTGTACCCGAGTAAGTGGGAGTGGTGCGGCCAGATTCCATGACACCGGCCTGCAGCATTTTGCGTACCAGGTCGATGAACCGCTCGTCGCGGATGCGCTTGCGCAGGCAGTTGAGGATGACCGAGTGCGGGAAACTTCCAAAGCAGTCCGAGATGTCGCCCTCTACGATCCACGTTGCGCCTGCCCGGTAAGCTGCTGAGGCCTGCCGCAACGCCGTGATGGGGCTGTGGCCCGGCCGGAAGCCATGGGAGCAAGAGCAAAACAACGGCTCATAGAGCGCTTCGAGGATGAGGGCCACGCCTGCCTGGACCACCTTGTCCCGACTGGCGGCGATGCCCAACGGCCTGAGTTTGCCATTCCGCTTGGGGATGTATCGCCGCCGGGCCGGTTGTGGTTGGTACGTGCCTGCGGCCAATTCCTGGCTGAGCCGGACAATCTCCTGGGATGTGATGTTGTCCATCACCTGCCCATCCACGCCGGGGGTATTGGCCCCTTTGTTGTGGGCAATGCGCTGTTTTGCCAGCGCCAGAAACGACTCCTGGCGCAGCAGTCGATACAGCCGGTTAAAGCGTCGGGTCGGGTCCTCCTTTGCCAGTTTCTCAAGATGTCCGAGTTCACGAATAACGTCCACCATCAGGTCTATCACCTCCGTTCGTTATCCTTGCCGGACGACGATGCCTCTGGCCCTTTGCCCTGTGGTTGGCTTTCCCAACCTCCCTGGGTGGTCGTGACTCCACCGACTACTACGGCCAGTCTGCCCCACCTGAGCCCGGTACTGCCCAAGCCAGCCGCCTCTGTCGAGGAAGGCCAGGTGGTTCCCCGGTAGCTGTCTGGTCACTGGGATGGGGTCGGGTTGACTTCCGAACACGTTCCCCCTGACAGGGGGCCTGAGGGCTGGGTCCTCTGCAATCTCAGGCGCTCGGACCTACCTAACAATGGCTCAGGGTTCGCCGACAACCATGGCTGTCGGGTTACAGCCCTCCTGGCATCACAGACCGCGTATGCCAGCCGCGACTTGATCATGTCTCGTCTTCGCCAATAACCGACTAACCCTTTCCATCCATCCTGAACGTTCGCATATTGGGGGTCGGTCTCCCCCTCACGACTCGCTCATGTTCCCTGGAAGCTAACCAGCCCAGAGTGCTTGGCCCTCTGAACCGCCAGGGTGAGGAGACCCGTTCCTGATAACGGGCCATATCCGGTGATATATTGACCAGACGCCCGAACGGGCGCCCCATGGTATGCCGCAGGCTGTGAGGGCTGATCGGCTTCTCGATCCCGGCCTCTTTGACCAGCCCCTTGACGATCTGCCAGGCCCGCGTCGTGGACATGCGAGGGCTCTGCCGCGTGCTGAACAGGTAGGTCTCCCGATCCGACTTCCGGCTCAGGCTACGCCCATCTGCTGTCAGCCATGCCTTGACACCGGCCATGACCGAGGGATGCACTGGCACGAGGCGGTCTTTTCGACCCTTTCCCATCCGGATGCGCAGCCACCAACTCCCCGCCTCGTCTTGCGAGAAATCACCGAGGCAGGTGTTCACCAGCTCCGAAACGCGCAAGCCGGCACCCAGGCCGAGTGAAACGAGAGCCTTCTCCCTGGGCCCCTGTGCGGCTGCTGCCTCGAGGAAGCGCCGTCTTTCTGCTTCACTCAAGACGGCGTAGGGCCTGTGCACCTCGGCCTTGGGCGACTTGAGCACGAAGGCAATCAGATCCTTGCCCAGTAAGGTCACCCCGGTCAGCCGGCAGAAGTACAGGAACGAGCGCAGAGCGGCCAGTTTGAGATGGACCGTGGACGGGCTCAACCGATCCTCGCAGTCGACGTCGAGACGCGCCACAAGGCTGGCCCGGTAGGCGGCCAGCATCGGCGGTGTGAGATCGGCCACCCGTCGCTCGCCCATGGCCCGCATTGCCTCTATGACCGCGCGCTGATAGGCTTTCTGCGTTCTGGGTGAGGACAAGGTGTTCAGGAACGCGTCAAGCGCCGCCTGCCAGTGGACAAAGGATGTAACGGCCCCCGAGCTGCCTCCGGTTGTCGCCAATGCCATGTTCCTGCTCATCCTATAGCTCTCCCGGCCGCAAAGGCAAATCCATTTCCGAATGCGCGCGCAGTCTCTAACTGAACCCCATCAGCTCCTCAAGGTAGCGCGCCGGATTCTCAGCGATCCTATCCACTATTCGTGCATAGATGCTGGTGGTGGTTACACTGGCATGACCCAGCATGCCGGCAATGGCATCCAACCTGGCTCCGCCAGCACGCGCCCAAGTCGCTGAAGAGTGACGGAGGGCATGGCAAGAGATCCCTTCCGCTTTGAGCCCCAGGTCGGTCAAATACTTGTCCACCAAGTAGCGGATGCCTCTGGGTCCCAGGGCTGTGCCCGTCCCATGGGGTCCAAGGACCACAAACAAAGCACAGACGCCATCCAGTGCCACGGCTTGACGTGTTTCCAGCCAGTCAGTCAAGAGCCCTGCCGTGTGGTTGATGAGGTAGACCGTCCGTATCTTTCGTCCCTTACCTAAAACCTTAACCTCCCCCACACTCAAGTCAACGTCTTCCAGATACAGACCTGCAACCTCCGCTACCCGAAGGCCGTGCACCCCCATCAAAGCCAATATCGCTCGATTCCTGCAGGCCAGCGGGCCATTTCCCTGGGGAGCAGCCAGCAGCTGTTTGAGCCCCTGCAACGGCAGGTACTTCACCCTCTCTTCACGGCTGGTCCGGTCTCGCGGCGCCTTGATCCCGGCAGCTGGATTGTCGTGTCTGAGCCCCCGCCAGCGGATGGCCTCATATAGGCGGCGAACAACTGCCAGTTTGAGAGCTACCGTCGTCGGCCTGTAGTGGGCCTCGACCAGATACTTGCGGTAGGAGATGATGTCCTCTTCCGTTGCGGTTGCAGGACTGAGGCCACACTGCTGGCACCAAGTAACGAACTGAGCTGCCTGGGCATGATAGGTTCGCATCGTGGCCGCGCTTGCGTCTCCGTCGGCCACATACAGCCGCAGGAATCGGCCAAAGATCTCGATGAGGTCGGTGGGATCCTCTGGGACGTGGGGCGTGATCGCCGCTAATGTAGCGGCGGTGGTGCTAGTCAATGGCCTGTTTGTGTCCACTTCACACTCTTTCGTTGCCAGCGTATTCCTTGAGAGGGCTGAGCTGGCCCTCAAGCCGCTTCTTGCCCTCCGGTAGGTGAAGGGTCGCCAAATACCCGCCTATCTGCCGAGGCGCATCCTTGGGCAGATAACCGATGCGCTGCGACGGCTCGCCTCTGTCATCCAGCTCGTACGCTGCCAACCGTCGCTCGGTGCGGCCGTAGGTGTCCTGATAGTCCTCCAGGAGGACCTGAAGCCGGACCGTCCGCGGCTGATCGTAGTCCACAACGCGCTCTCCTAGATTGCCCTCGTGATGCGCTCCCAAGATGACGATCTCGCGCATGGGACGGGGCTGAGGCGTGGCCAGTTGGGCCAGCACCTCTAGCCGAAAGGCGTGGAAGGCAGCCGACGCAGTCCCACCGGGCCGGGTACTTTCGTGTGCGGCGTGCCACACCGCCTGGGCCATGACGCGGCGTTCCTGGGGGTCGGTGTAGCCGTTGCTCCATTGTTCCATGCTCTGGATGGCGCTCACCATGGCCTTGTCGTCGTTCCCCTGCATGGCCCGGGCCACGGCCCGGTTGTAGCACTTGACCTTCTGTCTGGCCACCGCGTACTGCTCGGTAGTGAACTCGGCAGGCAGCATTGCCTTGAAGTGACTCGGCGGCTCGGGCGTCCGCTCCCAGGCACGGAACGCCCGGCTCACGTGGTTCCAGAGGTGGGAAACGGCGTCCTGGCTGGGTGATAACCTCGTTTCCCGGACAAAGACATCCGGGTCCTTGTGCACGTCCAGCCAGACCAGCTCCCGGCCGACCTTCTTGCGCACCTCGTTAACGTACTCCATGTCCGCGCCGGTGTCATACTTGAACTTGTCCACCTCGGCCTGCAGCTCCTCGGCCAGGCGGCTGATGGTCTGCTCCCGTTGTTCCGGGGTGTACTTGTTTGAGGCGTTGACCCGCGAGACGGTGTAGACGATCTGGCCCAGGGCGCTGTCCATGTTCTTCAGGGCCTGGCGGCCGGCCTGCTCCCGGTTGTATTGCCGCGCCAACTCGAATAGATCGCTTTCTCTCTGACTGATCCAGGTGTGGCTGTCGAAGCCGTGGGCCTCGGCGATGTCGACCGCCTCGTCCAGGCTCCGCTCCCGGTCACGGGCGACTGCACTCAGCGCCCCGACTAGCCCCTGTTTCTTTTGCGGTGTGAGATCCTGGCCGTCCAGGTGGTTGCCCAGCTCCACCAGGAACTGCTCCCGGTGGCCGCCCTGATGGATGGCTGCCGAGCCCAGCCACTTGCGGTTCTCCTCGGTGACCTTCTCTGGGCGCTCCGGCGCGACGTGGGTCGCCAGGCGGCGCTTGACCTTGGGCGTCGTGCCCTGCTGGCCCCAGCCCTCGCGGCGCACCTGATCGACAAGGGGCGCCAGGTCCGACCAGTCGCGGTTGGGGTGCTTGATCTCGTCCAGGCGCTTGTAGGGCGTAACCGGCATGATCTGGAAGACGTCGCCGTCAAAGTCGCCGCCCACCCGCTTGGCCGTGCCGTGGCTCATGAAGGCAACGCCCTTGTGCTTCTCCGCATAGCGGAAGGCGGAGCGCATGACCAGGGGGTCGATCTTGCCCACGAGCTCCGGATGGCCCTCGTGCAGCATCTGGAAGGCGGCGTCCCAGTCCAGGTTGTGCCAAATCTGGATGTCGTGGCGGGTGCGGATGGGATAGCGGGTGGCCAGCACCTCGCCGGGCGACAGGTCGGGGCAGACGATGTAACCTTCCGGCAACCAGTCGACGGCGCCGCGAAACGAGTCGGGCAGGCCCATGAAGGACGGCACCTTGACCCCGCCGCCCACGGCCAGCTCATGCCAGGCCTCCCGCAGCCGGCGGCGCAGGCCGTTCTGCACGTAGGGGTGGTCGA
>JBFYTF010000281.1:0-19184 GCA_041300865.1 Anaerolineae bacterium
CCGGGCGGTCCCCGGATCCCTCAAGCGCTATTCCAGGGTGAGGAACAGGTCATAGTTGTCCGGTTTCCAGACCTCGTAGGCGTCGATCAACACCCACCACGTGCCGGCCACCGGTGCCTGGATGACGGCCCGCTCGGGGGCGTTCAGCGTTGCGCCGTCTATCGAGACCAGGTCAAAGTTCGGATTGAAAACCAGGAGGTCCATGTCGCTGGTCGGGAACTTGGCCCAGTCCCGGCCAAACCGCAGGTCAAAGGTGGCGACCGACACGCCATCCGGGATGGCGACCGGCACAACAGCATACCCACCCGTCTGCAGCAGCCCGTTGGCGATGCGGTTGGTGGGGAGCTTGGCCTTGTTTTCGCGGGTGATCCGCAGCCTGAAGCTGACAGGGTCCTCGTTGCTGTAATCGCCGATGAGCGACAGCTTCATGAGCCCCGGCTCCATCGGCTTGTACGCCATCTGTTCGCCGTCCAGCGTCCACGGCCCATCCTCGACCACCACCTCGAAGGCGCTGCCGTAGGCGAACGGATACCAATAGAACCCGAGAGGGTGCGGGACGGCGGTGCGTTCGGCGCTCTGGAGGTGCACCTCCAGGGAGTTGGGCCAGTAGGCATACTCCCAGTTGTCGGGTGCCTGGATGTCGAACACCTCGATGGTCACCTGGCTGGTAGTCGTCCCGATGTCAAACACGGCGTTGTATGCCTGGCTGGGGTCGAGCGTCACCAGGCCGCTCTCCCACGTCTGCACCTTGCCGGGAACAGCTGCGCCCAGGACGTTGCGCGTGAGGGCACCAGGGTCGGCCAGTGCCTTGAGCTTCCAGTCCCCGTTTTGCAGTCGTTCGAGCGCCGCCGGCACGTCCACTGCGCCGTAGCCCTGGTCGTTGCTGCTTTGCCAGGTCGACCCGACCACGAGTGGATCCGCACCCATGAGCAGCACGTTCTCCAGGACGACGGCATCGGTTTCATGGCCCTGGGCCTCCCAATAGGCATTCAGGAGCGCAGCCGCACCGGCCACCGTGGGCGAGGCGAACGACGTGCCGCCGGCCCAGCGCAGCTCGTTGTTGGGACCCGCGTGAAAGGTCCACATGCCGAGCGCCGCGATATCGGGGCCGAGCCGCCCGTCACTCAGCGGGCCCCGGCTGGAAAAGTTGGTGACGCGCACCTCGCCGCTGCGCCGCATGACCAACCCCTGGCCGGGCGTGCCAAAGTAGCTCAGGCCCAAGTACTCGTAAAAAACGCGCGACGAAGGCGCATAGTCGAGCGCGGCAGCGGACACGGCGCCGAAAGAAGTGGCCGGCGAGCCGACGCTGTTGGGGATCGGGCCGTCGTTGCTGGCTGCCGCCACGACCAGGATGTGAGCCTGCACCAGCTCTTGCACAAAGCGGTCGAACGTGTCACGGCCGTCCCACACCGTGGGCCCGCTCAGGCTCATGTTGACCACGTCCACGTCCAGAGTCCCGGTCTTTTTCAAGGTCAGGACGTGATCGACGCCGTCGAGGATGATCGACGTCGGAACGCCGGCACCACTGGTCGGGAAGACCTTGACCGGGTACAGCTGGGCTTCTGGCGCCTGCCCAAACACCGGGACAAAGTCGGGCCCCCACGGCAGGTAAGCCGCGATGGACTGGTATAGCGGATCCGACGGATCAGGGAAAGTGAGGGCGCAAGCCGACGCGATCACACCGCCCACGTGCGTTCCGTGCCAGTGATTCTGCGGGCTGGTAGCGGGAATGCCGTCGCCCGTGGCGTTATAGCCATCGGGGAAGCCCGGGGCGCCGATCACGGCGTGGGCCAGGCAGACGTTGGGCACGGTGCCCGTGTCCACCACAGCCACCACCGTGCCCGCGCCCGCGCCCGTGTCGGGCCAGGTCGGATAGGCGCCGGTGTACAAGAAGTTGGCATAGCCTGCGGGCAGCGATGCAGGCGAGAACGACAGGGGATCCACGGCCTCTACTTGGACACCGGCCAGGTCCTGGACTTTGTAAGCCATCGGGTGAGAGTAATTCTTGCCGGTGGCCGGCGCCGGGCTCAGCGAGACGAGGCGGTCCTTCTCGACGAGGGTTACGCCGGCAAAACTGGCTACTTCGGCTAGCCTGTCGGCGGGCACCGTCGCCGCGACGGCGGGCACGTTCCGGTAGCGGAACCTGACGACTCCGCCGAGAGACTGAATGTGGCCGGCGAGGGCCTCGGTACTGCCCTCGGTTTGGACGATGACTTCTACACTTGCGGCGCCAAGATCCGGGGGCTGAGCGGCCATGCCCACCGGCGCCAGCGCCGTCAGCCACAACACCGTCACGAGTACAACCAGCGTCGCTACAGATACTGGCTTTTTCATCCTGTCTCCCTCCAATGTGAGATGCCCGGCACAAGCCGGGCCCGTAACAGACCAGGCGTGCTTGGCCCCGCGGGCCGGTGCCTGAGCAGGATCACCTCCTCTCCCGCCGGCCAGGACGGGGTTGGGACGCCAGGCAACTTGGTCGGCCCTGCTGAGGCGCGTTCCGGCGGCAAGGACAGGCACAACCTCAGGCGTTGCGGATGACCTGCGAACAGGCTATGGCGATTAAGAGTGTGGCTACGGTGAGAGGGACGGTCGCGCCCGCTGTTCACGGGTTGAGGTGACGCCGTACCACGTCTGTTGTCAGGCGCAGACTGGTCCTGAACGAATCGAGTCGACAATGACTCCTGGTGCAACTATTATATGCGCATTTGCCCGGCTGTCAAATCAGGGCTCCTGGGCCTGCTGCTTGTTGAAAACCAGGGGCAGGTACATGCCCCGGCCGTTGGCGATGACCGTCGCGCTCCGCTCCCAAACGTTGCCCAGGCCATCACTGATAACTGCCGTGTTGACGATAGCCTTTGGCAGGGTGAGCTGCGTGCCAAGGCGGGCGCTGAAGGTGATCGACACCGGTTCGGTGGCGAGGACGGCACCCGTCCAGGTGATGACGCTCCCTGCTTCGCCGTAGCTGCCGGCGGTGGCCCACAAGTCGCCCTGGTATTCCAGCTCGACCGGCAAAGCGTCGGTCACGCGGACGCTCGCCAGGCCCGGACCGACGGTTTCCAGCCGGATGGTATAGTGTACCGCTTCGCCAGGGCCGGGCAGGTGGGGAACGACATGCTTGGACGAGTCCAGGGGCGTGCCAGGCGAAAACGATCCGGTCCGCTGGTAGTTGCCTCGGCCCGTGCCCCACAGGACACGGGCGTTGGCCGTGCCGGGCAGGTCGTAGGCCACAAACCCCGAGTGTGCCGTGTTCAGCACCAGCTCCAGGTCGGCGTCGGCGTCGAGGTTGTCGAGCGTGGGGGCAGGGAGCGCGCCGTTCCAGCCAGAGCTGCCAAAGGCCGGCGGCAGGTCGATCTCGTGGATTGGATTGCCCAAGTAGTCCAGAACGTGCAACTTGCCGGTCTGATAGCTTTCCTTTTCAACCCAGGAGGCGACGAGGACCTCAGCATGGCCGTCGCCGTCCAGGTCGGCCACGGCCGGCTCCGAGGCAAAACGGTAAGGGCCACCGGCGTACACCTCGTAGGGCCAGTTGCCATGCTCCGTTTTGTCCAGCCAAAAGGCATGGACGCGACCATCGTAGGATGAGTAGAGGATCTCTAGCTCCCCGTCGCCGTCCAGGTCGGCCAAGGCCGGGTTCGGCTGGTTGTTCTCGATCCGGTCATAGTCCTCACTCAGCGGCGCGCCGGTGTCCACGGGTGGAGCTTGCCAGTCGTAGGCGCCGGCTGTGAAGCGGCTGCGGTCAGGGTTGAAGATGTACACGCCGTTGTACTTGCCCGGCGGGTGTCCTACCGAGCAATCGTAGACGTTGCCGACGGCCACCACTTCAACGCTGCCGTCGCGATTGAGGTCGGCGATGGCCGCCGGACCGTGGGCAAAATTGGTACGATAGCTCTCTTCGCGCACGCCGTCGCACGCGCCCCAGCCGCGCAGCTCGATGGCCTGGCTCTCCCAGACGCCGACTTGGCCCCAGCTCTTGCCGCCGTACATCGCATGGGCGGGAACCTGGCTGCCGTTGGGCTCGTAGGCACAGATATAGTGCACATCGGAAGGCACGACAATCTCGCCCGCGCCGTCGCCGTCAATGTCGCCGACGGCAGCGTTGTCATTGAACACGCCATAGGCGTAACCACTGTCGTCCGTCAATTGGGGCCAGCCGGGACGCAGCACCCCGTCGTATTCATAGACCCAGGTATTGACCTTGCTTCCGACGGCACCGGTGACGACGATCTCCAGCCGGCCGTCGCCCTCCAGGTCATAGACGGACAGGCCTCGGAGTTCGCTGTCCACGGGGCGCTGGGGCCACCCGGACTCGAAGGTGCCCTCGTGGTCATAGACCGAGACGTAGCCACTGCCGTGGGCGGTGACAATCTCGATGTCGCCGTTGCCGTCCAGGTCGGCGACGACAATGCCGGGCCAGGTGCGGCCCACGTTGGCGGCGTCCGGCTCGCTGCGGTCATGGCCCGATTTCATGCGCCACTTGAGCATCCCGGTCTCGCCATCCAGGACGACAATGGAATAGGCGGAAGCGATGACCTCGACCGTTCCGTCGCCATCCAGGTCGGTAACTGCGGGGGAGGAGTACCAGCCTGTCTCGCACCAGGAGCTGAAGCAGCCGCCGAGCTGCCACTTCAGAACCGGCGGCTGGAGGGCGGAATCTGGGGTCTCGGCCCTGGAAGGCGCTTGATAGGCCGCCGCGGCCAGCACCGCCGCCAAAACGAGAAGGACGTTGGCTCCGCGCCGTCTCTGCCTTTGCATGGCCTCCTCCTGCCGCGCCCAACTTTCTGCCGGGCCAAGCCCCTGTGGCGGGGCGCGCCTACCCCCGCGAGGTGACCTCGGCGTGCTTCTCGCCATAGTGGGCGAGCAATTCGAACCCGGCAGAACCCTAGCCGGGCAAGACGCGCAGTGCTCCTACCTTGCACACAAAGCTGCACAGCCCGCAGGAACGGCACACCGTCTGATCGAGCTCCATCTCCCCTGTCGAAGACAGGCGCCGGGCGTTGTAGGCGCACACGGTCACGCAGCGGCCACAGCGGGTGCAGGTCTCCCCGTCAAAGGCAAAGACCAGGGCGGCCTGGGACGAAGGTGCGCGCAGGCCGGATAGTGCCAGGCCGCGCAGGTCCGCCAGGCGAGCGTGGCCGCGTTCCTCGAGCCAGCGCTCCAGCCCGGCCAGCGTCTTTTCGAACCAACCCAGCCCGTTGAGCAGGGGTGCGCTGTGGACGCCGACGGCCGTGGCGCCGGCCATGACCATCTCGACCACGTCCTCGGCGCGGCCCACGCCACCTGTGCCAATGACCGGCAGCCTGTGGGCCAGGCAGATCTCGGCCACGACCCGCAGGGCGATGGGCCGGATCGCGTCACCTGACAACCAGGCAAAGGAGCCCAGCAGCGGTTGCGCCGTTTCGACGTTCACGCGCAGCGCCGGCCCGATGGAGTCGATGGCCGTGACGCCGCCGGCGCCGGCAGCCACGCAAGCGGCCAGCACCTCGCCGAGGTTGGGCCAGTTGGCGCTGACCTTGATGAACACTGGCACCCGCACCTGCCGCCTGGCGGCCGCTACCATCGGCGCCGCGTCCTCGGCGCGATAGGAGACCAGCTCGAGCGCATCGGCGCCCGCCTGGGCCAGGGGGCCGGCGAGCTGCTCGACCTCGGCCGGCGTGTGGCCTGTGCTGGCGATGAGCAGCCCCTCGCGGCCGGACAGGGCCGGCAATTCGTGCTCGATCCACTGCCGGGCGGGCAGGTCGGACCACCCCTCGGTGTTCAGCAGGCTGCCCCGGCCGGCGTCCGCAATGTGGGGCGCCGGGTTGTGGGTGGCCTCGGGGCGGATGGTCTTGGTCACCACCGCGGCCGCACCGGCAGCGAACGCCAGCTTGATGCCCTCCGCGCTCCAGGACAGGGGGCCAGAGGCCAGCACGAGCGGGTTCTTGAGGCGGAGGCCACACAGTGCCACGCTCAGGTCACTCACCGCGCTACATCGCCTTCCACAGCTCTGCCGCCGCTTCGGCCACCCGAGCCCGCACCGCCGCCTGGTCGGCGCCCACAACCTCTCCAGCGCGCATGAGCCACCGGCCGGCACACATGACTGCCTGCAGGTCGCCCGCATTGCGCCACAGGAGCAGCTGGTCGGCCAGGTTGTGCGTCGCCAGGGGGGTAGGCAGGCCGGCGGCGATGAGCAGCAGGTCCGCCTGCTTGCCGGGCGCCAGCGTGCCCAGGTCGTCAAAGCCCAGAGCCCGGGCCCCGTTCTGCGTGGCCATCGTCCAGACGACGTGGGCGGGCATGGTGCCCGGGTCCTGGAGGCGGGCCTTGGGTACCAGGCCGGTGGCCCGCATGATCTCGAACATGCTGTTGATGTAGCCGTCGCTGCCGAGGGCGACCGGGATGCCTGCCCGCAGCATCTCGGGCACCGGCGCAAAGCCACCCCCTACCTCGCAGTTGGAGAGCGGCTGATGGGAGACGTGGACTCCTGTCCGGCCGAGGATGTCGATCTCGCTCCCGTCGACCTGGACGCATTGCGAGGCCAGGACGTGGGGTCCCAGGACGCCCAGGTGCTCGTAATAGGCCGCCGGCCGCCGCCCAAAGTGGGCCAGGCAGTAATCGGGCTCGTAGGTGCCCTCGGAGAGGTGCATGTGGACCCGGGCCTTTCGTCCGGCAGCCAGGGCAACGGCCCGGCGGATGAACGCGGCATCGCAGGTGAACGTCGTGTGGAAGCACATCATCCCCGAGACGAGTCCGCCGCGCGCCCGGCAGGCGTCGATGAACCGGGTGTTCTCGCTCAGGCCCAGCTCGCCGTTTTCCGCGCCCAGCCGCTCGGTGGCCTCAAAGGACAGGACGCCTCTCAAGCCCCAACGGCGCACGATCTCGGCCTCGACCTCCAGGGCGCCGGGCAGGGCATTGGGTGCTTCCAGGCAATCGTAGAACGTCGTCACACCCGAGCGGATCATGTCCAGGCAGGCCCACTCTGTGGCGGCGGCGATCAGGTCGTGGCTGAGCCGGTTCTCGACGCGCGGCCACCAGAAGTCCTCCAGGAACGCCCAGAATCCGGCCGGCGCCGTGTCCAGCGGAATGCCGTGGGCCAGCACGCCGTACATGTGATGGTGGGCGTTGACGAATGCCGGGGTGGTGATGCAGTCGCCGGCCTCGACAACGGTCGCACCTGGAAAGCGGGCTCGCAGGGCGTCGTGTGGTGCCGCGTCGAGCACGCGCTCGCCTTCGACGGCCACGCCCCAGCCCGGCTGCGGCTCCCGGGCCGTGTCGGCCCACAGAACCTGGCCCAACACAAGCGTCACAGACATGTCGCCCTCTTCAGGACCCCCTAGCCGCCGCTGATGGCGGGAAACAACAGCAGCTCATCCCCATCGGCGAGCGGCACGTCGACCTGGTCCCGTGGCAGGAGTTGTTGGTTGCGAAAGATGACCAGGTGCGGTGAGATGACGCCCGGCGAGGCAAAGAGCATCCCCGCCAGGCCCGGGCCATGACGGCGGGCCAGATCCTCGAGTGCGGCGTGGAGCAGCGTCCCTTCGGCCAGCACGAGCGCCTCCTGTTCGACGCCCGCGTGATGGCGCAGCATGTTGTGCAGGCGCACTTTTACGCTGATGGCCACGGGCTGGCCTCCTCCAAATCCAGCTCGCGCAGCTTTTCGAGAGCCGGCCAGCCGGTCTCCAGATCCCAGCCTCGCAGGCGAAAGTACTCGTCGAGCATGGGCTCCACGTCGATAACCTGCCCCCGGGCATGGCCGGAAGGCGACGGTTCCTGGCTAAAGCGGCGCGGCAGCCGGTCATCGGCGCGCGTGATGCCGTGGCGGGCGTTGTAGCAGCGCTGCAGGTTATAGATGCGCTCTCCCATGCGCTTCAGCCGCTCGACCGGCATGTCCATGCCGGTGGCTGCCTCCAGCGCGGCGGCGATGTCGGCCCAGTAGATCTCGGCCAGGACGTGGGTCCCGCCCGACTTGCACAACCCAACCGAGTCGGCGACCGCTCCCAGGTCTTCGCCGTCGCGTACCAGCATTGCCTTGTGCTCAGTGGCGAGGGGATCGGCCAACGCGGGCAGGTAGGCCTCGCCGTAGCGGCGCCGGGCTTCATCGGGGTAGCCCGTCTCGTCGATGGTCGGGAAGGCCTTCAGATGGTCGGCTCCCCGGCTGGACGTCACGTGGGCCAGGCCCATGGACTTTTGCGCGCGGCCGTCCTGGGCGGCGATCTCCATGCCCTTGACGTGCATGGCATACTCCTCGGACCCACGCCCGATGACCTGCGCCGCGCGGCGCACCCCCTCGGCCAGCAGGCCCCCGAAGCCCTGGCGATAGGCCATCAGCCGCACGAGCTGCAGGGTGACCTCCATGTCACCCCACTCCAGCTTGAGCCCGCCCGTATCCCCTGCGCTGAGGATGCCCCGGTCCCACAGCTCCATGGCAAAGGCTACCGCTCGCCCGGCCGAGATCGTGTCCAGGCCCAGGTCGTCGCACAACCGGTTGGCGTACAGGATGCTGTCCAGGTCGGCGTTGAGGATGTTGGCGCCAAAGGCGTTGAGCGTCTCGTACTCGACGCTGTGCAGCCTGGTGCCCGCGTAGGGGCCGTCAGGGACCTCGTACAGCTTGTCGCAGGCGATGACGCAGCTGTGGCAGCCCATGTGCCGCACAAAGGCGCGGGCATCCAGCGCGTCAGCGTCAATGCGGTCGATCTGGTCAAAGCTGCCCATTTGAAAGTTCTTGGTGGGGAACCGGCCCAGGGCGTTCATCATGGCCGTGATGCCCGGTGTGCCGTGGGCGTGGACGGCCGGATAGACGGGGTTTGCGCGCAGGCGCTCCCGAAAGTCGTGGCTGATGCGGCTGAACTCCTCCGCGTTGGCCAGCGGTACCGGCTGGTGGCCTCGCACGGCAACGGCCTTCAGGTTCTTGGAGCCCATGACTGCCCCCAG
Source organism: Anaerolineae bacterium (assembly GCA_041300865.1). Lineage (GTDB taxonomy): Bacteria > Chloroflexota > Anaerolineae > JAAYZQ01 > JAAYZQ01 > JAAYZQ01. The sequence continues at coordinate 8,905 of JBFYTF010000281.1, forward strand.
ACCACAGCGTGCCGCCGAGCGCTGCGAGGAGAGCTGGATACCGGCAAAGCGCACCATGTTTTCCCCGGCCGGGCCGATGATTGCCGTCCGGGCTCGATCGTCCCCCAGCGCCTCGTGGAGCGCAGCCTCTGTTTGCGCCGTGGTCAAGCCCCACAACTCCCGGGCATCGCGCAGCGCCACGTCATCGTCCGCGACGTGCAGGTAGACGGGCTGCGCGGCGCGCCCTGTAAAGACGAGCATGTCCCAGCCGGCAAGCTTGAGCTCCGGCCCGAAAAAGCCACCCGCGTTCGAGTCGCCATAGATGCCGGTGAGTGGCGACTTGGCAATAACCTCCACCCGGCCGGAGGAGGGCAAGCCGGTGCCGGACAGGGGACCGGTGGCGACGACCAAGTTGTTACCGGCGCTGAGCGGATCCACCTCCGGCCCGACCAGGTCCCACAGCAACTTGGTCCCAAAACCGTTGCCGCCCAGGAACTGCTCCGCAAGCGCCGGGTCGAGGCTGCGGGGCTCAACCTCTCCGGAGCCCAGGTCGATCCATAGCCATTTGCCGGTGTAGCCCTTGTAGGGAAACATGGTTCAACTCCAGTCCTGGAGGCCCAGCCGGGCCAACGTCTCGGGCGTCGGGATGCCATTTTCGTCCCAGCCGCGCAGGCGGTAGTACCGGTCGAGCATGGCATCCAGGTCGCGCACCAACCCCACGTGCACGGGCGCTGCCGCCTCGCCGTCCAGGTTGTACACCTCCAGCGGCTCCTGCGTGAAGCGGCCGGGCAGCCGGTCGTCGGCGCGCGACAGGCCCAGGCGCACGTTGTACAGCCTCTCGAGGTTGACGATCCGCTCCCCGGCGGCCAGCAGCTCCTCGATGCCGACCTCGCGGCCCCACAGCGCGCTCAGCCCGGCCGCCAGGTCCTCAGGGTAGAGGGCGTAGGTCTCGGTCGTCGTGAATTTGCAGACCCCCAGGGCATCGGACACGGCGCAGATGTGCTCGCTGAGGACCACCAGGTCGGGCTTGTACGTCTCGTCGTCGGTGTCCATCAGGCGGGGGATGATTTCGGGTGGGAACAGGCGTTGGGCGGCCTCGAGGTTTCCGGCCAGATCGATCGTCGGCAGGGCGTAGAGGTGGTCGGCGCCGCGGTTGGAGGTCGTGTGGCCCAGGCCAAAGCCCTTGGTGATGCGCGGCTCCTGGCGGGGCAGCTCCATGCCCTTGACGTGCATGGCGTAGCGCGGGGCGTCGCCGCCTATGGCCATCGCCGCGCGGCGCACCCCTTCGGCGAGCAGGTCTCCCAGGCCCCGGCGCGCGGCGATGGCCTGGATGAGTCCCAGCAAGGTTGCCGGATCGCCCCACTCCAAGGAGAATTCGTCATCGTCGAGCAGGCCGCGCTGGTGGCACTCCATGGCGAAGGCGATGGCCACCCCGGTGGAAATGGTGTCCAGCCCCAGGTCGTTGCACAGCCGGTTGGCGCGGAGGACGGCTTCGAGGTCGCCGACGCCGCACATGGGGCCGAGGGCATCCAGGGTCTCGTACTCCGGCCCTTCGACGATGTCGGTGACACGGCCACAGCGGATGGGGCAGGCATAGCAGCCCTTGTTCTTGAGCGTGTAACGGGCGATGGCCTGGGCATCCAGGCGGCCGGCCCAGGGCACCTGGCCCCGCTGGTGGTTGTGAGCCGGCAGGTCGCCGACCTGGTTCTTGATGGCGACGAGGTGCACGGTGCCCCAGTCACGCAGGCCGGCGACGTTGGGATGATCCCGCACCTGCCGCATGGCCTGGAGAGCACGCTCGCGGAAAGCGGCGGGCAGGGCTCGTTTCTCCTCACCGTGCACGACGATGGCCTTCAGGTTCTTGTTGCCCATGACGGCGCCGCCGCCGGCCCGCGCCGCGGCCCGCGCCCGGTCGTTGAGGATCGCCGCGATGCGCACGCGGTTCTCCCCTGCCGGACCGATGCACGCTACACGCCCGGCGTCCGCAGCCAGGGTTTCGTGGGTGTCGTAGACCCCCCGGCCCCAGAGATGGGCCGCGGGCCTGGCGGCGATGCCCTGGGGCGTGACCTCGAGGTAGACGGGCTGCTCGGCCCGCCCATGGATCACCAGCGCGTCGTACCCGGCACGGGCCAGGGCCGCCGCGAAGGAGCCGCCCGAGTTGGCATAGCCATAGATGCCCGTCAGTGGCGAGTGAAAGGTGACGTGCAGGCGCGCGCCTGTTGGCCATCCCGTGCCGGCCAACGGGCCGGCGGAGAAGATGAGCGGCCGGCGCGCATCGAAGGGATCAACGTCTCGTGGCCAGGCGCGGCCGGCCTGGTGGCGTGCCAGGAGGGCGGCGCCCAACCCGCGCCCGCCCAGGTACCGGCGCGAAAGGTCCTCGTCCGTTGGCCCGCGGCTTTCCTCGCCCGTCGTCAGATCGATCCAGGCCGTCAGGTGGCTCATGGCTGCCCTGATTCTAGATCCAGAAGTTGTGCGGCCAGGCGTGCTCCTGCAAGCGCTCCTGGTTCTCGGGCGCCAGCGCGCCCTGCCCCGCGGCCTGGATGTTGGCCTGGACGTGAGCCGGGCGGCGCATCCCGGCGATGACCGTCGACACGGCCGGGTGGCTGAGGCAGAAGCGCAGGGCCACGTCAGACAGCGAGTTGCCCTCGCAGTCGACCAGCCACTGGAGCGCCTGGGCGTGGTCCTCGACCTCCTGCTTGCGCTCGCCGCGGAAATAGTCGTTGCGCCAGTCGTCGGCCGGGAAGGTACTGTCGGGCTTGATCTGGCCGGTCAGGGCCCCTTCGTCCAGGGGACAACGCACGACGATGCCGACATTCTCCTGTTGGGCCAGGGGAAAGAGCATGGTCTGCGGCTCCTGCTGGTAGATGTTATAGACCACCTCGCAGACGTCGACCAGGCCGGTGGCGATGGCCTGCCGCGGCACGTGGGGCTCTTCCAGGGGAAAGGCCAGCGACAGGCCAAAGGACCGTATCTTGCCCTGCTCTTTGAGCCGGGTCACGGCTGTCTGCCACTCTTCTCGCTCGGCCCACTCGTCGAGCCAGACGTGAAGCATCTGCAGGTCGAGCTGCTCCTGGCCCAGGTTCTTCAGGCTGTTCTCGGTGCACTCCACGATCCACTCCTGGCTGTAGGCCTCGGGGAACGAGTCGCCCGGCTTGGGTCCAAAGTTAAAGTTCATGGGGCGGACCTTGGTGCCGACAAACACCTGCCCCGGGCAATCGCGCACCACCTGCCCGATGAGCCGCTCGCTGTGGCCGCCGCCGTAGCCCATGGCCGTGTCGATAAAGTTGATGCCCAGGTCGATGGCCATCTTCAGGGCGGCCATCCCCTCCTCGTCGCTGCTGCCCTTCCACCAGTCGGCGCCGATGCCCCAGGCGCCGAACCCGATCTCTGATACCTCAAAGCCTGCTTTGCCCAGTTTGCGATAACGCATGCCTGCCTCCCTTAGGATGTCCAATCGCCCCGAGGGGCGCAACTGCAGCCGGTTTGCCCTGTGCCGTCGCCGTCAGACCAGCTCGCGCAGGTGAAATTGGTGGCGGCCGAAGGCGCCGCCAAAGTTCATCGCTCCAATCCGCTGTACACCCGGCACGCCGGCAGCGGCGCGGATGGCTGCGCCCATGGCCTTTTTCATCAGCTCTGCCGTCGCGCCAAACATCAACAGGTTCAGGATGGCGCCGGTGTCTGCGGGCACCTTGCTGTGCGGCACCCGGTAGCGCAGGGCCGGCACATAGTCCAGCTCGCGGTAGATCTGCTCCAGGCCGTAGCCCATGGGTGCCACGCCGTCCACCGTCACCAGCGCCTCCTTGGCCGCGCTCACGGCCATCACCGCCGCCGCGGGCGTCGCGGCGTAGCAGACAATATGCCCGTCGGTGCCGGCCGTGGACAGGCGCACGCTCTGTTCGTAGACAAACTCGGCGGTCGTGGTGGGCACAGCGCGCAGGCGCCGCCCGCCGGCCTGCCGCTCCTGGTCAAAGCCCTGCCAACGGTCCGCGACCAGGGCGTGCAGGTCGATCTCGTCCACCGCCGTCGCCTCGGGCACCATGGCGTCGTACACCGCGCAGGTGGGCACCAAGGTGGCCAACACCAGGCGCAGGGCCAGCTCGTCGACAAGCTGCTGGCGGCGGGCCGGCGGCATGGTGCACGACACCAGCACGCCGGGCCTGCAGTCGGGCGTTTCGGCCGGGGTGGCCGCCCGCTCGATGCCGGCGTTAAAGCGCGAGCCCAGCTCGCTGGAGCCGGCCGCACCGGTGAACTGCTGTGCCGCGCCCCAGGCCACCTCGCTGGAGATAGCGGTCAGCACCAGGCGCACGACCTCCAGGTCCCAGGCTTCGGCAAAGGTGTCCTCGATGACAACGCCCTGGATCTTCATTGCTGCACGACCATGACCTTGAGCCCGGCCCGCTCGCTGGCGAGGCAAAAGGCGTTGTAGATGTCGTCCAGAGGGTAGCGGTGGGAGATGATGGGCCCCACCTTGACGTTGCCGGCCGCCAGCAAGGCCACCGCCTTTTCGTAGTCGGCCCGCGTGGAGTCGTGGCTGCCCACCAGGCGCAGCTCTTTGTAGTGGATCACGTCCAGGTTGACCGTCACCGGGTCGCTGAGGGTAGCGGCAAAGTACAGGATCTGTCCCTGCTTGGCCGCCATCTGCAGCGTCTCCTCGAGCACCCAGGGATCGAGGCCGGCAGCGCTGACCACGACGTCCGCACCGTGGCCGCCCGTCAGCTCCTTGACCTGGTCCACCAGGCCGGCGTCCAGCTCGAAGGGCTTTTCGGCCTTGATGACGTGGTCGGCGCCGATGGCCTGCGCCGCTGCCAGCCGGTTGTCCTTCAGGTCGACGCCGATGGTCCGCAGGCCGCGGTTCTTGAGGAGCTGGAGGTGGATCAAGCCGATGGGGCCGGTGCCCAGGACCAGCCCGGTGCCGCCCAGGGGCAGGTCCACGAGCTTGTTGTTGCCGTTGATGCAGCAGGCCAGCGGCTCGGCAAAGGCCGCCTCAACCAGGTCTACGCCGGGGGGCAAGGCCACCAGGTTGCGAAAGGGATAGGCCGCGTACTGGGCGAAACCGCCGGCGCGGTAGCCCTGCTGGACGCACAGGTTCTCGTGGCCGCGGCGACAGTAGCGGCAGTAGCCGCACGGCAAGCGGCCATCGGCCACGACCCGATCCCCCACGCGCAGCCCGGGCTCGTCCGGAACCCCTTGGCCGACGGCCACGATGGTGCCCGACAGCTCGTGGCCAAGCTGAAAGGGAAAGACAATCTTCCAGCCCTTGGGTTTTTTGCCTACGAACACGTTCAGGTCTGTGCCGCAGATGCCGCACGCCGCCACCTCGATCAGCACCTCGCCCGGCGGCGGAGCGGGGACCTCGGACTCCTGGAAGACAAACTCGCCGTTCTCGAGGATCAATGCCCTTTTTCCGATCATCTCTCCCTCGTTCTATTGATAGTAGGGCGACACCGGCAGGCCCGCCGCGCGGGACCGGCGAATGGCCTCCTCTTCGGCCTGGGCCACGATGGTGGCCTCGTCGTGGCCCACCAGCCGGCGGTTGTCGACCACCAGCCGGCCGTCGACGATGACCGTCTCGACGTCGTTGGCAGCGCTGGCGCAGTAAACCAGGTTGTTGACCAGGTTGTTGATGGGCCGCAGGTGGGTGCCGGTCAGATCCACGACGATGACGTCGGCCTTCTTGCCAACCTCCAGTGAACCAAGGTCCGCCTCCAGACCCAGGGCGCGCGCCCCGCCCAGGGTCGCCATCTCCAGCACCTGGTCGGCCGACAGGGCGGTGGGGTCCATGCGGCTTACCTTTTGCAGGAAGGCGGCCACGCGCATGGCCTCGAACATGTCCATGTTGTCGTTGACGGCGCAGCTGTCTGTGCCCAGCGACACGACCACGCCCGCCTGGAGCATCTTGGCGATGGGGGCGATACCGTCGGCGACCTTCATATTGCACTCTGGGTTGTGGGCCACGCGCGTGCCCGAGTCGCGCAGCAGCCCGATATCGTCGTCCGAGAGCCAGATGCAGTGGGCCCCCAGCACGTCGGGGGCCAGCAGCCCGAGATCGTGAAGGTGGCGGGTGGGCGTTTTGCCGTACAGGCGCTGCATGTTGTCCCACTCGAACTCGGTCTCGGCGATATGGATGTGGATGCCCACTCCGTTCTCGGTGGCCAGGGCGCGCACCTTCTGGATCAGCTCCGGGCTGCACGAGTTGGGGCAGGCCAGGCCATAGCGGAACTGCACCAGCTTCGAGCGGCGGCAGCGCTCGATGAGGCGGCCGGCCAGGTCCCAGACCTCCGCCTCGGGCAGCAGCATGCCCTCGCGGTTCCACTGGTCGACGTCCGTGAGGGTCAGGGTCTGCACCACGCGCAGGCCCAGGTCCTCGAACACGTCGACGACCTCGGGTGGGGTGGCCCATTCCATGTTTAGCAGGCAGGTGATGCCCGAGCGCAGGGCCTCGACGCAGCCCAGGCGCGAGGAGTGGATCTGCAAGCCAAAGTCACCGGCCAGGTAGCCGCCGACGGCCAACACGATGCGCGGCGACGACACGCAGTCGATCCAGTCTACGAGCGCCAGGTCGTCGGGAGTGCCCTTGAGCAGGTTCTGCAAAAAGTGGTGGTGGGTGTCGACGAGCCCGGGCAGCACTGCCCGCCGGCGGGCGTCGATGGTCCGCGCCGGGGCGTAGCGGCCCTCGACCAGGTCTGCGGGCCCCACGTCCACGATGCGCCCGCCGTCGATCGCCAGGGCGCCGTCGTAATGGATGGTGCGCCGGGCGTCCATGGTGACGACCGCGCCGTGGGCGATCAGCAGGTCGATGGGCTGCACGGCTACCTCCTCGCCAGATCTAATGCCTCCGCAATGACCTGCGACAGCTCGCGGGCCTGGATGGGCAGCCGCCTCTGCCGGCTCATCTGCCGGAAGCGCACGTAGCAGTTGGGGCAGGAGGTGACGATGGCCTGCGCCCCAACCTCCACCGCCTGTTGCAGCCGGTGGACCACCGCCTCGTTGGCCATCTTCTGGCAGGCGAAATAGACGCCCCCGCCGGCTCCGCAGCACAGCGCATCCTGCCGGTTGGCGGCCATCTCCCGCAGCTCCAGATCGGGCACGGCCCGCAGCAGTTCCCGGGGCTCGTCGTACATGCCCAGGTGCCGCCCCAGGACACAGGGATCGTGCCACGTGATCGTCTCTGCCCTGGCGTTGAGCCGCCCCTGGACCTGCGGCAACAGGAAGGTGCTGATATGCTCTACCTCGAAGGGCACGGTCAGGCCGAGCTCCTGGGGCAGGATGTGCTTGAAGGTTTTGTAGCAGGCCGGGCAGGTGGTCAACAACACGTCGGGCCGGTAGGCGGCGATACGTTCCAGCGTGATCTGGGCCACGTCGCCGGCGGCCTGCACCTGGCCCAGCTCGTACAGCGGAAAGCCGCAGCAGGTGTCGTCGGCAAAGAGAGCCGCATCGAGCCCCAGGCGCTCCAGGATGCCGGTCACGGCCGCCACGATTTCGCCGGCCATGCGGTTGGTCGTGCAGCCCGGATAGAAGAGGACCGTCGCCGGGCGCGGCGGCGTGGCCGGCTCGTCAGGCCGGGGGCCATAGGGGTTGAGGTGGCGGCGCATCCCCTGCAGCACCTGCCGGTGCGCCGGCAGGGCGTGGCCCGCGGCCGCCAGATCAACCCGCCAGGCGTGAAAAATGTCGACCAGCGGCACGCCCACGGGGCAGTGGGCCTCGCAGCTGCCGCACAGGGTGCAGGCGTAGGCGTGCTCCAGGAAAGCCTGGTTGGGCTCGATCTGGCCCTCGAGCGTGGCTTGCGCCAGCCGGACCCGGCCGCGGGCATAATGGGTCTCCCAGCCAGGGGTAAAGGGGTAGGTGGGGCAGACGTGCTCGACCCCCTCCCAACCCCACACCCGGCAGAAGCCGCAGCGGGAACAATCGTAAAGCCGGCGGCCTAGATCTTCCAGCATCTGCCTCTCCCTCTACAGCCCCATGACGCCGGGGTTCATGATGTCGTTGGGATCGAGTGTCTGCTTGAGGGCCTGCAGCGTGCGCCAGTACGCGGTGTGCCCCAGGTGGGCTTGCAGGTGGGGCGCCCACTGCCTTCCTTTGGAATAGGGCACGCCGCCCAGCGCCAGGGCACGGTCCATCATCTCTGGCATGGCTCCCCGCACGCGCGCCAGCTCCTCGCGGTCGCCGGGGTGGTGGAACAGCAAGCTGACGTGCTCTGAGCCGGTAGGCTCGGGGAACATCTGCTGGGCATAGCTCTGGATGCCGTGCCTCTCGATGATCTCCCGCATGGCATAGGTTGCCTCTTCCAGCTTGGCGAAGGGCAAAAAGTAGTTGACCGCCCCGGCCATGCCCGCCTTGAACTCCTCGCCCGTTTTGAACCAGCGGTATTCCCAGAACTCGCGCGGCGCCTCAGGTCCTTCGTAGCGCACGCTGCTCCGGCGCCCGGTGATGGCCCGGATGCGCTCCAGGTTGAGGGCTACCTCGGCCTCGTCGCCCTCGACGTTGACGTCGAACAGGACCAGGTCGGGCTTGATGACCGGCACCGAGATGTAGCACACCAGGTTCTGGTGGGCGATCTCGCGAAAAATATCGATGGCCTCGCCCAGGTCGCTGCCGGCGTAACGCTCGAGATAGATCTGGGACGGCCACGGGTAGAGGCGCAGAGTGGCCTCGACGACGATGCCGTACGCGCCCTCGGCGCCAATAAACAGGCCGGCCAGGTCGGGCCCCAGGGCGTAGCGGAAGAAGGGGCCGGCGGCGGGGTTGGCCGCGCTGCCCGTATCCACGATCTCACCCGTGGGGAGGGCGACTTTCAGGCTGACGACCTGGTGGCCCTGGGTCTGGTACTTGATGTTGCCCCAGCCCAGGCCCGGCCGCGACAGGTGCGCGCCCACCGTGCCGGCGATAGCGCCCGAGGGGGCAATGCCGATCTTCCAGCCCCGCTCCTCCAGAACGGTCATCAGCTTGACAAACGTGATGCCCGCCTGCACCCGGACGGTGGCCGTGTCCTCGTCGATGGCCAGGATCTGATCCAGGCGCAGGGTTTCGAGCACAATGCCGCCCTCCGACTGGCAGCCCCCCTCCTGGGCCGAGCCGCCGCCCCGCGGCGACACAGGCAGGTGCAGCTCATTGGCCAGCCGGAGCACGGCGGCTACCTCGTCGTTGGTCCCCGGGCGCACGACGAGGGCCGGCCGGCGAGGCGGCTCGACCCCAAAATCCTGGGTGTAGGCCAACAGCACAAAGGGCTCATCGGTCACGTATTCAGGCCCGACGATGCCGGCCAGGCGCTGCCGGGCGATCTGAGTGTCCATGGCTTGCCTCGATTCAACACAAGGGACGGCGGCTGGCTGCCATCAGCGTGCGTCCGCTACCGGTCGCCAAAGAGGATGGCATAGATCTGGCTCACGAGGGCCTGCGGGTCGCCGGCCTGCCAGATACGGCGGCCGATGGCCACGCCGGCGGCCCCGGCGTGGATCACGTCCCGGACCATCGGCAGCGTATCGTCGCCGCCCTCCGGCTGCCTGGGGCCGCCCGCCACGACGATGGGCACCGGCGACGAGCGGACGACGTGGCGAAAGGCTTCTACGTCGCCGCAGTAGTTGGTCTTGATCAGGTCGGCGCCCATCTCAAAGCCGATGCGCGCCGCGTGGGCGATGGCCGTGGCGTCGTAGGCCTGCTCCTGGGCGGGCATCATCTCGGCCAGCACCGGCATGCCAAAGCGGGAGCACTGCTCGGCCAACGTGCCCAGGTAGCGCATCGTCGCGACCTCACCGCCACGCCCGAAAAAGATCGAGACGGCCACGGCGTCGGCGTCCAGGGCGAGCGCCGTCTCCACGGTGGCCACGGGCGTCTCCTGCGTGGCCTCGGGCGCCAGCCCGAGGCTGAGGCTCACGCGCAGGACAATGCCCGTCTCAGGAGGGATCAGGGACTGCACAGACCGGGTTACGCCGGGACTGACCAACAGCGCATTGGCCCCGCCCGCCAGCACCTGCTGCACAATGGCCTGCGGGCAGTCGATGCCCTTGATGGGGCCCAGCCAGGGGCCGTGATCCAGGGGCACCATCAAGCAGCGGCCCAGGGGACCTCGGAGCAGCCGTCTCAGCCTTCTGTCCTTTCCTGTCATGTCGGTTCTTCTCCCTCCAGAGACGTGTCGGCAGCCGGCGCAGGGCCACCCTGCGGTGGGCGAGCCTGCTGCCAGGCAAACCGGGCAAAAGCACGGTAGCGGCGATATCCCTCGTCGTAGACGTCGGCCAGTTCCGGGCGATGACGAATTATAACAGGCTCGTCAAAGGTTTGCAAAAGCGCGGCCTCGAAACCGCGGC